>CAYPOW010000227.1:0-3561 GCA_964412145.1 uncultured Draconibacterium sp.
CAAGCCAATAATCGTTTTTGACCATCTCTACGTCTTTGCCAGCTTTTTACAAAAATCAATTCTTCCGACCCTTTAAAAAGAGGTTTTACTTTATCCAATGTTTGCTGAATACCTTCAAAATAAAAGTCGACTTTTTTTCCAATTACATCTGATCCGAAAAAATCGTATCCTGACTGATTTCCCCATTTATAAACCGCTTTATTATCTATTTCCATCAGAATATCAGGCACGGCAACCAAAATTGTAT
The DNA here is from genome assembly GCA_964412145.1 of uncultured Draconibacterium sp. GTDB lineage: Bacteria > Bacteroidota > Bacteroidia > Bacteroidales > UBA12170 > UBA12170. The sequence goes on from CAYPOW010000227.1 coordinate 248, forward strand.
TTGTTCGGTTAGACAGTTCTATTAAGTCCTTTTCTATTTCTTTACGTTTTGTAATGTCTCGAACAGACCCTAAAATATAATTTTTACCTTTTATTTTAACCAAATGAGCACTTGTTTCAACATAAATCTCGCTACCATCTTTTCTAATTAGAACTAGCTCTTCAGATCCAGTTTGTTTTTTTCTTATGACTTCTTGAATTTGCTTTAGTGCAATTGGAACTTGATTGAGATGAATCAGGCCAAATTTTAAAAAGCTTTTGCCAATAAGTTCTTCTTTTTTATATCCAGTTAGTTTTTCGGCCGTACTGTTTCCATCAATAAATATGCCCTTTAAATCTGCTAGAAACATGCTGTCGGGCGAATGTTCAAAAAGAATATTTGAATAGGCGAGTTGATCACTAAGAGCGTTTTCTGTCAACTTGAAATCGGTTATATCAGTCACTAATCCATAAAAAAAAGCTGTCTCTTCTTTCGTATTTTTGATTTTATTTGATGTAGCCCGTAAATAACGAACCTCACCGCTTGGACGAATTATTCGGTAAGAAATATTTGCAGTTAAATTATCTTTAATCGATTTCTCAAAAGACTCCTTGACTCTTTTCTTATCATTAGGATGAATAAAACTCAAAAAGCTTTCATATGTTCCAGCAAAAGCATCTTTTGAAATTCCAAAAATTCGAAACACCTCATCAGACCAGGTAATTTCATTGTTTTTTAAATCTGTTTTCCAGCCACCTATATGTGCAATTTCCTGGCTTTTATTTAAAAGTGCGGTTTCTTCAAAAAGCCTTTGCTCTGTTAATTTACGTGAAGTAATATCTCGAAATCCCCCCTGTAGGCTTTTAATTTTTCCGTCCTCAATAATCCCAGACACATTTCCCTCAACGTAAATCTCTCGAGCATTTTTGGAAATAAACACTGTTTGAAAATTACAAATAGCTTTACCGGATAAAGCAATTTTCATCATTTCCAAAAAGGAAGGAACCTGATCTTTTCGAATAATTTGTATAACTTTTAACACCAGAGCTTCTTCTTCCGAATATTCTAGGGTTTCCGCCCATGTTTTATTGGCAAAAAGAATTTGGCCTGTAGGATTCGTTTTATAAATTAAGCAGCTTGAGCTCTGTACAATTTCTTTGTATTCTTTTAGCTCTTTTTGTAAATCTTCTCTTTTCATAATCGGCCCCTATTGTAGTATTCAAAAAAACGAAAATAGTGATTTTCATTGATTAATTGTTGGGGCTGTTCAAAATGAAGGTGTTTGTGCTGCATAAGGAGCCTTTCATTTCAAGCGCACTCCCCTCATACCGATCCGTCAGTTGACGGAGAGGTATCTCCATAATATGCTTGTAAAGATTTCTCCACTGCTACGCTCCGTTGAAATTACAAGGTGCTGTGTTTCATCGAGATGACGAATCAACAGATTAATTAAAAAAAGCCCTTGAACTTTTGTGTTCAAGGGCTTCTTAATTTTAAAAAGGAGTAGACTTAATGTCCACCTTTTTGTTTTGGCATCTTTATTTTATCGCCATGATCTTTAACAATCATACGCAAAAATTCTTTGCTATAACCAGGTTGCTTTACTTTTGGATTTTGTTTCCCCTGAACAGCAGTTTTAATATTACCATCCATATATTTCATAAATAAATATTGGTAGAACTCTTTCCAGTTGTGTGTCAACTTATCTGCTTCGCCACAAGAATAATTAGTTAGATAAGCAACTGCTGTTTTAGGGTCTTTTTCTAAAAGAGCTAGCGCTACTTTATCTACTCCATCTGTTGCAGCAACAAAACTATCTTCGTAGGCTTTTTGCTTTTCAGCAATTTCAGGATGAATGGAATTGTAACGTGTGTAGGCAAAATTTGTTACTTGGTTAAATACCCAGAAAGCAGCATCATCGCTCCAAACCATCATTTTTCCATTTCCTCTTTCAAAAGTACGAGGCGCTTTGGTAATGCTTGAATACATTGGGGCGTAAACGGTACTGGCGGCATCGTCCATTCCAATCCAAAAGATCCCGCCAATTTCGTTTGGTAACCAAGACCGCGATTGAGTAACAAAAGAAAATCCTGTTTGTTGAGTAGCTGTTACACGCTCGTGACAATACATTTGTCCGTCAACTTCCCAAGTCATTCCTCTCCAACGATAAGGCGCAGCATAAGGACCGGCACCAGCATCTTTGCTCATATCTAATTCAGTTCCTTCGAGGTGATTACGCATAAAATGCATCATATCCTGAACACTTACCTTGCGATTTGGCTTTACCCACAAAGGCATGCGGTTGGTAGCATATTTATCTACGTTTTTATCGCCATTGGCTAATTTATCGCCATGCTCTATATTTCCTTTGGCATATTCCCAATAGTCGCTCATATTATCGGTAACCTGATCGAACATTGACCAAACACGAATTTCGCAAAAACGAGCGCCGCCAAAATCAACGGGAGCATAAGTTTCAGAAAAACTGAAGTTTTTATTTTTTCCAGAATACCATTCCATTTTACGTGCAAAATCGATGATGTCAGCAGCGTAAACTGTGGTAATAGAAGGATTGAAAATTTTATCCAAATCGTCAGAACTAATGGACGTTTTGCCGTTTGCTTTTGGGAAAGTTTCAATACGTGCATGATTTGCATGTCCGCTTACATAGCCATCAGGAATCATACGAGCTACCCAAATGGCACCTTTTTCAACGGTTCCTTTGCTAATCAATTCCATAATCCAAACTTCGTTGGCATCAGAAATTGAAAAAGACTCCCCAGAACTATAGTAACCATATTCTGCCATCAATTCAGCAATCACTTTAATGGCTTCGCGAGCGGATTTAGAACGCTGCAAAGCAATGAAAATCAAGCTACCATAATCCATAATGGCATTGGGATCGCGCAATTCGCTACGACCACCATATGTAGTTTCGCCAATGGCCACTTGATATTCATTCATGTTTCCTACAACATTATAGGTTTCTTTGGCTTGTTTAATGGCTCCTAAATATTTTCCGGTATCCCATTCGTAAACATCCAACATAGCATCGTCTGCCCATATTGCTGCAGGCCAATGATAAAGCTCTCCGAATAATACATGAGAATCTGCTGCATAAGAAATCATTGTAGAACCATCAGTTGATGCACCTTTTGTAATTAAATAGTTGGTACAAGCGTTGGTTTGGTTAATTGTGGCTATTGACAACAAAAATGCTGCTGCAAGCACGAATAAATTTTTCTTCATATTCTATTGTGTTTTAAGATTATTTCTATTATTGGATACAAAAATAATGGAATTGTGCAAACCGACAAGAAGAAATAGTTAATGAG
>CAYPOW010000227.1:3661-5486 GCA_964412145.1 uncultured Draconibacterium sp.
CCCTTAATGTCTAAGAGTAAAATTAGCTGTTCCTTGTGGTGATACATTGCACTTAACCAACGGGTTAACCCGTTGGTTAAAGTACGCGGTTTTGTTTTGATTTAATAATACACGTTTGAATTTATTTCTATAATGGGCTTATATTGAGTAAGATAGTCCATCTGAACTTCAAGTCTTTTTACGAATGAATCCTTATAAACGATTCTCATATTTATCATTTATTTGATCTAATCTTTTATTAAAACACTCTTTTTCAGATTATTGATGTGGCTAAAACCATTTTAGATCATTTCATTTTCAACCGTCAGATAAATCTGACGGTAATAAATAGTTGAATGCATTATAATTATTCCTGCTCAATTCCCGTTTGCTTCAGCAAACGGATAAACGTGAATATAGTATTCGGCTTTAGCCGCATAATACTAGTTATACTTTAGACCCACAAACAAATCTCGTAATGCATTCAAATACGCCTGTTTATAATCCTCTCTGGATTGTAATTGCGGATTTAAGGATCTAAATGAATTGATCACTAACAGCATTTGCCCTTTCATATCAACGTGTTTTTCAAATAATTTTCGACCTTTGCGCTTAGATAAAAAGAGATCAAAATAAGAAATGACAAAGAAAAAACTCTCAACAAGTAATACAGAAAACTTAAAAGCCAGAATCAAACGAAATCTATTAAATCTTTTTCCTCCTTATTGGGGAACAGGCGCACGTGCTGTATTTCTTTCAAGCGATTTTAAAGAAGTCCAGATACGATTGCCTCTTTTTTGGCGCACACGCAATTATGTGGGCACTATTTTTGGCGGAAGTATTTATGCTTCTGCTGATCCTATTTTTATGCTTCAGTTGATTGAATTATTGGGCAAAAATTATGTAGTATGGGATAAATCTGCTTCTATTCGTTTTTTAAGACCTGGAAATAAAACGTTGTTTGCGCGTTTTTTAGTTTCTGATGAGCAATTAAATCGAATTAAAAGAGACGTGGCTGATAAACAAGAAATTGACTTGACGCGGGAAGTCGATTTTTCCGATATGGAGGGAACTGTTTATGCCAAAGTGAGCAAGGTTTTATACATTGCTGACAAAGAATTTTATAAAGCAAAAAAGATCAATCGAAAGAAAGGAAAAATTGAATAAAAAGTATAGATTTGGAAATTAATGAATCGATGGATTTTTATTGTAATTTTATATGCGACTAAACAGAGAGTATGATAAAAAAGGAAAGCCTTGCTGTAAAAGCTGATTTTCTTCATTTTTTGAGTGAAAAAGAGATGATTTATATTCCGAAAGGAATAATTTGGGTTGAAAATGGAAAAGTGAAGATGATGGGTGCCGAAGAAAATATAGCCCCCTTTCTGCCAAAAAATATTATTTTAAAAGATTATTCGGGCAAACTTATACTTCCCGGTTTTGTTGATGGACATGTGCATTCGGTTCAAACACAAGCAATTGCCTCTTATAGCCAACAATTACTCGAATGGCTCGAAAAGTATACTTTTCCGCTCGAAGAAAAATTTGAAGATAATGTTTTTGCACAAAAATCCATTCGTTTTTTTCTTAAACAGCTACTAAAAAATGGCACCACAAGCGCCGCCATTTTTCCTAGCAAACATGTTGAAGCCACTTCCATTTTATTTGAAGAGGCCCTTGCGTTGAATATGCGAATTTTGAGCGGGAAAACAGCAATGGACAGAAATGCACCAGCATCTCTTTGCGATAAAACAGCAAATACTTATGTGGAAAACAATCTGTTGATTGAAAAATATCACCACAAAGGCCGCATAAACTATGCACTCACACCTCGTTTTGCTATTAC
>CAYPOW010000228.1:0-5483 GCA_964412145.1 uncultured Draconibacterium sp.
TTTGTCTGGTTTTTACCGGAAATAACCAGACATTTTATACATTTGCATAAAATATCATATAAATGCAAATTACTGATTACATAAATAATACAGTCAATAGGTTCCAAGCTGGTTATGTTTTCACCTATACTGACTTTCCTATATCGGTGGAAAAGACTGATGCTGTCTTAAAAGCCCTTAACCGTATGGTGGAATCAGGGAAACTTCGAAAGTTATCAAAAGGAAGATATTACAAACCCAAAATGACTGAGTTCGGAGAACTTAAGCCAGACATCAATCAGGTAGTTAAAGACTTGCTGGAAAAGGACGGAAAGATTCAAGGTTATCTAACAGGTTATTCTGCTTATAATGAACTCGGACTAACAACACAGCTGTCGAATACGATTCAAATTGGCGTAAACACAGAAAAAAAGGCCATCACACGAGGGATGTACAAAATAAAGTTTATCAAGCAAGCAAACCGAATTACCAAAGAAAACAGTTCATTATTACGCATTTTAGATAGCATTAGATATATAAAAGAAATTCCCGATACAACATTGGACATATCTTGCGAGCGAATCATTTTATTAATTAAAAAATTAAGTCCAAACGTATTAAACACATTGGTAAAGCTGTCATTAAATTATACGGCATCTTCCAGAGCTTTGACCGGAGCCTTGATTGAAACAGCTTGTGATTCAGAGGTTTCTCAACCTATTTTTGAATCGCTAAACCAGGCTTCAAATTACAAATACAAAATTTCGGATAACACCCTTACAAACAAGCAAAAATGGAACATCCAATAAATCTTCACTCCGACATCAACGCATTTAGAAATGCCATCCAGGCTGCTAGTCAGGAACTAAATATTTTGCCCGTATTTATTGAGAAGGATTATTGGATCTCTTTAGTATTAAAAAGATTATCAGAAAGCAAGTATGTCGAATCTGTCGTTTTCAAAGGTGGGACATCGCTATCAAAAGGATATGGTTTAATTGACCGCTTTTCAGAAGATATTGATATTGCAGTGGTTAATACGTTGGGGTTGACCGGAAATCAACTTAAAAAGTTAATGCGAACTGTCGAAAAAGAAATTGCCCGGGATTTAGTGGAAATTGTAAAAGAAGGAGTCACAAGTAAAGGTTCCCGATTTAGAAAATCGGTTTATGAATATTCCGTTATACCACAAAGAGCAAACCCGGCAGTTTCAAACACCATTATAGTAGAGTTAAATTCCTTCGCAAATCCTTATCCCTATTCAAAAATCCCAATCCATAGTCTGATAGGAGAATATTTACAAACCACTAGTAAATTCGACTTAATTCATAAATATGAATTGCAGGCCTTTCAATTGAATGTTTTGGGGAAAAATCGCACCTTAATTGAAAAACTGGTCTCCCTTATCCGTTTCTCATTTGATAAAAACCCCATAGAAAGTATATCAGGTAAAATCAGACATTTTTACGATTTGCATTTTTTATATAATGACCCTGAGTGCAATCAGTATGTAAATTCAAAAGAGTTTAAATCATATCTAAACGAAATTTTAGAACACGATAAAAAAGCATTTGATGAACCCAAAGGCTGGTATAAAAAACCCTTAAATGCATCCCCATTATTGAAGGATTTTGATGGTTTATGGAACACATTGAAACAAGTATACACCAAAGAACTTTCAATGCTAGCTTTTACCGAAATACCAAATGAAAAAGACATTGCTGCTAATTTCAAAAGACTAATATCAAACTTGGAGAGATAACGGGCGAGATTATTTATTTACTTTTTTATAGCTCTACTTGGCTCTTATTCCCTGATTTTTGCTGCCTATTTGTTGCCCATTTTGCATAACTGTTTGATTTTCAATATAGGTTTATTTTCTGTATCGGAAAATAGAATTTGATTTATTTTACAAATATTAGAGGCCAAGTCTTTCAGCTCGTAAATGAATTAATTCCTTATATTTTTCTTTAAACTCTAGAGATAAAAAAGAAGTGTCAACAAAAGTTATTGCCTTTTTATATTGCTTAGAGAATTTTAATAAAGAGTTCTGAATCTGCTTTTCATTTAATTTTAACCTTTCTCCAAACGTAATAAAATCTTGTAATTTAAAGTTTCTTTTTCTTCCGTTTAAGGTTAAAGCCAACTCTTCATTATCTTTCTTTTCTGATATTACTAATCTGGTTGATAATAAATCGTATGCCTGTGATAACCCTGTCATTCCATTTCGGTAATCTATTAAAGAAAAATTCTTTAGATGCATATCAGCATTGCCCGTTAAAAATGAAAACAGAGTTAACTCAAAAAAGGATAATGCATCAAATAAAGGGTTTGAAGAATATTGCAGGATCAGTTTCCCCACTTGTTCCATAGAAGCTTTATATTTATCTTCAGTTAATCGTTCAGATAACTGACAAAAATCTTCCATTTGCAATTTCCCATCTTTATCACGATCAATTCGTTTGGTAATATAGGCTAGTTCGCCTGATTTTAACCTGATAAGAGAATGATGCACAACTTTAATTTTAAACAATTCAGCCAAATGCATACTTAAATCTTCATTTTCAGGTAACTCAGAGTAATTTATTGTTGGGGGTTTTAATATAAAATCTCCCCACAAGCCTACCAAGGTTAATTTAGAAGCTCCCCTACTCTTTTTATCTAATTGTAAAGACAACTTAGCTTGAACACCTGGTATCGTAACACTATTTTGGATAATATCTTGTGCAAGTTTTGACATTTCAGAAAATGTATAATCCAATTTTGGTGGTTGATCAATACCAAATATCTTTTTGCAGCATGCTGGATGATAGTCCTTTAATCCTGAATGATTTTCCTGATAACAATATAAACATTTATTTTCCATATTCTCCCGATATTGGTTCAATACTTACAGCGCCAATGCAATCCTTACAACAGCTTAACAATAACCCCATTCGATCACGAATATCAATTTTCCAGTGTTTTTGTGCTAAATCTAATAGCCATCCTTCGGGGATTAATCCATCAAAAAACGGGAACATCATTTTTGATTCATAACTTTTTTCAGATAGGGGTAAATTCTTGCTTATAGCTTTAGAATTTGAATTGCTTATATATTCCGAATCATAAGTAAAGCGATAGCCCGTTTCTGTTTCTTCAATAATGCCGCAGAGATTTTCCCCGAAGAGTACTTTACCTTTTCTATACATCACTCATTCGCTTTTTTGTTTCACCTGGCAATAATTCATGCCCAAATAATGCAAGTACTTGATTTACTTTATCCATTCTCAAAGTTATTTTTCCTTGCTCAAGGTCTCTTACAAAACGTAAACCTACACCGGCTTTTGCAGCTAGCTCTTCTTGAGTTAAACCTAACAACTTTCTACGTTGTTTGACAAATTGTACTAATTTTTCATTCATAACTATACCTTTTCGGGTATGAAACCACTTGTTTTTGCAATATTATACCTTTTCGGGTATTAAATCAAGCATTTTAACAATATTTATATCTGATCGGGTATATAATTAAAGAAATAGAAAAATAAACCTCCTTTCAATAACCACTTTGAATAATTTAAGCCATTCATTCACCAAATGCTTTTAGCATTCGCTTTTGTTATACTGTATTTCTAAAAAATGTTTTCTTTTAATTACTTATGAAAATGCTTTTGAGAATACATTTGTATCGTATTATCTTCACAGTAAGTAACTTATTTTCTAGTATTTAAAATCGCCGCTTTACTTGTAGTACCGGTATTTCTTTTTATTTTTGATCCAATTTATTTCAATTATGCCTAAAGTTCATAAAAACATACTTGTTCTACTTGCCGGAATTCTTTGGAGTGCCGTTGGCCTATTCTTAATTTGTCAGGCTTTTGGATGGTTTGCAATTATTACCAAAAACGAAATGCTTTTGGATATTTTTGCGGGTCTTATAATAGGTGCTGTAATTGCCTATTTTGGTTTTATTGGCCTGGCCAACAAAAATATTTCACGAATCAATCTTTACAATGAAAAAGTATGCGTTTGGGCTTTCCAAAAGTGGCAATCATACCTTTTAATAGCTTTTATGATGAGCTTAGGTATTTTTCTGCGCGACAGCAGTCTTCCAAAATTTATGCTTGCACCAATTTATATCGGAATTGGCTCTGCTCTTTTTATTGCCAGCTTTCGTTATTACATATTTTTATTCAATACAAAAAGACCACTGAATGCCTAAGGTAAATCACAAATCTCTCCTTCTTTTTACGGGATTTATCTGGTTCATTGCGAGCATAATTCTGATTGGAAGGGCCTATAGCTGGATAAGCATTATGACTGATAATCAACTATTTATCAGTTTAATTCTAGCTCTACTATTCTCCGTAATAAAAATCCATTTTATCTTCCGTAAACTAACACTCAAAAATATTTTACGCATTCAGTCCTTTGATCAAAAATTCGTTAGTCTCTGGAAATTCCATATTCTGAAAGACAAAATCTTAATTCTATTGATGATTTTGCTTGGAACACTCTTGCGGCACACACCATTTATTCCAAAATACACCCTATTCCCTATTTATCTGGGTATTGGCATTGCCATGTTTTATGTTTGGTTACTCTATCTAAAAACTTTTTTAAAACAGAAAAATTAATTTGTTTGAGGATTAAACCTTTTACAAATTTACTTATCTAATATATGTTAATATTATATATTTATAATTAAACATATTTCAAAATGAAAAAGATTTCATTTTTACTATTATCTCTAGCATTTGCACCAATAACAATGGCGCAAGTTGGAGGTTTATCTGCTTCTAAATTAGGAACACTTTGTACAACTCCTGTACCTGAAGGAACCATTGAATTTGAACCTTTTTTTGGATATGCAACAGCTACCAACTTTTTCGATAATAAGGGAGACATTCATCCTTTGTTTTCAACTCCCGATTCAACAATTAAATTCGCAAGATCAGGCTTGCGCTTTAGCTATGGTTTAATGAAAAATTTAGAAGTAGGTGTTTCTTTACCCATTGACGTAAGTGAAGTTAACTTTGGAGCTAAATACAAACTTCCTTTCGACGGAAATTTCACAATGGGTTTACTAGCTGGTTATAATAAAGTTCTTGGAAATAGAATATCCGCATGTCGTGATGCTGTCTGCAAAGCCACAACAGCTTATGTTGGAGGAGTGATTATGACTTATAAATTTTCCAATAAGCTCTGTATTGACTTTGATGCCCAATATCATAAACATATAAAAACTACTGTTGAGGGTCACAATCAGGGATTCAATATTAACTCCGATATTGGATACTATGTAATGGAAAGGGTAAATTTTATTGTTGGCCTTAATTATAGTTATCAAAAATACAATACAATTCTTAACGACTCCTATTTACTAACATTAAATACAGGGATTGCCATTGAAAAAGCAGAAAATTTTATCTTAGTTTTAAATGCCCCTTTTGATATTTTGGGGAAAAATGAATACCAAACTACAGGATTTGGATTGGCTTTAACAATTATGCTTGATTAAACCG
>CAYPOW010000229.1:0-5460 GCA_964412145.1 uncultured Draconibacterium sp.
TACTACGCCATGCATAAATGGCTCGAGAACTTTGCCTACAAAACCGCTTTAAGTTGGTGGGTTTTTGCATTGGCAGGAGCTATTGCTATTGTAATTGCGTTGGTAACCGTAAGCTGGCAGGCTTTTTTAGCAGCAAAAAGAAATCCGATTGAGGCCTTGAGATACGAGTAAATCAATAGTTGATAAAGTTCAATTGTAAAACTAAATTATATGATAACTTCAAACATAAAAATTGGAATCAGAAATATTTTAAATAATAAGGTTCATTCGCTTACAAGCATACTGGGCCTTGGCGTAGGACTTGGTTGTATTTTACTTTTATCTTTTCTGTTTATACACGAAAATTCTTTCAATAAAAATATTCCAAACTATAAACAACTGCACCGTGTTATTCTAGGTAATGATTGTCGTACTTCTTACCCCTTAGGCAAGGCTATTAAAGACGATAATCCACTCATAAATAGATTTTTTAGATATTATGCGGTTTTAGATTTTGAATTAAAAGACAAGCAAAATGAAATAATTAAAGAATATAATTTTGCCTGTTCCGACGCCTCTATTTTCGATTGTTTGGGAATTAATATGAAAATTGGTAGTCCAGCTTTGTCTAAAAGCGAAGTGGCCATCTCTGAAGAAATAGCTAAGAAGTATTTCAATGAGCAAAATCCAATAGGTCAACCCTTAAAAGTTAGGTTGAATGATCAATTCATAGACTTAACAATCTCAGGAGTTTACGAAAGCCTTCCTTCAAATTCAACTTTAAATCCTTATTTTATTGCAGATATTGAATTAACAGAAGAATTATTTGGAAGTAGCAAAAAAATGTTGGGTGAATACGGTTATGCCTTTGATGATTATAGAACGGATTGGGATAAACGTAGTTTCAGCACCTACTTGCTCTTAAATAGTAAGGCTAACCCTGATGACGCGGTAAAAAATATTCAAAAGTTTAAAAACCAACATAAAGATGATAAGTATAAATCAATGGATTATAGTCTTCAACCCGTTGCCGATATTTATTTAAAATCAAATGACCTTACAGGTAATCTATTCACCCGTCAGGGAAATGCTAATGAGCTCAAGTATTACATTTTTATTGCTGCATTAATTTTATTTATCGCAATTATCAATTACATTTTTTTAACCAAAGCAAAAATAAATAGGCGATTAAAAGAAATGGGTGCTAAAAAAGCGTTTGGAGCCTCAAATGCATCAATCCTCAAACAAATAGTAATTGAGTCAAATTTTATCGCAATTATAAGTCTGGTTCCTGCTGCGGTTATACTATATTATGGCATTCCATTCATCAACTTTACCTTGGGTCGCACTATTAATACGGAAATTTTTACTTTCTGGCAAACCTGGCTGGTATTTATTGGCATTACACTATTTACCGGATCATTATCCGGATTGTTTATTGGAATTACTGTGGCAAAGGTTTCTCCGATTCTCTTACTAAATGGAAAAATTACTCAAACACAAATCGGTAATAGTTGGAGCAATTCTTTTCTGAGCTTGCACTTTGCCATTTTTATTGTACTTATAATTGGAGTACTTACGCTTAAAAAACAAATAAATTATGCACTAACAAACTTTAAAGCTATTGACATAGAAAATGTGATTATTTGCGAATTAAATTCAACCGAACTGAGCAAGCAGTTCAATGTAATTAAAACTGAAGTGGATAAACTTCCGGGAGTATTATCCTCGGCAGGCTCATCCTTTATCCCTCCGTTTAATTGGTTCTTACCAGTAAATCTACAGGCGGACAATCAGAATGTGCGATTCGATGGATTAATTATGGGAAAAGGAATGATTGATCTTCTTGGAATTCCGTTTATAGAAGGTGAAGACTTCGGTGAATTTCAAGAAAATAAACACGATATGATTTTTAATGAATCTGCGGCCCTGGAGTATAATTTGAAAGTGGGTGAACTGTTCAATGGATCCTTTTTGATTAAAGGAATTGTGAAGGATTTTAACGGCCACTCACTGCACAGGCTAATCCAACCCATGGTTATTATGCAACAACATCCTCAAAAAATGAGTCTTTTTGCCATTAAAACAAATGGTGTAAATGATAAGCTTATTACAAATGCAATTCATACTCTTTTTCGGAGTATATCTCCCGATAAAATAGTGAATACGTATTCTCTAAAAGATCAAATTAGCCAGTTTTACCAGCGCGAAGAGCAGCAAGCCAAACTTGTAAGTGCCTTCTCATTATTGGCAATTGTGCTATCCGTTATGGGCCTATTTGGCATGACGCTAAATACCATTTCCCAAATAACCAAAGAAATTGGCATTCGCAAAGTTAATGGAGCTACTGTTTTTGAAATAGTAAAAATGCTAAACTTCAAATTCATAAAATGGGTTGCAATTGCTTTTGTTATTGCTACTCCAATTGCCTACTACATCATGAGTAAGTGGCTGGAAAATTTCGCCTACAAAACCGAACTGTCTTGGTGGATTTTTGCTCTTGCTGGAATTCTAGCTTTTATGATTGCATTAATAACGGTAAGTGGGCAAACATTCATAGCAGCACGAAAAAATCCTATTGAAGCGCTGAGGTATGAATAAGCTGACAGATTTTAAATATAATTTTTAATAGCCTTATGTTAATTTGAAAATAAGAAGATGTATAAATCTATATTAGCTGCATTGAAGAGTATAAAAAGCAATCGGTATTTTTCGCTTATTAATATTGTGAATCTGATTGTTGGCTTTGTTTGTTTTATTTTAATTGCTTTTTGGATAAAACATGAAATGAGTTATGATTCTTTTCATCAAAAAGCGGATAGAATATACAGGGTTGCTTATACTGGGGTTTTATTTGGGAAGGAAGTAAAAGATGCCAAAACGGGTACAGCACTATACGACGCATTAAAGAACGATTTTCCTGAAGTAGAAAAAGCAACTATAATAACAAATTTTGGTAAACCATTGTTAGCAAAAGATGATGGTGTGTCATTTAGAGTTAAACTTTCAGGAATTAATCCTGATTTCTTTGATGTTTTTGATGTGGGTGTTATTGAGGGTGATATCAATGATTTGTCGAAGCCAAATACTGCTTTTATTACACAAGAAACAGCTACTAAATTTTTTGGCCAGGAAAACCCGATTGGAAAAGCAGTTTCTACTTTCATGGGTAGAGAAAATAAACGATTTATAATCATGGGAATTGTTGAAAAACTACCCGAGAATTCGCATCTGGATTATGAAATGCTTTATTCAAATGTTTCGAATTGGATCTATAATAGAAATAATATTGCTAGTTGGACAGATGCAAGCTTTTATAACTATGTGGTTCTTTTTCCAAACACCGATATTCAGGTTTTTGAAGAGAAGTTCAATGCCTTTGCTCTTCCGAGAATTGCCCCAATAATTCAACTCTGGCAAAATATTTCTATGGAAGAGTGGTTGAGCAAAGGAGATAAAATAAGATTTGCTTTTCAGCCTTTAAAAGACATTCATCTTACGCCTTTCTTCCAAAGTGAATATAAGCCAAGTGGAAATGTAGTATACCTCTATATTTTTATTCTAATTGGTATTCTTATTCTTTTAATTTCTGTAATCAACTTCAGTAATTTATCAACGGTCAAGTCTTTGTCCCGATCGAAAGAAATAGGAGTAAGAAAAACATTTGGATCTAGTCGTCGGTCATTAATAATTCAATTTCTTGTAGAGAGTTGTTTTCTTAGTCTTATTGCGCTGGTTATTTCTCTCATTATTATTTCGTTAATAGCGCCGTATTATCAGAATTTTACCGGTATTGATATATGGTCTGAAAGTAATTTGCAATATTGGGTATTTATAAGTTTTTTTATTATCGCATTAGCATCCGGATTGTTAGCAGGGTTATATCCTGCCTTTTATATTTCTAAACAATCACCAATTGCAGCCTTGTCTTTTATGTCAAAACCAAAATTTAAAGGTGTTTTATTTAAAGATGTACTTATTGTTCTTCAGTTTGCAATCAGCATAATGGTAATAATTGGCACTTTTGTAATAAGCAATCAGTTAAATTATTTACAAAATGAAAATTTGGGATTTAATAAAGAAAATATATTGGTAATTAGAGGTACAAGTAGCTTGGGGTGGGAAAAAACCGGTGTTCTTAATAAAGAATTACAAAAAATTAACGGTGTAAAACAGTCCACATCTTCACATTTTATTCCGAACCATGGTTTCGAGGATCGGGGTTTTCAAATTGAGAATAAAAGTGGTATCGAAAAGATTATGATCGATATACTGCCCTGTGATTATAATTTTCAGAATGTGTATCAATTTAAATTAGTCAAAGGTCGGTTTTTCGATCAATCGTTTTCTAAAGAATCGAGGAAAATTGTATTGAATCAAAAAGCGGCTAAATTGTTAAATATGGATAATCTATTAGGCAAAACACTTGTAGATCCTGGCAGAGGAAATGTCAAATACGAAATAATTGGTGTTGTTGAAGATTTTCATTATAGCTCAAAAGAAACAGAAATTCTACCTATGGGTATGGTTCAATCGCCAGATATTAATATGTTTTGGAGCCCAGGCTTTTGTTCAGTACTAATGGAAGGGGATCAAACTCAGACCACTATTGCTCAGATTAAAAAAGTGTGTGATAACGTGACTCCCGGTTCTGATTTTAACTATTCGTTTTTTAGTGATGATTATGATAATATTTACAGACAAGAGATGATAATAAAGAAATTATTTATTTTATTTTCCTTTATTGCACTCAGCCTTTCTTGTTTTGGCTTATTTGGGTTTGTAAAATATTTAGTGCAAGTTCGTACTAAAGAAATTGGAGTTAGGAAAGTGAATGGCGCCAGTAATTCATCAATCTTTGTTTTACTCTCAAAATATTTCACTCGCCCTATTATTATAGCAATGATATTGGCATTTCCTATAGTATATTATTTAGCCCACAGATGGTTGGAGAACTTTGCCTACAGAATAAATCTCCAAATCTACTACTTCGTGTTAGCTGGATTATTAACAGCAGTAATTGTTTTTTTAACTGTTGGCTTTATTGCTTTAAAAGCAGCAAGAAGAAACCCTATAGAAGCTTTGCGCTATGAATAAATATTAAACTTTGATTGCTGGAAAGCTAGAGCATTTATGAAAAATCCACTAAAGGCACTTCGTGCAAACTAAATACACATATGAAACAACTACTGAAAATAATAAGGGATTTTAAAAAGAATAGATTAAACAGTTCGGTAATAATCATTAGTCTAGCTGTAGGCATGTCTTGCTTTCTATTAATATCAGTATTTATTCAGCGAGAGTTAAATCCTGAAAGTTTTAATCCGGATAACCATCGAATATTCGCTTTGCAAGCAAATAATCCTTTTGGGGCAGTGGGAGGTGATAGTCCAAAAATGCTATACACTAGATATGGTTCAGGAGAATATATGAAAGAGAATTTTGCTGAAATAGAAAGTTTTTGCAGAATTACACACAATA
>CAYPOW010000230.1:0-5458 GCA_964412145.1 uncultured Draconibacterium sp.
AAATATATCTTTTAAAATCATCATGGTGCTTAAGGTTCAGTTTAACAACTTTGTCTTGCAATATTGACTTCTGAGTGCCTTTTTTATTTAAGGCATCTAACAAAACAGAAAAATTTTTTAATCGTCTTGATTGCGTTTTTATCGATATGGTTCTTAATTGGTACATCTGATTTAAATAAAACAAGCGGTACACCCGACACTTTCCGTATCATCCAGAATGTCAATCAGGAACCTGGATTGTGCTGATTTCTCTTTTCCTTTCCTTTGCAAATGTTCCTTTTTGATTTGTTCCATCCTTTTTGGTTGTATCAAGTCTATTAAACTTTCTTGGTTTGAATTCCAGGTAAAGCCCTCTTTTTTATCTTCATACTTAATTGCTTTTTTGTATAGCTCAGGGTGTTGCTCGTACAACCAAATCCACTCAATCTTCTGCTGAAAGAAACAGAAATAGCATCCGGAACGGCTACGAGCGTACTCTCCCTTTTCACCATTTACTTCATATTCTTTCTTTTCGTAATAGCCAGGGATACCTACCCCGCTTTTTTCCAGTATTTTGAAAATATCATCCCGAACCAATATATCTTCATTGTTTAGTAAAGGATAATCCTTCTCCTTTGCCAACGGGTAATTAGTGCTTTTCAAAAAATCAAAAACCATTTTGTTGAAAGCTGGCACACCACAATTCAGTAGGTTATTCAACTTGTCTTTTAGGTTGTGTTTAGTAACCATGTAATTCTTATCAAACTCATAAGGTTCAAGAATAACCTTCATCACTCTATTCAATACACTACCACTTAATTGTTTGCTGTATAGTTCAGCTACAGTATTGATATTCACATTGTCCAGTACTTTGAGCATTACATCTTCACTCCAAATATTTCTCCGGAATGGAAAGATGGACTGGATGTTAGACTTTCTGGAAATGTATCCCTCCCTGTCCTCATCTCCACGGATACCAACGTAAGAGATAACCGGGTCATTACCCACGAACTCTTCAAAAGGTTCTATTTTCATCTTTTTGGTACACCATCGCGCTTGTGCAGAAGGCAGGTAACCCCGGTAAGCATTGTAATAAAAATCAAAAGGGTTTTTCCCCGCTTGCTTGGGTTCCTTCGCTTTTAATTTGGTAATTTCCTTTCCCAAATAGATTTCAAGGTTTTTAACCAATTGATAGGTTTCGTCCAGTTCCTTGCCGGTATCGCAAAAGTAATAGACGAAATCAATTTCCGGATATTTTCTATTCATGTAAATAGCAAGCGCTGCGCTATCTTTACCCCCGGAAATTCCCAATACGTGTTTGACCTTACTCATTATTTAATTCTTCATTCAACAGTTTTGTCAACACTGCAATACTAATATTTTCTTTTAGTTTCAGTTGCTTTTTTATTTCATTTGCAAGTTTTTCCACTTCTTTTATTTTCCCTTTGGGTATTTCGATTACCCTGCTCCTTAATCCGTTGTCAATAGTTGTCAAATCGATTTTAAGCACTTCATTATCGTTTTTCTGTCCTTGCTGAATTTCACGCAGGTTGTCTAATTCATTTACCAAATGTAATAATTTATCTTTCAATACATATTCTTCCTGATCATTGATTTGGTCTAATGGTTTCTGTAAAATGGCTTGTGCAATTGAAGCAATCCAACTGTCACGGTCGTCAAGTGGCGAACTCATCCGTTGCAAAAACACTTTTTGATATGGCAAAAGCTGATGTTCCCTGATGGTTGCAAAGCGTTTTTTCAATTTCGATTTATACTCCGAAAATTTCATTTTCTCACCGATAACATCATCCTGTAATAAATCTTCAATCCGGTTTACAAGTTCAACATAGGCATTCTTTATTTCCTTTACCGCATTGTTCAGGATTACGGCAAATGCCGACAATGCTTCGTCCGAATTTGCCAGTTGTTCAACAGTGGATTTAAAAGCAGCAGGAAATTCTTCAAAGAAGATCTTTTCAGGGTCTTCCGCATTCACGATTGCATTACGCAATGCTAGGGCATCATTTGAAAGTCGCTGAGTTTTTTTACAATAATCAGGCAGGGTTTTATAAAACACCAGAAATGGCCTGATGCTTTCAATGAATGAATCATTTGTCAGTTTGACCTTCTTTTCCTGCTTAAGGAATTCCCGGTATTTATTAAACAACTTAAGCCGGACATCTGTTATCTGGAAGGTCTTAATCTCATACTTTTGCGGATTTCGGGTAATTAGATACAGAATAGTTTCGTTTATATAAGGCACGAACTTGCCTTCTTCGTAAAGAGCATAATCTCCCCGCTTAATAAACAGGAATGTCGGCACCCAAAAATCAATAAGTCCTTGTTTCATTTTGAAAGGGCGTTTACCGAGCGTATCAATTAAATCGGTAATTTTTCTTCTTTCTTGCACCGCACCTACAAAAAACCCCTCACACACTTTCCAAACAGCTTTGAAAGAAGAATTCTTACCTGGCAACCCCAATTCATAACACCCGTTGATTTTTCGGTGAATACCATTTTGCTTCAGCAATGTCAGGTAAATGGTCTTTTCAGGCGGGAATTTACTTTTCTCAAAAACCAAATCCGGCTTGTCCCAATTATTAACAAGCGCTTCGAAATACATTTTACGTGCAAGATGAATATTTCCTGAAACTTTGTGTTTATTGACTAATTCATTCCGGTAAACAGGTGCTTCGTAGTAAACCGTTTCACATACTTCAGACAAAAGGCGGTTAAATTGTTTTTTGCTTCCTGCTTCTCGTTTTTTCCCACCAAAAACCCAGTTGATTTTGTCCGAATAAAGATCGTCCAGAACATAATGATTGAGCAGATTCTTCTGACCCTCCAAAATTATTTTCAACTCTTTTTTCGCAACAGGATCCTCCTGATTCTCCACCAGCACTTTTTCAGTTTTTTCAATTTCAAAAAGCAATTCCTTTATTTTTCCGGCATTTTGAAAATAGCCGTAAAGAATAGCTTCCCTGTTATTGGCTGAAAATTCCTTCAGTGCGGCTTCCTCTAATCGTTCATTAAAAATGAGATTGATGTATCCGTCAATGGCATCCTTCGGTGTTTTTCGAATCGGTTCTTCGCTAATTATAAACTCAAAATTCCTTGGTGTTCCCTTCAGGTAGGAAACCGACTTTCCGGTAAGATACGGCAAATTGAAGCAGGCGTTCAATGCTCCAACCACATCTGTAATCTCATCCACTTTGCTTCCAGCATGGAGCAGGGCAGCATCAATGTCCAAATCAGTACCTTCAATCAGTTTGTAACTTTGACTGAATTTATTGAATCGGATAATTTTTCGTTTTTCCAATTCAGACAAAATCATTTCAACTTTTTCAACACCCAAGCAGCGCTTTCCATATTGCCGTAGGAAATTCTTGTCAATTTTAGCTCCTTTCAAAGAAAATAGGTTTAATAAACCGATGGCTTTTACAATCCGCAACACATCGTCCAAATCCTCATCAATAACTATTTCAGTTCTTTCAATTGCCGAATTAATACCTACCCACTGCGTATAATGCGGATTGAATTTTGTATGTAGGAATGAGTAATAATTGTAATACAGGTAATCGTAAACATTAGCCAAATTGTAATATGGCGATGCATCCTCTTTCCAATGATTGATTCCAAAATGGTCAGAAGATTCCAAAAAAGTGAAAAGCGAACGTTCGTTTTGGCCATATTGTTGCAATGCAACAGTAAGCGCATAAGCCGAAAAGAGCTCAAGTGGATATATTTCCTTTCCAATCGTTTCAGCAAATCCATCATTCACTACAAATACATTCGACTGCTTATTAAGCCTAGTAATAACATTGCTTTTATCTATTACTTGTTTGCTTTTGAATTTTTTAGAGAAATGCTGGCTTGCCAACAGAAGCAATTGTTCCACCGGCTCATTGAAGGTAAGCTCCTTTATCCGCCCTTTAACCTTTACCCATTCTTTCCGTTGTATTTCCGTAAGTGTATTAGCGTATGTTTCAAAGCTTTGGTGTAAAGAGGTAATGAAAAGAATATTTCTGTTTTTGTCATTGACAAACTCTGCCAATTGCTGGATAAAATACAATTCTCTTTCCGGCTCGTGTTTGGCTGCATATTCCAGGAATTTTCCAAATTCATCAATTACAACAACAAGCAATCCGTCCTTTTCACCAACTTTCTCATATTGCTGAAAAATCGCATCAAAGATTTCCTGATTTCCGGCTAATGTATTCTCAATACCAAGCTTTTCGGCAAAAGCACTGATGATAGATTGATATATTCCAACTAAATTGAGAACCTTTACCTTACCTTTGCTTTGAGTGAAGTTTACATCAAAATAATCAGCTTTCCCTTTTATTGTCTGCGTAAACGCCCATAAATAGGAAGATTTTCCCGTACCGTAAGAACCGATGATATTGAAAGAATGAAAACCCTTTTTGAAATCATTCGTCATCTGATGTGTAATCCGTTCAGCATTAGGCGTAACTATGTAGTAGAGCTCCTTTTCAGAATCCCTTATGATATTAACTGATGGAGAGTATTTAACTTCCATTCTTATGCGTCTTTATGGTAATAATCCCCTAAAACTTTGAGCGGTTTCATTTTCTTTCCTTTAAATTGAATTTGCCTTACTAAAGGGTCGTTATTGAATACAATGTTTTTCGGATACAATTCGGAAACATGTTGTATCTGTTCAAGCAGTCCTTCCTTATTCAGTGCAAAGATAGTTCCAGGCCCGTTCTCGTCCAAATAGAGGTTGTCAAAACTGATTGAACTCCCATATCGTTCATTGTTTAATATGGAATAAAGAATTAATTCAGGAGGAATATTCGATCGTTCTTTATTTTCAATGTTATAAACAGAATCCTTTTGCTTTTTTAACTCTCGTAGCAAGTTCAAATCAGACAAAAGGCCGGAATAACCATCTTCCACATCTTTTGAGCTATCATACAGGTAAGTTCGATTGAAAACAGAAAAGTCATCCCTTAATGTCCGCTCCGTGAAGTTGCCTTTCTCATTAGCAATAAAATTGAAAAAATGCTTGCGTGTAAATTCTGGTTTTTGCTTCCGTAATTCACTGAAAATAATATAATAAATGGAGGCATATCGTTTTTTGTGAAGTTTGTAATGAAGCAACCAAAGTGTAGCTTCATCTTCCAAAAACGGGTCCCAACCGTCATTGCTGAAAAGGCATTGCGCTAAATCTGTGAGATCGTCTTTATCATCAATTATATCGAATGCGCGCAACCAATAATGAATAGATATTACCATGTTTTTCCCAACACCCAAATCAACCACTGCATTGTCAGCTGTGAATTTCTTTTGATGTGCCACAAAATCATATCCCTTTTTCAGCCAGTAATGCCTGCAAGCGAAAGTTTCATGCCCGGAAAATTTAAAGGAATCCATAGCTAACAAAACTAATAAAATAAGCCTAATTTGTGTTCAGTCGATTCAACTATTTATACAGTGATTTATATTAACTGCCTGT
>CAYPOW010000231.1:0-5455 GCA_964412145.1 uncultured Draconibacterium sp.
AATTATGTGCGACATTCTTTAATGGAATTTGAAGCAGATATTCCAGGATTTGTTCGTTTTACCAGAATTGACAATGGGAAGTCGGTTAACTTGAATTACAATCCAACAGTTCCGCCAGAAGAGTCACAACAAATGCTTATGAAAAAAGTAGTATCAAAATCTGCCACGGAGGCTGAAAAAGCTGAATTTAAAATGATGTGGCAGGAACGTGTTCGGAAAATATTAATTGAACATTTTAAGGATCCGGAGGTGATTGTTTTTATATGATACATAAATAGATGTTTTGATTGTATTGTTTTTTTGAACTGACTTATAGTATATTTCTTATTTTTGAGACGATATTTATTTTTAATATAATTAATCCCTTATTTATGAGAAAATTACTGTTTTTTATTTTTAGTTTATCGATTATTTTCTTTTCGGCATGTACTCAGCCCAAAGAAGATTTAAATATCGATTATGAAAAATACACTTTGGAAAATGGACTGGATGTGATTTTACATGTCGATCGTTCTGATCCTATTGTTGCCTTTGCAGTTCAATACCATGTTGGATCCAATCGTGAAGAACTAGGGCATACTGGATTTGCTCATTTATTTGAGCATATGATGTTTCAACGCTCCGAAAATGTGGGAGAAGACCAATTTTTCAGCCTGATTCAAAATGCTGGCGGTACTTTAAATGGAGGTACTGGAAACGATGCTACAACTTATTATGAAATTGTGCCTAACAATGCATTGGAAATGGTGCTTTGGATGGAATCAGATCGTATGGGATATATGATTAATACCGTTACACAAAAAGCATTTGCTATTCAGCAAAATGTGGTGCAAAACGAAAAACGCCAAATGGTCGATAATCGCCCTTATGGCCATTCAGGCTGGGTAACAGCAAAAAATCTTTATCCTGAAGGTCATCCTTATAATTGGACTGTTATTGGTGAAATGGAAGATTTATTTTCAGCAACTGTTGAAGATGTAAAAGATTTTCATAAGCGCTTTTACAATCCAAATAATGCTACCATTGTTTTAGCTGGAGATTTCAATATTGAAGAAACTAAAGCGATGATTGCTAAATATTTTGGTGAAATTCCAGCTGGCGAAAAGGTGGAAGATTCAAAGCCACAGCCTGTTCAGCTTGCTGAAACCAAAAAAGTATATCACGAAGATAATTTTGCCCGAGCAGGTCAGTTGCGAATGATTTGGCCAAGTGCCGAGCAGTTTACGGACGATTCGTATGCACTTGATTATTTAGGGGCCTTATTAAGTCAGGGTAAAAAAGCGCCTCTGTATAAAGTGTTGGAAAAAGATAAAAAACTGAGTTCCAGGTACTATGCTTATAATGGAAGTCAGGAAATAGCAGGAGCTTTTAAAGTGGTTGTTACAGCAAAAGCTGGAGTGAGCTTAAAAGATGTGGAATCCTCTGTTTTTGAGGCTTTTGATATGTTCGAAAAAGAGAGTTTTACAACGGAAGATGTAGAGCGTATAAAAGCAGGTTTGGAGACCGATTTCTATAATGGAATCAGTAGTGTCTTAGGAAAAGCATTTCAGTTGGCCTATTATAATGAATATGGCGGAAGCCCCGATTATTATAAAAACGATATTGCACGAACAAAAGCAGTTACGAAAGAAGATATTCTACGAGTTTATAAACAATACGTCAAAGGAAAGACTTATTTAGCCACAAGCTTTGTACCTAAAGGTCAAGTGGATTTGGTAGCCGAAGGTTCTGTGATTGCAAATGTAGTAGAAGAGAATATTTTGGAAGCCACCGAAGTCGCTATCAAAGAAGGGGAAGATGAAGTTGCTATGACAGAAACCAGTTTCGATCGTTCCATTCAGCCTGCTGATGGAACATCTCCATTATTGAATTTACCTTCCATTTGGCAAGATGAACTGAGTAATGGAGTAAAAATCATGGGTATTGAACAGCATGAATTACCATTAATTCAATTTGTTGTCGTATTGAAGGGTGGTCATTTTTTAGATGATATGAAAAAATCAGGAGTGGCAAATATGCTTACTTCACTGATGATGGAAGGCACAAAAAATAAAACTCCTCAGGAGTTGGAAGAGGCCATTGAGAGTTTAGGGGCTTCCATTCGTATGAGTGCTTCCAATAATTTTATAACAATTAACGTAAATACTTTAGCTCGAAATTATGATGCTACATTGGCTTTGGTTGAAGAGATTCTTTTAGAACCACGATGGGATGAGGAAGAATTTGGGCTAGCAAAAAGTGCTGTTTTAAATCAACTTAATCTTGCAAAAGCAAATCCTGGAAGTCTTGCACAAACAGCGTTTAACAAATTGGTTTATGGCGAAAATCACATCTTATCATTAGATAGAACGGGTACTGAAGAGAGTGTAGCTGAAATTACTTTGGACGATCTAAAAGTCTTTTACGATGCCAATTTCTCTCCATCTGTTGCCAGTTTCCTTATAACTGGTGATATTACGAAAGAAAAAGTAATACAATCTTTAGTCACACTAAATACAAATTGGTTAGTTAAAGAAGTTGCTTTCCCAGAATACGAATTGCCGGAGCCATTAAATGAATCAAAAGTTTATATTGTGGATGTGCCAGGTGCGAAGCAGTCGGTTATTAATATTGGAAATCTATCCTTAAGTCGAACAGATTCAGATTATTATCCTGCCTATGTAATGAACTATAAATTAGGAGGTTCGTTTAGTGGTGTTGTGAATTTGGTTTTGCGTGAGGAAAAAGGATATACGTATGGAGCTCGTACAGGTTTTTATGGAAGTAATTTGCCTGGCCCATTTATGGCTTCTTCAAGTGTTCGTTCTTCAGCCACATCCGAATCGGTTGATATTTTCAAAAACTTAATGCAAGAATATCGGAATGGTATTAGTGCTGAAGATTTGGAGTTTACCAAGAATGCTCTTATTAAATCCAATGCACGTGAATTTGAAACTTTGGGTGCATTATTAGGTGTTTTGCGTTATATAGATGCCTACGATTTGCCTTTTGATTATATCAAGCAAGAAGAGGATGTTGTAAGAAACATGACTTTGGAAGAGCATAAAGCTTTGGCTCAAAAATATATTGATCCATCAAAAATGGTCTATGTAGTTGCAGGAGATGCTGCCACTCAAATGAAGGCTTTAGGAAAAATAGGTTTTGGAAAACCAATCTTAATCAAGGATTAATATCAAAATAGTTTTAATAAATAAAAGGGATGATTCATTATGAGTCATCCCTTTTTTTTATGCTTTATCCTTTATTTCTTTGGTGCTTCATAAGGTTTGCGTGGCAAGAGTTCATCGCGCATAGCAGCCTGATAAATAAAAGCAGCCACTATAATTGCATTGTGTTTTAAATCGCTCATCAATAAACGTTCGTAAGTATCCATGGTGGTATGGTAACCGCGTCTATACTCTATTCTATCCTGGATAAACTGAAAAGCTGGTAATCCAAGAGCATCAAAAGAAACGTGATCAGTACTTCCCGTACTTCCAATATTAATTGTTGAGCAACCCATATCAGCAAAAGGTTTCATCCATTTTTCAAAAACCGGACGCATCATTTCATTGCCTTGGAGATGAATGCCACGAAATTTTCCAGTGCCATTATCCATATTAAAATAAGCTGCAAACTGATTAAAACCAGATTTCAAAGCATTCGAATCTTTATCTCGAAGATATTTCTCAACATAGCCTCTCGATCCATGAAGTCCTTGCTCTTCG
Organism: uncultured Draconibacterium sp.; assembly: GCA_964412145.1. Taxonomy (GTDB): domain Bacteria; phylum Bacteroidota; class Bacteroidia; order Bacteroidales; family UBA12170; genus UBA12170. The sequence continues at coordinate 3,708 of CAYPOW010000231.1, forward strand.
CCGCCCCAGAGTGCAATGCGAATAGTACGTTTAGGTTGAACACCAATTGCTTTTAAAATACGAAGGGCTTCCATCATCACGATTCCACCTGAAGCATTATCTGCTGCACCTGTACCACCGTGCCATGAATCGAGGTGGCCACCAACCAATACAATTTGATCTTTTAGTTTTTTATTTGTACCTGGAATTTCTCCCATCACATTGACTACCTTATTGTTAGCAATAAAATTATTTGCTATTTCAACCTCCATTTCAACAGGCACTTTATGAGCCAATAAACGCAGGATTCTTCCGTGAGCTTCGATTGGCAGATTCAATTCAGGAGTTGGAAATTCAGAGCCAACGCTGTAATTGGCGCCGTTGGCACGAGGAACATTAAATTCTCCACTGTTGTTTAGGATAACGGCCACATTTTCCTTGAGAAAGAAATCAGCAATTTTCTGGCGCATTTCGCGCATTTTCATATAAGCGGCTCTATCGTAATTGCGTCTTGACCGAACTGTGGTACTTTCCCGTGTAAGTTCTTTGAGGTCTTCTTCAGTATATCGAACAGCATAAGGCTCAAAAGTAGGTGCATACGTTGCGTCTGAAGGGCGAATAACAATCTTGTTTTTGAGCTTGCCTTTGTATTTTTCAAAATCCTCTTCATTTTGAATATTAATCAAAACCACTTCGCTTATTACTAAGCCATTTGTACTTCCTGTCCATGCCTTAGGTAAAACAGAGAAGTTAGTGTAGTAAGGAGCTGTGAGAGCAGCATAGGTTTTGGTATTGTCCCAGCCACCACGTTCAAAAGGACGCACAGAATCGATTACAACATTGGCAAATCCCATGTCCATGAATTTATCAGCCACCCATTGAGTTGCTCTGGTTTTCCCCTCAGAGGCAGTTAGTCTTGGGCCCAGGAAATCGGTCATCCAAAAGGATAATTCTTCAATTTGGGAATTGCTTTTCCCTTCTTGTTTTATTTTGTAAACTATCTCTAAATCAATCGATTCGGTTTGCGAGAAAGAAATAAGAGGAAAAAGTAAAGCAAATAAAATGGCAGTCAAAACAGGTTTTGTTTTCATTATTTTAGGTTTAAGGTTTGTGTTAAATTATGTTTCGGCTGTAAATGTAGAAAAAATTGAATAACGGAACAGCTAAATTCAATTTGAGTACAACTCAACATGAAATTGTTAGGCTAATTTTTAGGAAAGTCGTTAAAATTGCTTCTCTAAAATATGTAAATATTCTTCTGTTTTAATGGCTGAGTGGTTTCGGTTTTCATCTTTATCAGCTTTGAAGCGTTGATAGTTGGTTGATGCTAAATCGTATTTTCCAAAGCGGCTCATGATATCTCTAATTTGCCTAACCGACATCAATCCTTCGTTATTATAGCTTAGAAAGATATATTTGAAATTGGCATTCTTGATCAACTCTTCAAATTCATTTTGGACAGAATTAGTACTGCAATACTTTGATTTATTGTAGTCTCTCAGACCGGTTTTTCCTTTCGGAATAAACTGATCGTATTTGGCTATTGTGTTTAATAAATGATAATTTGCTCCATATTGCCTGGCATTGTATGGAGGATCTAAATAAAGAATATCACCTTCAATTTGTTTTATTAGGAGATTGCTATCTATATTAAAAACTTCGTGTTTTTGCTCGCTTAATTCAAAATCGGCAGGCTTCAATATCAATGTTTTTTGAGCTGATTTTTTCAGGTGTTTTAGATAGGCACCGTAAACTGAAGCTGTATTGGC
>CAYPOW010000232.1:0-5446 GCA_964412145.1 uncultured Draconibacterium sp.
GCTTTACGAAGCATTTGGTTTGTGCCTCATGTTATTGTCTATATTATTTCTTATGCCCTCTTGGCCGCCAGTAGTGTGGTATCCATTCAAGCCTTGATGAATACCTACATCTTAAAGAAAAAAGCGAATATAATTTCTTTAGCCGACAATCTGGTGTATATTGGATTTGCCTTCTTAACAATGGGCTTACTCTTTGGTGCCCTCTGGGCGAAGGAAGCTTGGGGGCATTATTGGACTTGGGATCCCAAAGAGACCTGGGCATTACTTACTTGGTTGGTTTATCTCGTTTATATTCACTTAAGAACCTACAAAACAGTAAATGAAAAAACCGCTATTTGGGTTTTAAGCCTTGCTTTTATTGTCCTTTTAGTGTGTTGGTTTGGTATTAACTACCTCCCCTCTGCAAGCAATAGTGTGCATACTTATTCTTAGGCGGCTTAAAATATTTGTAAATTGAATAATTGCTTTTACTTGGTTTTTTCGTTTCTTTACAATTCAGGTAATGATGGATGTATATAAATTCGAATGGAAATGAATAAACAAAAAACGGCAATCGTATTAGGTTCTACAGGATTGGTTGGTAAAAAACTGGTTGATCTGTTAATTCAGGATAGTTTATTTTCAAAGATCAAATTGCTGGTTCGGCGTCCTTCTGGTTTCGATAATCCGAAAATTGTAGAATATATAGTTGATTTTGATAATCTTTCATCCTTTAGATCACTAATACAGGGTGATGTGTTATTTTCGAGTTTGGGTACCACAATTAAAAAAGCGGGAAGTAAAGAAGCACAATATAAAGTAGATTATATCTATCAATATGATATAGCCAAAGCAGCTGCTGAAAATGGAGTTTCTGATTATATTCTGGTTTCAGCATCAATGGCCAATTCAAAATCTTCTATTTTCTATTCCCGAATAAAAGGGGAGCTTGATGATGCCGTTGTGAAGTTACCCTATGAGCGTGTCTTAATTTTCCGCCCAAGTGTATTGATGGGGGAAAGAGATATAAAACGAAAAGGGGAGGAAATAGGCGCAAAAATCATAAATGGATTGGGGAAAATAATTCCTGTTTTAAGGAAATTTAGAGGTATCAAAGGAGCGGAAATAGCACAGGCAATGCTAACTGCTTTTAAAAATTCTTCTTCAAATAAAGCTACTATTTATACGCTGGAAAAAATTTTTGATTTGATAGCAGATTCGTAGAAGTCTTTACTATATGTTCTTCACTTACAGAAATATTTAAACTTATATCCATTTAATTAGACAACCCAAAAATGAACTTATGATTTCTCCAATAAAAGGATTTATGATTTAGTTCTTATTTGTCCAATAGTTTAACGTGTCGATAGCTCTATACCATCCTTCTATTCCATTTTCGATTGTATTTCTGTCGGCCGAAGGCGAAAAATGCACATCGCTTTGCCATATTTCCTGAATTTCTTCCAGACTTTCCCAAAAGCCAACAGCCAAACCAGCTAGGAAAGCAGCACCCATAACCGTAGTTTCAATATTTTTTGGTCGTACCGTGATGGTATTCAAAACATCAGACTGAAACTGCATGAGCAGATTATTTACGGTAGCCCCACCATCCACTCTCAATTCTTTGATCGAAATTCCTGAATCTGCTTCCATTGCCTTTAAAACATCCATAGTCTGGTAGGCAATAGATTCCAAAGCAGCACGTGCTATATGAGCGTCCGTACTTCCGCGTGTCAGGCCAAAAATTGTTCCTTGTGCATGCTGGTTCCAGTGAGGCGCACCCAGCCCTGCAAAGGCAGGAACAAAATAAACCCCTTCTGAGTTTTCAACTGAACTGGCGAGTTTTTCAATTTCATCTGAAGTTTTAATGATTTTCAAACAGTCTCGAAGCCATTGAACAACAGCTCCCCCAATAAAAATGCTCCCTTCAAAGGCATAATACGTTTTGTTATTTATTTTCCAGGCAACAGTGGTAAGTAATTCGTTTTTTGATACTATAGGTTTTTCGCCAATATTCATCAACATAAAACAACCTGTGCCATAAGTGTTTTTTACCATCCCAGGTTTGGTACACATCTGTCCGAATAAAGCAGCTTGCTGATCGCCTGCTATTCCGGCTATGGGTACTTTTGAAGCAAATAAGGTAGTTTTGGTGTGACCATAGATTTCGCTTGATTGTTTGACTTTAGGGAGCATGCTTTTTGGGATATCAAACAATTCGAGTAATTCATCGTCCCATTCTAAAGTATTGATATTGAATAGGAGCGTCCGCGACGCATTGGTAACATCAGTAATGTGCAAATCGCCTTTGGTAAGATTCCAAATTAGCCAACTGTCAATGGTTCCAAGAATTAGATGGCCTGCTTCAGCACTTTTTCTAGCACCTTCAACATTATCGAGTATCCATTTTACTTTTGTTGCAGAAAAGTAAGCATCAATAACAAGTCCGGTTTTATTTCGAATGCAATCGGCTTTTCCCGAAGCTTTTAATTCATCGCAATATTTAGCCGTTCTTTTGTCTTGCCAAACAATAGCATTGTATACAGGTTTACCTGTATTTTTATCCCAAACAACTACCGTTTCCCGCTGGTTTGTGATTCCTATGGCAGCTATATTCTTGCCATTCAGTCCGTTTTTCACCGTTGCTTCTGCTGCAATTCCTGCTTGAGTCGACCAAATTTCCATAGGATTATGTTCAACCCATCCCGGCTTTGGGAAGTATTGGGTAAACTCGCGTTGAGCCGAAGAAACAATATTCCCTTTTTTATCAAAAATAAAGGCCCTTGAGCTAGTTGTTCCCTGATCGAGCGCTAGAATATACTTTTCCATAGGAATTGAATTAAATGTGGGAGTAAAATTAGTAAAAGCTTTTAAAGAATATACCGACTAGCAATGGAATTAAATTCTTCAATTTGTGATTGTTCCCACTTTGAATCTTTTTTCAATTCTTTTGATGCAATTTGAGCAACCAAAGGTGCTACTTCCATTGCTACACGAGCATCTAGAAACAATAAGCGTACTCGCCTTGCAAGTATATCTTCCACTGTTCTCGCCATTTCAAAACGTAGGGCCCAAATAACTTCCGCAACAATAAAATCGAAGCTTGGGTGTAACTTCTTGCCGTATTCTGGAGTTTGCTCAACAAGCTTTAAAATAGCATCTTGATCGCTTCCATATAAATAGAGATGATGATTTTGATCCTGATCGTTTAAAGCCCCATGTATTGCCAAACGCTTGGTTTTACACTTTTTACGTGGGATTTTCCCAATGCTATTTGCTTTGTTCAAAGTGTCTTGAGCCATTTTTCTGTAGGTAGTCCATTTGCCCCCAATAATGCTAACTATTCCAGATTTAGAAACTATGATTTTATGGCTTCGCGAGATTTCTTTAGTCTTTTCAGATCCTTGCTTTGGTGCTGCTAGTGGTCGGAGGCCTGCGAATATGCTTAATACATCTTGGCGGGTAACCGTTTTTGTAAGATATCGATTGGCGGTACTGAGTATAAACTCAATTTCTTCTTCTAAAGCGACGGGTTCTAATTTATGCTCTTCCAATAAAGTATCCGTTGTTCCAACCACTAATTTTTCTTGCCAAGGAACAATAAATAAAACACGACCATCATCTGTTTTTGGAATCATGATGGCATCTTCACCAGCTAGAAAAGATTTATCGAGGATGAGGTGCACGCCTTGGCTAGATTTGATCTTTGGTTTAGTTAATGGGTCGTCTAACTTAAGGATATCGTCGGTAAATACGCCTGTAGCATTTATAATGGCTTTTCCTTTAAATTGGTAGCTCTGCATTGTTTCTGTGTCTTCGGCAACAACACCATTTGCCTGCCCATTATCATCTTTCAGTATTCCAGTAACCTTGAAATAGTTTAAAACACTTGCCCCGTGCTCTATGGCTGTTTGTGCTAGATTAACAGCCAATCTAGAATCATCAAACTGACCATCATGATAGGTAATACCACCTTTTAATTTTGTTGGATTGATGCTTTCTATTCTCTTTAGAGTTGTTTTTTTTGTGATAAAGTTTGAACTTCCAAAACTTAATTTCCCTGATAATAGATCATACATTTTAAGACCAACCGTATACAGAAAAACATCCCAATAACGATAAGCGGGGATAATAAAGGATTGATTTTTAACAAGGTGGCTAGCGTTTTTAAGCATTAAACCTCTTTCAAATAGCGCTTCGGTAACCAAATCAATATTTCCCTGAGCGAGGTAACGAACACCGCCATGAACCAATTTAGTACTTCTGCTCGATGTTCCTTTGGCAAAATCCATTTGCTCAAGGAGTAGTGTTTTATAGCCGCGACTTGCAGCGTCTACAGCAATTCCTAAACCAGATGCGCCACCGCCAATAATAATAACATCCCATTCTTCTTGCTGTTTTACTCCTGCTACTAAAGTTGATCTTGAATAATTATCCATTTCGTTAAGTTGTAAGTTATTTCGTATGCTTACAAAAATAACAAATATAAATTAGAAAACAAAATAAAAAGTAATAAAATGAAACCTTTATATCGTAAAACGAAGTATAAAGAAAGTAATAATTCAGCATGATTTCGGTGTAGAAAAGAGTGTGTATTATTTAAATATCATAATATCAATTAGATAAGTATTATTTTTTGTTGCTTTGGCTTACGATTTTCTTTATCTATTATTTATGTTTACTTTTGTTTTTTTATTAAATCTATGAAACGACATCAAGAAATACTGGAAAAGCTGCATACGGATAAGTATGTAGATGTTATGGAACTCTGCAAATTATTTGATGTTTCGGCAGTGACTATCCGTAAAGATTTGAATTTTTTAGAACAAAAAGGCTTACTTTATAGAACTCATGGAGGTGCTTCATTAGAAAATGCTTACATCATCGATAGGCCTGTAAATGAAAAAGAAAAGCTTTTTATTGATGAGAAACATAGAATTGCAGAAGTTGCCTCTAAAATGATAGAAGATCAAGACTCCATTATTATTGCTTCTGGCACTACGGTTCAGGCTTTAAGTAGAGCAATACCTACGCATAGCGAATTGGTTGTTATCACGGCTTCGCTCAATGTTGCTATGGAGTTAATCAATCGTAAAGATGTGAATGTATTGCAATTGGGTGGCTATGTGCGCCATGGCTCATCCTCTGTTGTTGGCGATTATGCAGAGTATATTCTTAATAATGTTTCTTGCAGTAAATTGTTTTTAGGAGTAGATGGTATAGACATTGATTTTGGTTTAACCACAACCAATCTTGAAGAAGCAATGTTGAATAAAAAGATGATTGATGCGGTACAAAAAACGATTGTTTTAGCTGATTCTTCTAAGTTTGGAAAAAAAGGTTTTGGGAAAATTTGTGGGCTTGATAAAATACATGAAATCATTACAGACAGTGGTATAGCTCCTAATATCGCTAAGATATTACAAGAAAAGGGTGTTACGCTTACAATTGTGTAAGTTCAATTTTT
>CAYPOW010000233.1:0-5414 GCA_964412145.1 uncultured Draconibacterium sp.
GATCTGTAATATACTCCCGCATATATTTATGACCTTTGGGATTATATTCTCCTCCGTTAAATTTATGAATTCCTAAATTAAAAGAAGCATCTCGTTGTATTACTGTTAGATCCAAAGAGGACAGTAACACATGATTTTCTCCACCAAACTCAGGCTGGGGAACTACCAGGAGGCCATGGTATTTTCTTGTATTGCAACCAATTACGGTGCTACTTGCATAAGAACCGCTTCTGTTTGTTCTCACAAACTCCTTTTTTAAAGCAAAACTTATGTTAGTTAAATGCTTTTTATCAAATTCAATATAACTCATGCTATTTCTTAACAAATTTCTTTTAAAAATATTCCAGAAATATTTTCGTGCAAAGATACCTTAATTTTTATTGTATTATTTTTATTGATAACTAAATTTAACAAATAATTAATTTGCAAACGATTGCAGTTCAGAAGTTTTGAAAGCAATTTTATACGCCAAATAAAAATCATTAATCCAAATGAAATACAATTGATTTGTTTAGTTTTGTGTAAATTTAAATATATGGGCATCACATTAATTCAAACGGGTGGTACTATTGATAAAGATTATCCAAAATCTATCGGAGGGTGGGCTTTTGAAATTGGCGAACCAGCTTTTTTAAGAATAATTGAGAAACTCCCCAAATCGATGAAATGGGAAGTAACACAACTCTTAAAAAAAGATAGTCTGGAATTAAATGAGTCTGATAGAAAAGGCATTCTTTTAGCATGCAAGAATGCAAAAAATAGTCAAATTATTATTACACATGGTTCTGATACTCTGTTAGAAACTGCCGCATCTCTGAATTCCATAAATGATAAAACCATTGTAATTACAGGTGCCATGAGACCAGAACGTTTTAGTAATTCGGATGCTGATTTGAACTTTGGAATGGCTTTGGCCGGCGTTCAAATGCTACCAGCCGGCATATACATTGCACTGCAAGGCCTAATTTCTGATCATAAAAATTTGGAAAGAGATTTGGAAACTGGATTATATTTTATCAATAAACAGAACAAATGATTCAAAAACCTACGAAAGAAGAACTTTTAGCAGCCAGAAAACGACTTGAAAAATACATACATAAAACACCCATTTTTGAATCAACTGCTATTAATCAATTGACGGAAGCTCAGCTTTTTTTTAAGGCCGAAAATTTGCAAAAAATGGGAGCTTTTAAAATGCGAGGAGCAATGAATGCGACCCTTCAATTGAGCAAAGAGCAACAGGAAAAAGGCATTGCAACACATTCATCAGGTAATTTTGCTCAAGCTATGGCTCTGAGTGCTAAGTTATTAAATATCCCCGCTTGGGCAGTCATGCCATCGAATGCTCCTATTGTTAAGAAAGCTGCCGTCGCCTCCTATGGCGCTCAAATTATTGAATGTGAACCTACATTAGAAGCACGAGAAAAAGCACTCCATAAAGTAGTGGAAGAAAATAAATGTACACCACTTCACCCTTATAATGCCATCGACGTTATTGTAGGTAACAGCACAGCAACACAGGAACTTCTGGAGCAAGTTGGCTTTTTGGACACCATAATTTCACCCGTTGGTGGAGGAGGATTAATTTCCGGAACTGCTCTTGCGGTACATTATCTTTCACCTAAAACGGTCGTAATAGGTGCAGAACCTAAATTAGCTGATGATGCCTACCGATCATTACAAACTGGTATTATTCAGCCCCCTTTGCCCCCAATGACTATTGCAGATGGACTCAGGACTTCTCTTGGAAATATTACATTTCATTTTATTCAGAATTATGTATCTGAAATTCAACTGGCTGAAGAAAGTGAAATTATAAATGCAATGAAGCTAATTTGGGAACGAATGAAAATAATTGTTGAACCCTCAAGTGCCATTACTCTTGCGATCATATTAAAAAACAAGGCTTTCTTTAAAGGCAAAAGAATAGGTCTTATTCTTTCGGGGGGCAATGTTGATTTATCTAATCTTCCTTTTTAATTGATTATTTTAGCTCATCGGCCAAATCAACCAAAAAAGAACGAACGTTTTTTAATCGTTTTATAATTTCAAAATCTTTGCTTACTTCGTCGGTATTATCTTGTAACTTTTTCTTTGCACCTTGCAATGTGTAGCCTCGTTCTTTTACTAAGTGAAATATCAAATGGAAATTATCGACATCCTTTGGGGTAAAAAAACGTGTGCCTTTACTATTTTTACGAGGTTTTATAATTGAAAATTCATTCTCCCAAAAACGAATCAACGATTGATTAACACCAAACATCTTGGCAACTTCACCTATTGAATAGTACAATTTATCTTTAGAGTGTTTCATAAATTATTCAGAAACGTTGGCAACAGAATAATTAGCAAGCTTAATAATTTCGTCGTAATCCTCTACATTTAAATCGTTGAAGAAATAATAAATGGGATTTACCTGCCTCTTGTTTTTTCGAACTTCATAATGTAAATGCGGGCCTGTAGATAAGCCTGAATTACCTACCATTCCAATGGTAGATCCTCGCTTAATTTTCTGACCTTTACGCACTAATATTTTATTTAAATGAGCATAAACAGTCATATATCCATAACCATGATCAATCTTAATAACATTGCCATATCCATAATTGGAACGTGTAGATTGGACAACAACACCGTCTCCTGAAGCATAAACTTCAGTACCAATTGGTGCCGAAAAATCTACACCGTCGTGAAAGATTTTGGTTTTGTATATAGGATGAATTCGATAACCATAAAAGGCCGATATTCTGCGTTTATATTTGTCACTAATCGGTTGAATAGCAGGTATACAGGCCATCATTTCTCCTTTATTTCGGGCCATCTCAAATACTTCATCAAAAGATTTGGATTGAACATACAATTTATTACTTAATTCATCTATCATTTGATTTGTATGGATAATCAAATCAGAATTTTTAAATCCGCGGAGTTTAGAATAACGATCTGAACCTCCCATACCTGCTTCCCGAATTTCATCAGGAACTGGTTCTGCTTCAAAAATAACACGGTAAATATTATCGTCCCTTTCCTGAAGATTGTTGGCAACATTTTCAAGGCGATCCAAACGATCATTTAAAATTGAATATTGTAATCTATATTGATCAATTTCTCGTTGCAGAACTATTTCTTTTGGAGACTTAAAAAAATTATAAGAAATCGACATCACGACAGACACAAAAAATAATCCGACAAAAACAAAAGAAATGCCTTTTATTAATCCTGATTTAAACGTGGGCTTTATTAATTCGTATTGTAAGTTTTCTGCGTTAAAGCGATAGATCTTTTTCGCCATACTTTCTAATTCCTTTTAAATAAATTTCTAACAACAAGCTACAAATTTAGTGATTTAAACCAAATTTACTCTATTTTTGTGACGATTTTTTTCGTCGGATTAAAGATGCTTAAAAATCCTTATTAATTATGGATTCTATTGAGTCCCAAGTATATTAAAAAGACTATGAAAGCAAAAGAAATTAGATATAAGTTTTTAGAATTTTTCGAATCGAAACAACATAAAATTGTTCCATCCTCCCCTATGGTTGTTAAAAACGACCCAAGTTTGATGTTTATCAATGCAGGGATGAATCAGTTTAAAGATGTTTTTTTAGGTCACGGAAAACCTCTAGCAAATCGTGTTGCTGATACACAAAAATGTCTTCGTGTAAGTGGAAAACACAACGATTTGGATGAAGTAGGTCATGATACTTACCATCATACTATGTTCGAAATGCTTGGAAATTGGTCTTTTGGCGATTATTTTAAAAAAGAAGCCATTGCCTGGGCCTGGGAATTACTTACAAAAGTGTATGGCCTCAATCCAGAGGATTTGTATGTTACTGTATTTGAAGGAGATAAAAATGACGGGACTGCTTTTGATCAGGAAGCTTATGATTATTGGAAAGAAATTTTGCCCGAAGATCGCATCCTAAACGGCAATAAAAAAGATAACTTCTGGGAAATGGGCGACAGTGGACCTTGTGGTCCTTGCTCGGAAATTCACATCGATATCCGTACTAAGGAAGATAAATCAAAAATTTCAGGCCGTGATCTTATCAATAATGATCATCCTGAAGTGATCGAAATATGGAACCTTGTTTTTATTGAATTCAATCGGAGAGCAAACGGACAACTCGAAACTCTTCCAGAAAAACATATAGATACGGGAATGGGATTTGAAAGGTTGACAATGGCCATTCAAGGAGTGCGCTCCAATTATGATACCGATATTTTTCAGCCAATTATTCAGTCAATTGCTAAAGAAACAGGCTTTGTATATGGTAAGGAAAAAAAGCAGGATATAGCCATGCGTGTTATTGCTGATCACATTCGGGCTATTTCTTTTGCAATTGCTGATGGTCAGTTGCCTTCTAATGTGGGCGCAGGATATGTTATTCGCCGAATTCTTAGAAGAGCTGTGCGTTACGCCTACTCATTCTTGAATAAGAAAGAGGCATTTATGTATAAAATCTTGCCTGTCCTTATCAAGGAAATGGGTGATTCTTTTCCTGAATTGGTTAAGCAGGAGATGTTGATTACGAAAGTAATACAGGAAGAAGAGAATTCATTTTTAAATACATTAAGCACTGGTATACAACGTATTGAAAAAATCATTGAACAACTCATTTCTAAGAAAAAAAAGAGTCTTTCCGGTAAAGATGCATTTGAATTATACGATACTTTTGGGTTTCCTTTCGATTTAACAGAGCTTATCGTAAAAGAAAATGGCTTAAGCGTTAGTAAAGCAGATTTCGATAAATATATGCTTGAACAAAAGGAACGCTCTAAACAAGCATCTGTTACCGAAACCGATGATTGGATTATTGTTTCCGACAAACAAGAAGGCAATGGTTTTGTTGGATATAATGCATTAACTGCCAATATAAATATTCTCAAATACAGAAAAATTCAAACAAAAAATACGACAGCCTATCAATTGGTTTTTGACCAGACTCCTTTTTATGCAGAATCGGGTGGGCAAGTTGGTGATACCGGATTTATTCAAAATGAAAAAGAAAAGATAAATATATTCGATACAAAAAAAGAAAATAATCTTACAGTTCATTTTACTAAACAATTACCTTTAAATCCGAATCTTCCCTACCAGGCACAAGTAATTGCAGGCAAACGATGGCGTACTGCAAATAATCATACATCTGCTCACCTAATGCATCGCGCTTTACGGCAAGTTTTAGGTTCTCATGTTGAACAAAAAGGCTCTTATGTGGATGCTAATTATCTACGTTTCGACTTTGCCCATTTTCAAAAAATGTCTAATGAAGAAATTCAACAAGTTGAAACACTTGTTAATCAGGCTATTTGGAATAATTCACCTGCAAATATTCAGACAGATGTCTCGATAAAAGAAGCAGAAAAAAGAGGTGCCATTGCACTTTTTGGTGAAAAATATGGTGATA
>CAYPOW010000234.1:0-5377 GCA_964412145.1 uncultured Draconibacterium sp.
TTGTATTTTCAGGATAAAAAAGATTTTCTCTCTGAAAAGCTTCTACAGGAAAGAGTGGATAAGAAACAAAAGAAAAATTTATAGCGATATTCCCAAGCAATTGTTCCCTGCGATAGTAATCTTCAATCGAAGGCGTGTCCGTTGATAAAGCCTGAGCCATCAATTCTATAGGCAGTAATAGCATAAAAAGCACTTTGAGATGTGATTTCAGTTTATACATCTTAATTGATTTCGGAACTAAATATACGAAAAAAGCTTAGAAGTGAGACCTTTCGTATTCTAAGACAAAACCAAATAAATTTTCAAAAAAGTTTAAGCAGCATACCTTTTAAGATTCACATATGGTGTGCCTCTTTTTATTACTGCAAAAACTCTTGATATAATTTTGTTTTTAACAGCATTCATTGTGCTCATTCTACTTTTTCCGGATTCAATTCTTTTTTGATAATAGTCTTTAAACTCAGCATCATTTTGAATAGCAGATGAGGCTGATAAGTATAACAAAGATTTCATTTTTTTGTTTGCATAATGGCTGACTCTACTCTTACTTTTAATACTTGTTCCAGACTGATTTGAAAAAGGCGCTATTCCACTGTAGCATGCAAATTTCCTGCTGTTTTCAAAACGGGTAAAGCAATTTGTGGTGACTAATAAATTCGCAGCTACAATTAACCCAATTCCTTTGATTGATACTATCAGTTTGTACTGGTAACTCATTTTTTCATCCTCTTGAATTACCTTGTTTATTTCTTTCTCCAATTTTTTAATTTGCTTATCCAATTCTGCTTTCATTTTTTCTATCGAGGCAAACAAAAGTTCATTATCCTTTTTTGTAAAAAGTTCTTTGAACTCTCTTAAGGTAGCTTGATATCCTCCCTTTTGTTTTGCCATTCTATCACGTATCACCAGGATCTTCTGAAGTTTAGAAACGTTTTTAGAAGGAAGTTGATAAAGCTTAAGTTGCCCTCTTCTCATGAATGCATACGAAGCTATCTTTTTTGCATCCACTTTGTCATTCTTCCCTCTAGTGATAACCAAAGACCTTTTTATTTCTAGGCCTGGAACAATGGAATATGCAATGCTTTTCTTTGCTAGATACTCTGATAATTGATAAGTATAAATCCCCGTATGTTCCATACAAATTATCATTTGTTCAATTTCAAATCCAGAATTTTTTTCTGCCCATTTAATTAGTTCATTAAACCCTTTTTTGTCATTGGTAAATTGACAATATACTTGGCAGCAATGTAAAACTACATCAAGTGTTTTTTTTGAAATATCAATTCCAATTGCTTCTTTAAATTTCATACCTTTATTTATTAAGTTTATAAAATTAATTGCTCTAACTAAGACCTTTAATCAGACCTGAAAATCTATGATTCTAAATGGTTCTTTAGCAATTATAAAAAGAACAGGGACTAATACGAAAGATAGGCTTTAAGAGTCCTAGACAAGCTCAAAGTTCACCCTGTTCTTTCTTCAATTTACGAAATCTTAGAAATTCAATTAGTATTTAAATATCTTAATTGCAAAGCTAAAGGACAGGCTCAAGGTGACCAAAAGACGAAGAGATATGAGAGGTGAGACACTTAGACAGGCTCAGTGCAGGGGTGAAAAGTGAGGCCGAGAGGGCGAAATGGGGTAATCAGATGATTTGCTAATGTGCTGATTTAGGCAAAGGTTGAGATTGAGATTGATGCAGAGGAAATCAAAAGGGTAGTCTGGAATTTACCTATTACTCATTACTTTTTAATCAGACGTTTCCAAAGATAGCTTCCGATCCACATACCACTAAGGATTCCAAGGACATTCGTCAGGCTATCTAGCAATTCAAAATCGCGGTAATTTAAGAATAGATGAGCACCTTCCAGGCCAAAAGCAAATAACAGGGTTAAATAGGTGGGGTAATTTTTTTTGAAAGAGCGGAATAAGGAAGCCGGATTGGTTCTTGCAGAAGCAAAAAAAGCACCCAGAATAAAAAACAAGGTGAAATGAACCACTTTATCTCGACCTTGAAAACTAAGTTGGGAAGGGCCACTGATAGGAAGCAACATTAGGATAACAATAAATAAAACCCAGGACCAGAATAGAATTCGGAGAAATGTACGGTAATTTTTTAAGGGGAATTTCATTTGATACTTATTTTTGTGCAAATATACTGAAAGACGGAATAACTATGCTTTATGCTGATCTGTTGCTCAGTGGATATATTTTTTTCGACACCTTGCGGACTTTCAGCCCTCCAATGTCATTCGTAACTTATTCACAGGGTTACGCGATGCTTCACCCTGTGCTGATACCTTGCATCCCTTTGGGATTTAATACTTTTTACCAAACAAAGATAACTCCTTTTCAATGTTATTTGACTAGAATTTTAAATTTGCTAAAAGCTGATTATTAATTTTTTTCAGGGGTGAAGCCCCGGCAGTTATCAGCACAGGGTGAAGTGAAACGAAACCCTGTGTGTCAGGATAAAAGTATCTCAAAACCCTGAAAGGGTGACAGATATAAAAAACAAAATTGTTAATCCCACAAATATCGATCATCATATTCAATATTATACTCATTAAGAAACGCCCGCAACTCATCCTTAAAAGATATGGTTTTATGATGTTCTGGTTGACTCAAAATGTACTTTTCTACAATTACAACTTTTGACGAACTAACTGAAAATGTGCCATATCCATCTTGCCAGGAAAAATTATTTATGCCTTGTTTTTTCATCCATTTTGATGATGAAGTTTTTATTTTTGAAATTAATTCAGCAATAGTTACTGTTCTTGGTAAAACACATAAAATATGAATATGATCAGCGTTAGCGTAGATTTCATTAACATAAGAACCGATTTTTGATAATGTTCCGATAATATATGAATGAAGTTCTTTTCTAATAGTTTCGTTAATGAGTGGCACACCATTTTTGGTGGAAAACACACAATGAACATAGATTTTTGATAAACTTTGAGGCATAATATTTTGTCTTAAAATAATACCTTGCGGACTTTCAGCCCTCCAATGATGTTCGTAAATATTCACAGGGTTACGCGATGCTTCACCCTGTGCTGATACCTTTCATCCCTTTGGGATTTAATGCTTTTTACTAAACAAATATAACTCCTTTTCAATGACGAAAAATGGATCATTTTGAATTCTATTGACTGCGCCACCGCCTCTATATATTTTTCAGATACATATTAACAGCCTTTTCTATTCTAATTTTTACAGCACTCCATTTTAATTTAGGGTTTTTTATCAGAACAGGCCAGACTTCAATATCAACATCATCAAACCATAGCAAACTTTTCAAAACATTCACTTCATTGTAAGAAGCATATTTTTTCTTATAAAAAGAAATCATATCTTCAACAGAATAATGACCCAAGAGATAATAAATATCAATAAAATCTTTTACACGTTGTCCACTCACGGAAATGGCATTTAGTTTCATAGCGATAATATCTTCATTCGATAGCATTGAAATTTGCTCCACAACAGATGGTGTAGCAATCAATGGATAGCGGTGTGCAATAATATCCACCTGAATTTGATCAATACGGCCTTTTAAGGTATTATTTGACGAGAAAAAAAGTTCAAAAGGGAAATCTGCCGATAAATTCTCCAATAATTCTCCTGCCTCAAAATTGAAATTCGAAAACAAATCAAGGTCAATAGATTTTCGATGACCCATTTTTAAGGCCAAAGCTGTCCCACCAACAAGATAAAAGCCTTTTAAGTATTCTTTTTGCTGCAATTCGACTAAGAGCTCCAAAGTGGTTGCTGCAACTGTTTCCTTGTGTAACATTTAAAATTAGTTTTTGGAATCTGAAAGAGTGCTGATATGAAATTGAGGGTCTTTGGTTCTATATAATTTAGTTTGCATAGAACATCTATCATCTCTTTTTCTCCATAAAAATTTTTTATCAAACGGATTTCATCCAGCTTGCCGTAATTCATCACCCGCTCGATGATCAATCTTTTGGATCGAATGGCATCCAATTGGATAAAATCGATGTCCCAGAAATAGGTTTTATTCAATTTTTGCAAGAATTCAGACATATAGGATTTTAGGTAAAGATACAAAAAAATCACAACAAAAGGGTTATTCTTATGGCTCTAACAGAGGTATATAAACACCTATTACCCTATAGATCAGCACTGATAGCTCGAATACAGATGGCTATTTCGGAATTTAACAAGACCAGTGCTGGTATTTGTAGTACACGTTAAGAAAGACGCGATAGAGAGGGTGGTTTTTTATATTTTTCTTAAGCCCTGAATGGGCGAAATATTCTTTTTGCCACATGCGTTTTGTATTATTTTTTCTTTTGTCTTGTCACATCCTTCGACGTAGCTCAGGAGAAACAATCCCGAAAGCGTACGTACGGGATGGCCAGCACCGATAGCTATCGGTAGGGAGTAATTTATTACACAGTCATAGGTGAATGTTAGTAAAATATTCTATTCAAAAACAGAAAGGGGTGAAGCCCCGGCAGTTATCAGCACAGGGTGAAGTGAAACGAAACCCTGTGTGTCAGGATAAAAGTATCTCAAAACCCTGAAAGGGTGACAGATATAAAAAACAAAATTGTTAATCCCACAAATATCGATCATCATATTCAATATTATACTCATTAAGAAACGCCCGCAACTCATCCTTAAAAGATATGGTTTTATGATGTTCTGGTTGACTCAAAATGTACTTTTCTACAATTACAACTTTTGACGAACTAACTGAAAATGTGCCATATCCATCTTGCCAGGAAAAATTATTTATGCCTTGTTTTTTCATCCATTTTGATGATGAAGTTTTTATTTTTGAAATTAATTCAGCAATAGTTACTGTTCTTGGTAAAACACATAAAATATGAATATGATCAGCGTTAGCGTAGATTTCATTAACATAAGAACCGATTTTTGATAATGTTCCGATAATATATGAATGAAGTTCTTTTCTAATAGTTTCGTTAATGAGTGGCACACCATTTTTGGTGGAAAACACACAATGAACATAGATTTTTGATAAACTTTGAGGCATAATATTTTGTCTTAAAATAATACCTTGCGGACTTTCAGCCCTCCAATGATGTTCGTAAATATTCACAGGGTTACGCGATGCTTCACCCTGTGCTGATACCTTTCATCCCTTTGGGATTTAAAGCTTTTTTCTAAACAAATATAACTCCTTTTCAATGACGAAAAATATATCTTTTTGAAATTCATCGCCAACGCTGCCTCACGTTTGGACATGGCCAGCGCTAGCTTTTTCTTTATTAGATAAAATTGCCAATCTTATTTGTTACGGTTTTATAAGTTATTTTAACAAAAGCCCTATGGGCTAAAATAAAATCCACATATACAACGACATTATGTTAAAGCT
>CAYPOW010000235.1:0-2930 GCA_964412145.1 uncultured Draconibacterium sp.
AAGACACAAAAATAGAGAAAAAGACTCGTTTAGGTTGGCATGTTGATAAGTAATGTATAAATGTTTTTAACAAAATGTGCGGTGTTTTTCAAACGGTTCTTGATAGTTTGATTGTTATTTTGGGAGGGGAGAACTTGTTATTCCGAAGCTAAACACCCTGAAAAAAGCGCATAAAGAAATATGACAAGTGAGAAGAATATCGTTTAACGATTATCAATTTTCAATTTAATTAAGTGCTGAAAGCACGATATCTAATAGCCTGGGGTAAAGTGAGGTACGAACGTAACCCAAGGACATAAGTAAAATAGAAAAAAGAGCCGCCCCGGAATTTATTAAAAACAAAAGCACTTTACGCAAAAAACACGCCATCTTTTGCCTTATTTTCTTCAAAATTCGCGCTTATTTATGATTAAAAAAATACGTTTATCTGGCAAATGCGAACGTTCGTCCTGAAAATCCTACGCTCGCTCAATGAGTTGATATTTAACAGAAAAAGGAATAAATTTGATAAAGTTGGAGAATATTCATTTATAGAAAAAAAAAGGAAGCCAATTTGACAAAATTTAAGAATGTGCTTGACATACAATACGAAAACAACACACAATTACTTATACAGAATACTTCCATATATGGATATAAATTATACCTTTAGAGTGAAAAAAGGAGATATAAACTGAACTAGTGCATATATATAACTGTTAATTTGGAAGAACATCTTGCACAAAATAAAATCCGTCAAAGAGAATGTTTATTTATCTTTGAATTTAGAATTGGAAATCAGAAATAATGACAAAAGAAACAGCAATAAAATTGTTTCAAGACCAAAGAGTTCGAGTTGAATGGGACAATGAACAAGAAAAATGGTTTTTTTCAATAATTGACATAATAGCAATATTGACTGAAAGTGCTAACCCTAGAAAATATTGGAGTGTATTAAAAACCCGCTTAAAAAAAGAAGGAAGTGAGTTGGCTACAAATTGTAGTCAACTGAAAATGAAATCATCAGATGGGAAATATTACAAGACAGATGTTGCTGATACAGAGCAACTATTGAGATTAATACAATCCGTGCCATCTCCAAAAGCAGAACCATTCAAATTATGGTTAGCCAAAGTTGGTTATGAAAGAATTGAAGAAACTGAAGACCCTGAAAAAGCGTTTGACAGGGCAATGGAAACCTATCTAAAAAAAGGGTATTCTGTAAATTGGATAAATCAAAGGATAAAAAGTATTGAGGTCAGAAAAGAATTGACTGATGAGTGGGAAGCAAGAGGAGTTAAGAAAGGAATCGATTACGCAATATTGACAGACGAAATAACGAAAGCTTGGACTGGAATGACAACTCGTGAATATAAGGATTTTAAAGACTTGAAAAAGGAGAATTTGCGAGATAATATGTCCAATTTAGAGTTAGTATTGAATATGTTAGCCGAAGCATCAACTACCGAAATTTCCAAAGAGAAAAACCCAAACACTTTTACAGAAAACAAACAGGTGGCTCGTAAGGGTGGTAAAGTAGCTGATGTAGCACGAAAACAATTGGATAAGACAACAGGGAAAAAAGTAATTTCTCCACTAAATGCAAAAGAACTTGGGGGAAAAGACGAGGATAAACAAATTGAAGAATAAACAAAGAAAAGCTATAGGTAATGCGGGGTTCAGTGGTTTTTTGGGCTGTGGCACGTTGTTGCAACACCGCCAATTCGTCTTTGACGATTGACGGGAAAAAAATGAAATATTGAATAAACGAATTGGCTCCGTGCGTAACTGAAAATTTTGGACTTTTTATTAATGGTAGAATATCTAAAGAATTTTGAAGTGAAAAATGAGAAGACAAATTAAAAAACGATGCATTTGTATCAAATAAAGTCATCCACTTTGCTGCGATAGCAAATTGAATCTAAGTTTAACCATGGGACAAAACTTATATATATTATGAAATTGATTTATATTTCTTTCTCGGTTTTGTGTTTACTAATGTTTACTACGGCATGTAGTTATTCTAAAAGAAGTAGTGACACAAAAGTTATTTATACTGTAAGGCTCGACAAAATAAATGTTAAGCAGAATCGAGATCCCGGCTCAAGTGTAATTGGGGCTGTTTATAAGGGAGACACAATTATACCTACCAAGGGTTGGAACTTGTATTATATAGCATTTAATTATAAAGGGAAAACAGGGTTCGTAAACGAACGTTTCCTTGATAGTCATATTATACCCAATATGGCCAGAGCATCAAATATGAAGCTTGGTGGAACTGAAACAATAATTCGAGACTATTTAAACAACTACGTTAATTGGCGAACAGGAAGGTTTTGGCTTATTATATTAGTCTTGATTGTTGCATCTATTATCTTTATAAAACTTGGCAGAAAATTAGAAGATTATATATACTACTACTCTGATTATGATGATTTTAAATACAATAAGCTACCATATTTTAGTGCGATTATTGGAGGGCTTTTCTCGGTAGTTTATATGTTCTTTAGAGTAGATGTACTGCAAGCCATGTTTGTTACAAAATTCGACTGGTTACCAGTTGGGGATAGTTGGCTCCATTGGTATTTGTGGTCGATTTTTGTATTGGGAGTTGTAGGTTTACTATATTTTTGGATTAAGGACTTTGTGCACTATGGCTTTCGAGGGATTATAACAGTTTTATACTTTACTTTCTTAGCTATTATAACATTTAATGTTGGATTATTTGGTGGTATTATAGCCATACTTATTGCTGGATACTGGATAGTCATTTCCATTATACCCAAAATTGGACTAGGCAGTGGTTCAACAAGAAGCTCATCAAATAAAAAAACTACAGAAGAAAGGCTGGAATATTTTTATGAACAAAAAGAAAGAGATAGAATAGAAAAAATGGATGATATATAAGCTGATGTTCTTTTGGTAATTAATAGGATAAAACGGCTTATAAC
>CAYPOW010000235.1:3030-5357 GCA_964412145.1 uncultured Draconibacterium sp.
ATGATATATAAGCTGATGTTCTTTTGGTAATTAATAGGATAAAACGGCTTATAACGGCTCATAGGGAATAGCGGGGGTTTCCGTTTGATGGACAGTTGCGATTTTAATCAGACAATCTGTCCTCCAGAAAGTAGCTCAGACCAAAAGCCGCTACTGCCCATAGTCAAGTACCTTGTGCACAATGTAAAATAAAACCGATCAACAATTGACATTTACATATTAAGTACGTATATATGTATTTTATTAGCAACCTGAAATATATTTATCATGCTAGCAGCAAATTTTACAGAATTCCGAACTGGACTAAAAAAATTCTTAGATAATGTCGAAGACAATAATGAAACATTAATTATTAAACGTGGAACAGGAAAGGGAACAGTAATTATTTCCTTAAATGAATATAATTCCATAATGGAAACTGTTCACATTCTTAGTTCAAAAGCGAATGCGGATCGACTCTACGAATCAATACAACAAATGAAAGAAGGAAAAGTAGTTCAAAAAGACTTAATTGAAGAATAATGAATATTATTTTTTCAAAAAATGCTTGGGAAGACTATTCGTCTTGGCTCGCTGAAGACAAAAAAATATTGAAAAAAATAAATGAATTAATTAAGGATATTTCTCGTACTCCTTATGATGGAAAAGGAAAGCCAGAATCTCTTAAATATGATTTAGCTGGTTATTGGTCAAGAAGAATAGACAGAGAATATCGTTTAGTTTATCAAGTAATTGGAAACGAAATTCTTATTTATGGTTGCAAATATCATTATGATAAATAAAAACACGTTGCACAAAAAGGCTGCTCGTTATATGCAATAGTAAGGAAACGAAACTGAAAACAGATGAGTCAAATTGATATATATGAGATTCTAACAAAATTCAGGGAACCACTGATCAATAAAATTATTGATTCCTTAGAGATAAAAGCCGATTCCAGAGGAATAGACATTGGTTGTGGGATAGGTCATATCACCAAGCTTCTTGCGAATAATACTGGATTAAATGGGAAAGTGCTAGGTTTGGATTACTCTGAAGAAATGATAGATTATGCAAAGAAAAATTCAACACTTCAGAATGTGGAGTTTCTTCAAGGTGATATTAATAAACTTGAATTTAGTTCAAATTCTTTTGATTGGATTTGGAGTATGGATACAGTTTGGGCTGGACCTCAAGAGTTTGGATGTCCTGCGGAAAAGCCAGACAAGATCCTAGATCAGCTATACCAGATTTTAAAACCAGGCGGTAAGATATATTTACTATTCTGGACATCCCAAAAGTTTCTTCCAGGTTATCCATTGCTTGAAGCTAGATTAAATGCATCAACTTCTGCCAATGCACCATATCTTGAGGATATGAATCCATATAATCATATTATGAATGGTAAAAAGTGGCTTTCGAATGCAAAGTTTGATAGGGTGCAAGCTAATTCATTTGTTGGAGATATACTTGGCCCAATAAATGAAAATGACAAGAGAGCGCTGGCTGTTTTTTTTCAAATGTTATGGGGGAATTCATCTAAAGATATATCAAAGGATGACTGGCAGAGATTTAAAGAAATTTGTTCACCTGACTCAGATCAGTTTATTCTTAATCAACAAGATTATTATGGTTATTATACCTATACATTATTTCAAGGAATAAAAGAATAAAAACTATATGCACAACCAGTATGGGCAATTTAAAGAAAAGCACGGATAAACATATTAATTTAAAACTAAGGAATAACAATGAAACAAAATGGTTTATTTCACCCTCGTATTTTTAATGACCACGAATGGGCAGAAGGTTATTATAAGCGAAATAAAGGAAGCATTAAGAAAGTTGGAAAACGTTTTGTAAAACTTTTAAAGAAAATTGGTTTTACTGATGGGACTATTTTGGATGTCGGATGTGGATTTGCATCTGTTCCTATTGAAATAGCTAAAACTTTCCCTGATGCAAAAATCACAGGAATTGACTTAGGTGAGCCTTTACTTGATATTGGACGAACGCTCATTAGCAACGAAGGATTAGAAAAACAAATTACTATTTTGAAAGGAGATGCTGAGAATTTGCAATATGAAAACAACACATTTGATGTTGTCATTAATACATTCCTACTTCATATTGTAGAGAATCCAATTTCAATGTTAGATGAGATTGATAGAGTTGCAAAACCAGAAGCAAAAATTTTAATAACAGACTTACGTCGTGGATTTTTAGCCTATTTTATAAAGAAATTCAGAACAGCATTTACTCTAGAAGAAGCAACTGATATTATAAATAATTCAAAAATTAGGCAAGGCAGATTATCATCAGGTTTATTTTGGTGGGATTACATTTAT
>CAYPOW010000236.1:0-5346 GCA_964412145.1 uncultured Draconibacterium sp.
ATTAAAGCTATCGACCAAATGCCGGGAATGGCTAACATTACAAACAATTCCATAATTTCAGGTTTTTAATATTGGTACAAAGATATGAAATTCATTTAATCTATTTTAAAGCAAAAAGAGCTGTTTTCTAACTCTATTCCAAAAATTCTCTATTTTCGTAAAAAATATGGCAAACACAAGATTTTACAATCATCTACAGGTATTTATTACTGAACAAGGCGAACGCATAGAAAACCTTCAGATAGCCTATACAATATCAGGAAAAAGAAACAAGGATTCTTCCAATATACTGTGGATTTGTCATGCATTTACGGCTAATGCAGATCCTGAATCGTGGTGGCCTGATTTGGTTGGCGAAGATAGATTCTTCTCGCCATCCAAATATTGTATTGTCTGTGCTAATATTTTAGGGTCTCCTTACGGAACAACTTCGCCTTTAAGCATCAATCCAAATAATTCAAAACCCTATTACCGCAATTTTCCGAATTTGACTGTGCGTGATCTAGTTACCGCACATATCCTTTTAGCCAATCATTTAAATATTCAATCAATTCAATTGCTAATCGGTGGATCCATCGGAGGGCATCAGGCTTTGGAATGGGCCATTACGCAACCAGCAAGGATTAAGCATCTGGCATTGATTGCCAGCAATGCCGAGACAACTCCCTGGAGACGAGCGCATAATTCAACTCAAAGGATGATAATTGAGGCTGATAAAAGTTTTTCTTCTGATAAGCCAGCCGGAGGATTAAATGGAATGAAAGCAGCTCGAGCTATGGCCTTGTTGAGTTATCGAAATGAAAAAGCGTATGCATTAACACAAGCGGAAAGCGAAAATGACAAGGTTCGTGATTTTAAAGTGGATTCATATCAGAGATACCAAGGAGAAAAAATTGCCCAACGCTTCAATGCCTATTCGTACTATACACTTTTGAATATGCTGGACACACACGATGTCGGCAGAAATAGAAACGGAGTTGAAAATGCATTGAATCAAATACAAGCAAAAACGTTGGTTTTGGGTATTGATTCTGATATTTTATTTTGGCCGCAGGAGCAGAATATTATGCATCAATTTATTCCAAATTCAAAACTGGTAATGATTAAATCTGATTATGGTCACGATGGTTTTTTGCTGGAAAATGAAAAAATTAGTACGGAATTAGACGCTTTTCTTGATCCGTTTTAGAAGAAATATTGTAACAAAACAGTGTGCTGAAAAGCAATGATGAAAAAGTTTTAAATAAATATCTCCTGCCCTGGTGGATCGTATAGCGTTGAATGCGGTAAGGGTGAAAAAGTAGATTGTTATGAGTTCTTTTGCAATGTCTCCTGGTAGTGTTTTATAAATATTTCATATTCTTCCACATAGCTCACTTTTTTATGATGTTCTTTTTGATCAAGAATATACTTACATATTCTATCAACATCAGACTATGAAACCGAAAAGGCCGAAGCTGATGATTGCCATGAAAAACAAGCTTTGGTCAATTTGTTTTCATTAATAAAACGCTCAGAACTATCTGTAATAATGGTCGCCAATACTTCATCTGATATGGAAGGAAATCGTGATACGAGAAAATGAATGTGTTCAGGATTTGCATAAATCGCATACAATTTGGAGAAATTATTATTTACAATTCCTGTAATGTATTTCTCTATTCGAATACGATTTTCTTCAGGTATTATTCTCTCGCGATTTTTAGTCGTAAACACAAAATGAGTATATAAATTATTGTAATCGATTTTCATTTTATTATTTCATTCTTAAACTCGATAATTAACGAATAAGGTTAAATGTTCCTATTCAAAATCTTTGCTACTAGGGTTTAAAGATAAAAATAAGGTTTTAAAAAAGCAATTAATTAAAAACAAACTCTGAGTGGTTGTAAATTAAAAAATCGGTCACGAAATCTGATTTTGCTTTATAATTTAAACATTTTCTTCTATAAGGATAGCTTTTTATAAAACACAAAACCTTATTTATTCGCTTTTACCTTAGTAGCTTATAAACGATAATACAATTTTCGACCTTATTAGACCAGATGTTTTTGAAGGGCTCTGAAATGTCTAAACATCAAAATAAATCGATGAGATTCAATTTGCAATTCCAGCCTTAACTCAATATAACGGAATAAGGTAAAGCTCTTCTGCTCTTGATTCTTGCTACTAAGGTTTAAAAAATAAAAATAAGGTTTCTTTCAAAATAACACTAATTGTCTAATCCAAATGAAAAATCATTGTGTTAATTATCAATTATTTACAAGTATTCTCTTAAAAATTTTATACGGGTATTTGGAGGGAAAGATAAAAACACAAAACCTTATTTATTACGCTTTACCTTAGTAGCATATGAGTGAATATGAATTTTGACCTTATTTGACAATACAATTCTAATTCAACTCTTTTCGCAATCTCGCCACCGGAATATTCAGCTGTTCACGGTATTTTGCAACTGTGCGACGTGCAATAACATAACCCTTTTCTTTCAAAATATCAGTAAGCTGTTCGTCGGTAACGGGTTTTGTTTTATCCTCATTTTCAATGCAATCCGAAAGTATTTTCTTAACTTCAATAGTTGAAACATCTACTCCACTGTCTGTTTTTAAACTTTCAGAAAAAAGTTTCTTCAGCAGAATTGTTCCAAAAGGCGTTTGCACATATTTGCTATTGGCTACCCTTGAAATCGTTGAAATATCAAGGCCGACCTGATCTGCTATATCTTTTAAAATCATTGGATGTAAATCCACTTCGTCTCCACTTAAAAAATAAGCGTATTGATATTCCATAATTGATTTCATGGTAATAAACAAAGTGTGTTGCCTTTGTTTGATAGCATCGATAAACCATTTGGCAGAATCCACTTTTTGTTTTACAAACTGGAAAGCATCTTTGTCTTTCTTGTTGTGATTCGCAGAATAAGAAAGTAGCATTTCTTTATAAGTTCTACTCAGGCGAAGTTCAGGAGCATTACGTGAATTTAAATTTAGCTCAAGCTCGTTTTCGTTATTCGTAATAACAAAATCAGGAATTATATAATGGTTTATTTTTGTTGTATCGCTTAAAGAATTTCCTGGCTTGGGATTAAGTTTTAAAATTTCATCAATGGCAAGTTTCAATTGCGCTTCTTCAATTTGAGCCTTTTTGATTATCTTGTCAAAATGCCTTTTTGTAAATGCATCAAAATACCGATCGATTACACGAATAGCCAACGTTATATTTTCATCGTCGGTATCTTTTCTTTTCAATTGAATGAGTAAACATTCCTGCAAATTTCGAGCACCTACTCCTATTGGATCAAAAGTTTGGATTACGCTTAAGACTTCCAGAATTTCTTTGCTTGTTACCACAATATTTTGGGTAAAAACCAAATCATCGACCATGGCTTCAATATCGCGTTCCAAATAACCGGAATCATCAATATTTCCAATTATAATTTTAGCTATTTCAATTTGTTTATCGGTAAATCCCTGATGATCAATCTGGTCCGTTAACACTTCATGAAATGAAATTCCAGCTGCAAATGGAATGGTTTTGTTGTCCTCTTCGGCATAATTGTTCGATCGTGTTTTGTAATCAGGAATATCATCCTCATCTACATAATCGGTTATATCAAATTCGTCATCATTCTCTTTCTCTGAATTTTCATCCTGTTCTGCCAAAGATTCCTCAACATTATCAGGAGAGTCATCTTCCAGTGCGGGGTTTTCTTCAATTTCCTGCTTAATACGCTGATCCAAAGCAATGGAAGGAATCTGCAACAGCTTCATCAGCAAAATTTGCTGTGGAGAAAGTTTTTGTAAGAGTTTTTGTTGCAGTCGTAATTGTTGCATACTATTCTTTCATTGTTTGGTTCAGAGTAAAAATACGGTTTTTTAATGAACTAATAAGCTGCCAAATTACGATTAAAATTCCGCATTTTGTGGTGTTCTTGGAAAAGGAATCACATCGCGAATATTCCCCATTCCGGTAACAAAGAGCATTAATCGTTCAAAACCAAGACCAAATCCACTATGAACAACTGACCCGAATTTGCGCGTATCGAGATACCACCACAAATCTTCTTCTGGAATCTGGAGTTGATTAATTTTGCTTTTTAGTTTTTCGTAATTCTCTTCACGCTGCGATCCGCCGATAATCTCACCTATTTGGGGAAACAAAACATCCATAGCGCGTACTGTTTTTCCATCTTCGCTTTGTTTCATATAGAAAGCTTTGATGCTTGCCGGGTAATCGACCAAAATAACAGGCTTCTTAAAATGCTTCTCCACCAAAAACCGTTCGTGTTCCGATTGTAAATCAGCACCCCATTCCGTAATAATATAATTGAATTTCTTCTTTTTATTGGGTTTCGAATTTTTAAGTATTTCTATTGCTTCTGTATACGTAACACGAGCAAATTCATTTTCCAAAACAAATTTTAACTTTTCTATAAGCTCCATCGTGCGCTCATTTTCGGGCTTTCCCTTTTCTTCTTCCAGTTGGCGATTACTTAGAAACAACAAATCGTCGATATTATTATCGAGCGCATATTGAATCAAGTATTTTAGAAAATCTTCTGCCAAATCCATATTATCGATCAGATCGTTAAAAGCAACCTCAGGTTCTATCATCCAAAATTCAGCTAAATGGCGAGAAGTGTTTGAGTTTTCGGCACGAAAAGTAGGTCCAAAAGTATATACTTTCGACATACCCAACATGGCCGTTTCAACTTCCAACTGACCAGACACCGTTAGATTAGTCTGCTTTCCAAAAAAATCTTGTGTATAATCAATTTTTCCTTCTTCTGTCCGTGGAAGATTGTTGGCATCAAGTGTAGAAACTTGAAACATTTCGCCAGCACCTTCTGCATCTGAACCTGTAATAATTGGAGTATGAATATTAACAAATCCATTTTGTGTAAAATACTGATGTGCAGCAAATATCATAGAATGACGTATGCGTGTTATTGCTCCAAAAGTATTTGAACGAAAACGCAAATGAGCTATTTCCCGTAGAAACTCGAAAGAATGTTTTTTAGCTTGTAATGGGTATTCATCGGGGTTTGCTTCCCCTAAAACTTCAATTGCTTTCGATACAATTTCTATACTTTGATTGCTTCCCTGCGAAGCAACAATTTCACCAGTTACTGAAATGGCGGCTCCTGTAGTTACTTTCACAAGCATTGTTTTATCAGCCAGTTCCATATCAACTACAATCTGTATATTATGAATTGTTGAGCCATCATTTAATGCAATAAATGCTACACTTTTGCTGGCACGTTTAGTCCGCACCCAACCTTTTACATTTACTTCAGCACCAATTGCAAAGTCTTTTAACAATGTTTTTATTTCAGTTCTTTTCATT
>CAYPOW010000237.1:0-5326 GCA_964412145.1 uncultured Draconibacterium sp.
TTGTTATGGGGGCGTTATTTTGTTTTTTTAGATAATGATGTAGCTTTTACCGGTAATTCTAATATTTCATCCTCTTTAATTCTGATTGTATTAATATCTTTTCCAATAGAATATACTACTTTCAATTCCTTCTTAATATTAGGTACAGCATCTCCAAATATTTTATTATTGGCAATAACTCTCAGTTGGTTTTCTTGTATCATTTTATTTAACGTTAAAGCAACATCTTTAATTTTATCTCCTTTGCCGTAGGTTGCAAATAATATTTTCAGTCCGCTTTCAGATTTTGCATTGTAAAGCATATCAAAATTTATTTTTACACCATTTAAATCAAAACTGATATAACCTTTGGATTGGGAAAATGCTAATAAAATAATTGAAAGACCTGACGCAACAATTGCTAAAATAATTGAAAGAATTGATTCGTCCTTTTTGTCTGGTTTGTGCTCAGACAGAACCATTCCCTCAATTTTTGAATAAAATGTTGGAATTGAATTTTTATTTGTCAAAAGAGAAAGTAGAATTCTATCATCTGGATTTAATAATTCAACAACTAATCGTATTTTATTCTTAGATTTTTTGATGTCAATATTTCCAAACTCATATTTTGGAAATGTTTCAATAACCGAATTATAAAGTACAAAACTTGAATCTGAGTTTTGAAAAATTATTGATACAGGTGTGTTTATTAAAGGTATTTGCCCTGTATTCTCAATTACTATCTGATTGCTAAATATTTGTTGAGTATTTACTCCATTTATTTTAATATCTAAATTCGTTATGATGCCATCATCTATTAATGAAATGGGACTGGAGACAGAGTATGTTAATTCCTTTTTTTCTTCGGTCAAAATTGGTAAGATGAATTGAAAAAAGGCAATTATTAATCCCATAAGAAGAGGGATTACGAATAATGCAATGATGTTATTTTTCTTCATAATGAAAAGATTAATTTCTTATTCATTTCTTTTAATACTATCAATAAAATGAGAATCAGTTAAACCTTGCCTAAAGCAATAAAAACTATTCCTGCCATTATTATTAAGGTAAAAATTGTAAAAATAAAAGCCTTAAAAGCTGGTGAACTTGAATTCTTCATTCCATTCCACCAAAGCTTAAAGATTATTGTTCCAATAAACCCACCAATGATGGCAAAAATAATTGTCATTATTGGTTCTTCCACAAGAGATAGACCAGCGAATCCACTAATTGCCGCACAGATTATGAAAGAGAATACGTTTGCAACACCCTTCCCAAATCCTTCTTTTACATCGTTATCCATAATTTTAAATTTTTAAGTTTATGTATTTAATTTCATTTGAAAGTCGTTTTTTTTAATGCCCCATAACATATGTATAAACTTACATTGTTTTTATTTCCGCTTTAGGCTTTATGCATTTATTTGCTGTATATCAGTCGTAAAAATGAAATTAAACGCTTAATCCTGGATATCTTTTTGTATAATTTATGTTTGTTTAAATAACTGCTGTTGATATACTTCCTTCAAATGTACAATTAATTTATTATTAATTGAACCACGCGAAAGGATTGACTTCGTCGAACTTGTGTTTCGCGCGGTAGCGGGGCACTCCGTCAGTTCCGATAATTATCGGAATACTGGCGGAGCCGTCTACTCGATTATGTGCTAAGCATTTTCATAATAATGTAAATATACAAATTATGTTATTCTCATAAGTTATTATGCTCGTGTTTGATATAACAATATTTAATCCCTATTTTTAACCTAATTTTGAGGATTATATCATGTCATACATTTTTTTAGAATGAAATTAAAAAAATCTCTAATCAGAAAAATTATTAAATATTCACTGGTTGGATATACGGTTATTACACTAATAATAATATCTATTATTATTTGGATCTATCTTTCATATTTGTCAGGCCCAAATGCTTTTTGGGTAAATGAGTATCATCCATTTAAATCAGAAATAGCCAAAAAAGAATATTTAGATTATTACGATACAAAATCTAAGGAGTGGCCTATCAATTCAGAAGAGAGAATGGTAAGTACCTCGTATGGTGAAACATTTATTCGTATCAGCGGGCCGAAAAATGCACCACCTATAGTATTATTGCCGGGCGGGGGAGAATCATCTCTAATGTGGAAAAATAATATTGAAGCATTATCAGAAAGTTACAGAACATATGCCCTTGATGATATATATGACTGGGGAAGAAGTATATATACGAAAAATATGAGCTGCACTGAATGCATTACAAAATGGCTTGATGAACTATTTACTGCTCTTGAGCTGACAGACAGCATCAATCTTGTTGGCTATTCATATGGAGGATGGAAAGCCGCTCAATATTTGATGGAGTATCCAGAACGTATTAATAAAATTGTAATAATAAGTCCGGCTTATACAGTATACCACGGTAATAAGGAATTTGAAAAACGAGTATTTTGGGGCTTTATTCCACTTCGGTATTTTATGAAAAGGGAATTTTATTGGGTATGTGAAGATATGGTTCAAACAGAAGAGGGCAGAGCGATAGCTGATGATCTTTTAGACGGTATCCAGCTTGCAATTCGAAGCTTTAAAACAAAAATACCAGCTTCAATGACAGTTTTATCTGATGATGAATTGAAAAGCATTAAAGTGCCTTTTCTATATTTGGTTGGTGAAAATGAGAAAATGCATTCAGTAAAAGACGCTGTTAAACGAATAAAAAATATTGCTCCAGGTATAAAAACAGATGTTGTTCAAAATAGTGGTCATTGTTTATTGTTTACTCATCCGGAAATAGTAAATGAAAAAATTCTTGATTTTCTTAATAAATAAAGATTAATATCAATATTTTATGAAAAGCATATGTTTGCACGAGAGACTTTTATGGGAAGAGCTGTCAAACTTATGCTTTATTCAATTGGCTAGAGTAGAGTAATTCTAAATTTATAGTGCTCCCATCATAATTTATGGTATATCTTCAGCGGTGTCAGCATTGCACATAACGTTTAGGCTCGCAGTAGCGGATTCGAAGGTGATTCGTTTTCGGTCGGCAAGACCGATAAGGAATCGTCGAGGAGCCAAGCTCCCGACTACTGCCGCTATTTCATATTAGCCTTTGCCTGCAGTTGTTTATTTTTTACTTAGCTTTTTTCTGTTTAATTAAGTTTATAATTCCGTCTAATCCTTTATCCTTTGATTTATCGGGTTTGAAAAGCTCCCAAATAGCTTCTAATCCTTTGTTGTATTCTTGATTTTCCGTCTTCATTTTTTGTAATACACTTTCCACATCTTGTGTGTACATTTGTGTCGAAATTGTCAAGAAAGCATAGTCTGAAATAGCATTTTTAAAATGTTCGGAATGTTTTGTTTCTAACCAAGTTCTAATATGAAAAGTGGCGTTTAAAAGTCCAATAATAGATATTAATCTGTTTGTGCACTCTTCATCAGAAACCTCATTCATAGGAATATAAATTTGGCGGTTAGATTTATCAATATCAACATAAAAGGATTTCTCTTTCTCTTTTGAAAATTTGCCTCTTATTGTTGGAAAATTGTTTTTAAATATTTGTGAGTCAAGCTCTATTCTGAGCATGCAAAAGAATTCATAAAAAAAGGCCCTATGTGCTTTTAAATCGTGGTTTTTCCATTCCTTCCAAAAAACAGCCCAGTCTTTCATTTTGTCTGCTTTTGAGAAATACGCTAGACACGTGTATGATTTACCAATTTCTTCAAGAGCTAGTTCTGCAAGACCAAGTGCAGGATATTTTTCCCCATTATAGCTAGTTAACAAATGCTGTGCAGCGCTGAAAAGTTGTATTGCATTTTCAATCGAGCTGGTAAAAAGTTGTAATAATTCCTTTTGCTTTAGTCTCATTTGCTCGTTGTTTTTCAATTGCAGGCAACATGTGTGTGTATTTACATTGTTTTTTTTCCGCTTTTGCCTTATGCATTTATAGGCTATATATCAGTCCTAAAAATGAAAAAAACGCTTAATCCCGAATATCTTTTTGTATAATTTATGTTTGTTTAAATAACTGCTATTTAAATGATAAGATCAAATGTACACAAATTCTTATAATACACCTAAGATGAGGGGCTTCTTTATATGGATAAAATGAAAACATGGTAAGGATGTGGCTAAAGCCGGAGTTTGTTGTTTTTTCATCCGTCAGCTAAAGCTGACGGCAATGGATATTTATCTGCAACATAATTATTCATTATCTATTGCCGTTTGCTTCAGCGAACGGATAGAATTTAGAAAACAAAAAGGCTTTAGCCGCATTGCTTCTAAGTTATAAAATCCTGTTTTTCTGATTATTGACTAATGTGGCTAAAGCCATCAATAATAATGATTGTGAACCGTCAGCTAAAGCAGACGGCAATAGGTGATTATTATTTTGAGATTTTTAAGTTTCTAATCTATTGCCGTTTGCTTTAGCAAACGGATAAAACTTTACTGAGGAATAAAGGCTTTAGCCTCATTTTCCAATGTAAATCAATCGTTAATATGATTCCATCCATATTTTTTCATAAATTCATCTAATTCTTCCTTAAAAGTAATCTTGTGATGATGGATTTCTTGATTAAAAATATATTCCCGAACTCTTTTCACCTGACTTTCACTGACACCCACTGCCCAATAATCATCTTGCCATTCAAATTTTGTTTCGATTAATTTGGATTGATTTATCCAGAAAGAAGATTCTCCTTTTAATAAATGAGCACATTTACTAATGGAATGATCTCTATTTAAAGAGATAAGGCAATGAACATGATCCGAAAAACCATTTACACAATCGAGCCAAATATCTTTCTTTTCTGCATTTTCTTTGAGATGTTGAAAAACTTGTTTTCGTATTTTTTGATTAATGAAAGGTTTGCCGTTTTTTGTTGAAAAAACTAAATGAACCCAGATTCTAACCCAACTCATTTTAGTGATATTTAAGGTGTTGAAAACAAATTTAATTATTTTCTAATTAGAAAAATTATTTTTTTATGTGGCTAAAGCCATTTTTAGATCAATACCTCTTTAACCGTCAGCTAAAGCTGACGGCAATGGATGCTCATTTGCAGCAAAATTATTCATTATCTATTCCCTTTTGCTTTAGCAAACGGATAAACGTAAAAATAGGATTCGGCTTTAGCCGCATTGTTGTTGTTCTTTATCCGTCAGCTAAAGCAGACGGTAATAATCTAAAGCAGTCGGTAATGGATATTCATTTGCCTCAAACAAAAAACGATTTTTATATTCTATGTTAAATAATTTTTATTCAATTAAATAACAAAGTCCAAACCTAATTGTTTCAGTTTTTCAGCTGTAGGTTTACTTGTTTTAAGATCCCAGCCTCTAT
>CAYPOW010000238.1:0-5288 GCA_964412145.1 uncultured Draconibacterium sp.
GAAAGCGAAGTGAAAGGAGATTTTGTAAAAGTTGAAAATGAGAACTTCTATAAAATTTCGAATAGCGATAAAATGAGGCCTTTCTTTATGAGTATCGTTAGCGATTCTAATCACTGGATGTTTATTTCTAGCAATGGAGGAATTAGCGCAGGAAGAAAAAATGCTGAAAAAGCGCTTTTCCCTTATTATACTGATGATAAAATCACCGAATCGGCCGAAATAACGGGTAGCAAAACGATAATACTTGTACATAAAACAGATAGATCTTTGCTATGGGAGCCTTTTTCCTCTAAGTATGATGGCGTTTATGATATCGAAAGAAATTTGTACAAAAATGCATTCGGTAATAAGGTCATTTTTGAAGAAATAAATAATGAACTGGGTCTAATTTTTCGTTATCAATGGAACTCAAGCAATAAATTTGGATTTGTTAAAAAGTCGTGCTTATTTAGCAGCAGCAAGGAATCTGTTCAGGTTTCTGTTTTAGACGGAATTCAAAACATATTGCCTTATGGTCTAAGTGCAGAATTTCAAAATTCGTTTAGCAACTTGATTGATGCTTATAAAAAAAGCGAATTAGAACATAGCCTAGGAATCTTTGCTTTAAGTGCTATTATTGTTGATAAAGCTGAACCAAGCGAAGCTTTAAAAGCTAATATTGCTTGGTCGGTAGGGCTAGAAAAACCAAGCTACCTTATTTCTTCATTACAGCTTAATAGTTTTAGAAGAAGTGAATCGGTAAAGCAAGAAAAAGATATTAAAGCCGAAAAGGGCGCTTTCTTTGTGGCATCGGATATCAAACTTCAAAACGGGGGTGAAAAAAATTGGTTAATTGTTGCTAATGTAAATCAAAGTGCTTCAGATATTGTAGAGATTTCGGGGAAATTAAAATCAAAAAAATCACTTTATAAAGAAGTTTTTGATGATATAGAACTTGGGACTCAAAACCTAATTAATTTGATTGCAAATGCTGATGGATTGCAACTTACTGCAGATGCTCTTCAGAATACAAGACATTTTTCAAATGTGCTTTTTAACTGTATGCGTGGTGGTATTTTTGATGAAAATTATAAAATTGAAGCGAAGGATTTTATCAATTACATTAAAAAGGCGAATTTTAATTCTTACAATCTTCAGAAAAATCTATTAGCAAAACTTCCTGAAACTACATCTATCAAAGGATTAAGAATTATTGCTGAGCATATTTATGATAACGATTTTAAGCGATTGTGTTTAGAGTATATGCCGCTTAAATTTAGTCGTCGCCACGGTGACCCAAGCAGACCCTGGAATCAGTTTTCGATCAATACGCAAAGTGAAATCGATGGTTCAAAAGTGTTGGATTACGAAGGCAATTGGCGAGATATTTTTCAAAACTGGGAAGCTTTAGCGCATTCTTATCCGGAATTTATCGAGAGTATGATCCATAAGTTTCTAAATGCAACTACTTTCGATGGATATAATCCTTACCGCGTAACTAAAGATGGATTCGATTGGGAAACTATCGAGCCAAACGACCCTTGGTCTTTTATTGGCTATTGGGGCGATCATCAGATTATCTATTTATTGAAGTTTCTGGAATTTATCGAAAATCATTACCCCAAAAAATTAGCTGATTATTTTGATGCCGATATGTTTGTTTATGCAAATGTTCCTTATAAAATTAAGCGCTATTCAGACATTCTAAAGAATCCAAAAGACACCATCGGTTTTGATCATAAACTAAATGATACAATCACCCAAAGAAAGCTTGAATTAGGTGCGGATGGCGCTTTGTTAATGGATCAAGATAATGCTATCTACAGAGTTAATTTAATCGAAAAATTATTAGCAACTGTATTGGCAAAAGTCTCGAATTTTATTCCCGAAGCTGGTATTTGGTTAAATACCCAGCGTCCCGAATGGAACGATGCAAATAATGCTTTGGTCGGTAATGGAGTTTCCATGGTTACGCTTTATTATTTAAGACGCTTTTTAAGTTTCTTCGAGCGGATTATTACCAATTCGAAATTTGAAAAAGTTATTGTTTCAAAAGAGATGGCAACGTTTTTTGAAGACATAAACCTGACTTTACTTAAGCATGAGACTTTACTTTCAAATAAAATTAATGATAAAGACAGAAGGGCTGTTTTGGACGGTCTCGGAAATGCCGGAAGTGATTTTAGAACAGTGATTTATGAAAACAATTTTAGTGGCAAGAAGCAGTTTCTTTCCAAAGGCGATTTACTAAGTTTTGCCAAGATCACCTTAAAATATTTAGAGCATTCTATTGATGCAAATAAAAGAGCCGACAAGCTTTATCATTCCTACAATTTAATGACCATTAAGAAAAATCAGGAGATTTCGATAACACATCTTCCTGAAATGTTAGAAGGACAAGTGGCGGTATTGAGTTCTGCTTACATTTCTTCTCAGGAAAGCTTGACTATTTTGAATGCTATGAAAGCAAGTTCTCTCTTCAGAGAAGATCAATACACCTACTTATTGTATCCAAATAAAGAACTCAAGAGATTTGTCGATAAAAATAATATTCCTGAAGATAAAGTTGAAGAATCAAGCTTATTTCTGCAACTTTTAAAAGACGGAAATTCAAGTATTATTGTAAAAGATCAATTAGATAATTATCACTTCAATGGAAATTTCAACAATGCAAATAGCCTAAAACAGGCGCTTTTAGATCTTTCTGAAGAAAAGTATGGTGTGCTTATTGAGCGGGAAAGGGAATTTATACTAGATATTTTTGAGGGAGTTTTTGATCATAAATCATTTACCGGAAGATCAGGAACATTTTACGGCTACGAAGGATTGGGATCTATTTATTGGCATATGGTTTCTAAATTTTTATTGGCCGTTCAGGAAACCTGCTTAAGGGCTATTGAAAACAAAGGAAACGAAGTCCTTATTGGAAAACTATTAGATCATTATTATGAAATAAATGAAGGAATTGGTGTTCATAAATCGCCAAAATTATATGGCGCTTTTCCAACCGATCCTTATTCTCATACACCGGAAGGAAAAGGAGCACAACAGCCTGGTATGACTGGTCAGGTAAAAGAAGATATTTTAAGTCGATTTGGTGAATTAGGTGTGTTTGTAAAAGAAGGTAAAATTCAGTTCAACCCTCGATTATTGAGAGGCTCAGAGTTTTTAAAGAAACCCTCGACATTTAAATATACCGATGTTAATAATCAGCAAAAAGAAATTGCAGTAGATAAAGATAGTCTTTGTTTTACCTATTGCCAAATTCCGGTGCTTTATAAACTATCCACAAAAAATAGAATTAAAGTCGTTTGCGAGGATGCTCCAACCAAGGTTTTTGATTCACTAAGTTTGGACAAAGCGTATAGCAATCGTGTTTTTACTCGATCAGCTGAGATTAAGAAAATCATTGTCTATTTAGAAAAAAAATAATATTATGAAAAGTAGAATACTATTCTTAATTGGAGTTTTAGTGCTTTCTTTATCGGGATGTTCACCTCAACCGTCTGCGTCTAAGTCAGCTAAAGAGATACTAGGGAATCCCGAATATTTGGCTATTTCCTACGGAGGATATAGAGGAAATTCACGCGATATTCAACCAACAATGGAGCAATTAAAAGAGGATATGAAAATCCTGTTTGCAATGAATATCAAAGTATTAAGAACCTATAATACCAAGCTTGCTCAAGCATCTAATCTATTAGAAGCTATCAGTCAGTTAAAAAAAGAAGACCCTGATTTTGAAATGTATGTGATGCTAGGAGCTTGGATTGATTGTGAAAATGCATGGACTTCCAATCCCAATCACGAGGCAGAGGATGTTGTTTCAAATACTGCAGAAATCGAGCGTGCTGTAACTATGGCAAATCAATATCCTGATATCGTTGAAGTTATTGCTGTTGGAAACGAAGCCATGGTGCATTGGGCTGGGGCTTATTATGTATCACCTAAAATAATCTTGAAATGGGTAGATCATTTGCAAGGATTGAAAAAATCAGGAGAGCTAGCTGCTGATGTATGGATTACTAGCTCAGATAATTTTGCTTCTTGGGGTGGAGACGATGCTAGTTATCATACCGTAGATTTGACAGAACTTATAAAAGCTGTTGATTACATCTCTTTACATACCTATCCGTTTCACGATACGCATTACAACTCTGATTTCTGGAAAGTTTCTGTTGAGGAAGATGGTTTATCGGATATTGAAAAAGCGGATGCCGCTATGTTAAGAGCTAAAAATCATGCGATTTCTCAATACCAAAGTGCTGCAGACTATATAAAAAGCCTTGGGGTTGCAAAACCTATTCATATTGGTGAAACGGGATGGCCTACCGAAGCAGGATTAACTTTTTACGGATCCACAGGTTCTAAAGCCACAGATGAATATAAAGCCGCACTTTATTATAAACATATGAGAGACTGGACAAAAGCTGCTGGTATGTCTTGTTTTTATTTTGAAGCCTTTGATGAAAACTGGAAAGATGCCCAAAACCCATTAGGATCAGAAAACCATTTTGGCTTATTTAATATAAATGGCGAAGCAAAATTTGCGGTTTGGGACTTTGTGGATAATGGTTCTTTTGATGGCTTAACTAGAAATGGAAATCCAATCACCAAGACCTATAATGGGGATAAAAATGTATTGATAAATGAGGTTTTAGCTCCTCCATCAACTATTGACCTAGAGAATCAGAATTAAGATATTCGATGATATTAAAAAAAGTTTCATATCTATTATTAATTGCTTTGCTTATTTCTTGCCAAACAGAAATAGAAACGGAAGGAGTGAGTGTATCAGAACGACAAATTCTGGTGAATGGATCTTCATATTTAATCCAAGGTGTTTGCTATCATCCAGTTCCAGCAGGAAGTGCTCAAAGAAATTTTAATAATCTGAAACAAGATTTGGCCTTGATGCAAGAGGCTGGTATAAATACAATTCGGGTTTATCAACCCATTGATGATAGTGCAGTTCTAGATCAAATTGCTGAGAGTGGAATGAAAGTTATTATTGGTTTTGGTTATAATCAAAATGGTAATTTCGATATTCTCTCAGGAAGCTTTATAGATTATATTAAAGAATACAAAAACCACAAGGCTATTTTGTTTTGGGAACTCGGAAATGAATACAACTATCATCCCGAATGGTTTGAAGGAGATCTTCAAAATTGGTATTCAGCTTTAAATGATGCGGCAAAAAAGATTCAAGAGATTGATGATACTCACCCTGTTGCCACTGCTCACGGTGAGTTACCCGATTCATTAGCACTTCATTCTTGTCCTAATATTGATGTTTGGGGATTGAATGT
>CAYPOW010000239.1:0-5254 GCA_964412145.1 uncultured Draconibacterium sp.
AGTCGCAATTGCCTACAACAAAATCCAAAACACCATTTGTTATCAAACTTGGCTGGCCTTCTTCGTCGAGTAGCTCACCGGAATCTGTACACGTCCAGGTGTAATACTCCATATATTGCAATTGATAGCCAACCAATACATTTACCGAAAGAATAAATTTATAGTGATCAACACCCTCGTAATCTGGGTATTGAATGTTTAATACTGCATTTTCTCCTAACCAGCTTTCATTCGAATAACTTATTATAAAAGCCTCATCAAGATATACATCGATCTTAAAAATGGCTGGTATTTTTGAACTCA
This sequence comes from uncultured Draconibacterium sp., assembly GCA_964412145.1. Lineage (GTDB taxonomy): Bacteria > Bacteroidota > Bacteroidia > Bacteroidales > UBA12170 > UBA12170. Next base: position 304 of record CAYPOW010000239.1, read on the forward strand.
AACCCATTCCATTGTTTTGATCTTTATAGATTGTATTTTCATAAGCTGGAATATTATCAATACATAAATTGCCATAAAAGCTCAGTGCATGTAAAGCAATTGGATTGAATTCGAACCAGGAAAGACCAAAATTTGGGTAATTAGACGGAGTAATACACAATACCTGTACAGGGATTTCATTTTTCATAAACGCCTCTACCGTAAAATTTAAAGGTAAAGTGGTAGATACGAAATTTGCATAATCCGAATTGGCTGCAGGGATAGCATACACAGCTATATCATTTTCAAAATCATCAGGTGTTCCATTATCATTCATTAAAACAAATGATATAACAGCAAAATCACCACTAGGTAAGTTTAAGGTGCTACTATATATATTACCATTCAGGTAAAAAACATCTATTTTCTTGTAAATAGGGTCACCATAAAAAGTAACTCCATCAGCCATTAATGGCTGAATAGTCAGGGCTGCATAATGTGCCATAGGATTGTTACAAACTTCTCCAGATTTAAATCCAATATCAGCAGTAATCGCTTTAAAAATTACAGCTTGTTCCAATGGAATTTTAGGAGGTTTGTTACAGCTTAAAATAAGTAAACCTAGAATAAATAGTATAAAATTGACTTTTTTCAATGTCATTCAAATTTTAGTTCAAACTCCCCTTACATCAAATAAAGTGCCATATATATTAGAATTCTATTATATAACTATATATCAACTACTTAAATTGCATTAACATAATTTCTAATATGTCTATATATTCTTATATTGAGAATAAATATGTTATATGGACAGCATCCAAAAGCTCTTTATTTCTATAATCTTACTTTTAATGAAATGCGATTAATGGAAATGAAAGTTTGTTTGGCATGTCCATTGGAGTCGAAAAACGAATATATTTACTGTCTTTAATTAAGTTCCCTAAAAAAGCGGAACTCATCAATTTATTTTCCCAATTCGAATACTAAATTTTGTGGGTTTGCTCTTTATTTTTACTTTTGTGGCCGTTTCGAAAATATATGAAAATAGTTTAGAATTTTAAAGTCAATTGTTCGAAATTTTAAATAACTAATAATCAATACTATAGCGAATGAGTTTTAAAATTATTGTACTTGCCAAACAAGTTCCTGATACGAGAAATGTAGGTAAAGATGCTATGAAAGCCGATGGCACAGTTAACCGAGCAGCACTACCGGCTATTTATAATCCGGAAGATTTAAATGCTTTGGAGTTTGCCCTTCGTGTAAAAGATAAAATAAAAGACGCTGAAGTTATTGTGCTTACAATGGGGCCTTTTCGTGCTGCTGAGATAATTCGCGAATCGATATACCGTGGTGCTGATAAAGGCTATCTTTTAACTGATCGTAAATTTGCCGGTAGCGATACACTGGCAACTTCCTATGCTTTATCATTGGCTATAAAAAAATTAGCACCTTTTCATTTGGTGGTGGCCGGTCGCCAGGCAATTGATGGGGATACGGCTCAAGTAGGCCCTCAAACTGCTGAAAAATTAGGAATACCACAAGTAACTTATGCTGAAGAATTAATTTCAGTCTCGAATAAAGACATTACAATAAAGCGCAGGTTGGAGAGTGGAGTAGAAACTGTAAAAGCTCCTTTCCCATTAGCAGTGACCGTACATGGTTCTGCAGCAGTTTGTCGTCCGCGAAACGCCAAGCGTTTAATGCAATTTAAACATGCCAAAACTTTAACTGAACTTCAGGACGAAACCAAGGATTATACGCATTTATACAACGAGCGTCCTTATTTAAATATAGAAGAATGGACAGTTGATGATATCAAAGCTGAAGTAGAAGCACTAGGTTTATCAGGATCACCTACTAAAGTAAAAACGATACAAAATGTTGTTTTTAAATCGAAAGATTCCATCTCGTTAGGAACAAGTAACGAAGAAATCAACAGTTTAATGAAAGAATTACTCGATAGTCATATCATTGGTTAATAGAGTTATAAATTAAAAACGAAGAAAGTGAATAATATATTTGTTTATTGTGAGATTACAGAAGAAGGACATATTGCAGATGTAAGTCTTGAACTTCTTACCAAAGGCCGCTCACTGGCCGATGAATTAAAAATTAAACTGGAAGCAGTAGTCATTGGCAACAATTTAAATGGAATTGAAAAAGAAATTCTTCCTTTTGGAGTAGATTCTATCCATCTAGCTGATAATGAGAAGCTTTTTCCTTTTACTACGAGCCCTCACGCCCGATTGCTCATTAAATTATTTAAGGAACAAGAACCGGAGATCGTTTTGTTTGGCGCTAGCTCTATAGGAAGGGATATTGCGCCACGCATTGCCTCGGCATTAAAATGTGGCTTAACTGCTGATTGTACAAGTTTGGTTATTGGCGATCATGAAGACAAAAAGCTGAAAAAAGTATATAAAAATCTTTTATATCAGATTCGGCCTGCTTTTGGAGGAAATATTATTGCCACCATCATCAACCCCGAAACACGGCCTCAAATTGCCACCGTTCGTGAAGGCGTGATGAAAAAAGAAATCAGAGATAAAAATTACAAAGGAAAGATACTGCCGATTAGCTTGGATAATGTATTTGAAGACATTGATTTTGCGGTGCAAATTATTGACCGTCATATTGAAAAGCAAAAAATCAACATTAAAAACTCACAAATAATTGTCTCAGGTGGCTATGGTGTGGGAAGTCTCGAGAATTTTCAGTTGCTAACTGAATTAGCCAATCTTCTTGGAGGCGAAGTAGGCGCATCGCGTGCAGCAGTAGATGCAGGTTTTGCGCCTCACGAGCGTCAAATTGGTCAGACAGGAGTTACTGTTCGACCTAAACTCTATATCGCTTGTGGAATTTCAGGTGCTGTTCAACACAGTGCGGGAATGGCAGAATCTTCAAAAATTATTTCTATCAATACCGATCCACACGCGCCTATCAACCAGATTGCCGATTATACAATCAATGGCAGTGTGGATGTAGTAATTCCCAAGATGATTAAGTATTATAAAGAAAACTCGAAATAAAATGGCAAACTTTTATACAGACAATAAAAACTTAAAATTTCATCTGGAACATCCAATTATGGAGAAGTTGGTGAAATTGAAAGAAAATAACTACAGCGATAAGGAAGAATTTGACTATGCCCCACTCGATTTCGAGGACACAATGGACAGTTATGCTAAGGTGATGGAAATTGTGGGTGAAATTAGTGGCGATATAATTGATCCAAATGCCGAGGATGTAGATCACGACGGTCCAACTTTAGTAAACAATGAAGTTCATTATGCAAAAGGAACTGTAAAAAACTATCAGGCTCTGGTTGATGCAGGTTTAACAGGCATATCGTTACCACGCAAATATGGAGGACTTAATTTTTCTATTATTCCTTATATAATGGCCGGTGAAATTGTTTCCCGGTCCGATGCTGGATTTGCAAATATTTGGGGGCTGCAGGATTGCGCTGAAACGATACACGAATTTGGCTCTGACGAAATAAAGGACGAATTTTTACCTCGTTTTTGTACCGGCGATACAGCTGCAATGGATTTAACAGAACCTGATGCAGGTTCTGATTTACAAGCAGTTCAGCTAAAAGCTACATACAACGAAAAAGAAGATCAATGGTATTTAAATGGAGTTAAACGCTTCATTACCAATGGTGATGCTCATATTTCATTGGTCTTGGCCCGCTCGGAAGAAGGAACTTCAGATGCTCGTGGACTTTCTTTGTTCGTTTATGATCGTACTGAGCAGCGAATGTCTGTTCGTCGTATTGAAAATAAAATGGGAATCAAGGGCTCTCCTACTTGCGAGCTTGTTTTCAAAAATGCCCCTGCTAAATTAGTGGGTGACAGGAGATTAGGTCTTATAAAATATGTAATGTCTTTGATGAATTCTGCTCGCTTAGGTGTTGGAGCTCAGAGCGTTGGTATAGCTGAAGCCGCTTATCGTGAGGCTCTAAAATACGCACACGAAAGAGAACAATTTGGCAAAGCCATTATTCAGTATCCAGCTGTTTATGAGATGATTACAAGAATGAAAGTCAAAGTTGATGCTATTCGTACTTTATTGTATGAAACAGCGCGTTTTGTGGATGTATACAAGTCTTATAGTTCTATTCAAGAAAGCAGAAAATTGGAAAAGGAAGAGCGCCAGGACATGAAAGAGCACACAAAAAAGGCAGATCTGTATACTCCTCTTTTAAAACTGATAGCCAGCGAATACAGCAATGAGATAGCCTACGATTCGTTGCAAGTTCATGGTGGCACGGGATTTATGAAGGACTTCCCTATCGAACGCATTTATCGCGATGCCCGTATTACAACTATTTACGAAGGAACATCACAACTACAGGTTGTTGCAGCTATTCGTGGAGTTGGAAATGGCGCCTATATGAATTTTATTCGCGAATATGAAACAAGAAGTATCAAACCGGAGTTTGATTTTATTAAACGTCGATTGATAATTATGACTGACCAGTATGAAAAAGCAGTTAGCAAAGTACAACGTGAAAAAGACAGTGAACTGATCGACTTTCATGCACGTCGACTTGTTGAGATGGCCGGAAATATTATTATGAGCTATTTGCTTTTAAGTGATGCGAATAGAAGCGATGAATACAAAAAATCTGCAGAAATTTTCAGTCAGATAGCTATGGCACAAAATCAGGAAAAGTTCAAATATATTGAGAATTTTGAGCTTAAAGATTTGGGCTTATTTAAAATAGCCTAAACGTTCATAAACAAATTATTAGCCGTCTTTTTCTTTGGATTAAGACGGCTTTTTTTCTAGAAAAAATCATTGCTAATTCCTTTTCCAAATAAAAGAATATGTTCAAATTGTTAAGTAAACTCGTTCTCAAAATAATTGGATGGAAAGGAATCGGCACATTTCCTGAAGGTAAAAAATATGTCATAGTTGCCGCTCCCCATACTTCTACATGGGACTTTATTTTAGGCAA
>CAYPOW010000240.1:0-5244 GCA_964412145.1 uncultured Draconibacterium sp.
CTCCAAGATTAAAAGCTCCTTTAGTCGTAATATCCATTAACGATCCCTGACTTGTATATATTGAGTAGGTATCATTCTGAACCATAAACGAATCAACTTTGCGAATAAAGCCATCATCTGCAATTCCTAACATTATTGTAGTATCTGTAATACTTGGAGCAGGAGTGCTAAATTTAATAATATATAATCCGTTTTCAAGTTGCGTTGCATCACTACTAATAATGTCCGTTGTATCTACTATAGCAATATTATTTCGATATACATTCTGTATGATTTCAATCTTTATAGTATCTGTACTTGTTCCACAGCTATTTGAAAGCGACCAAACTAAATTATAGGTTGAATCGCTACCCTCAAAGGTTGAATAAGGATCGTTGATGTTACTAAAACTACCACCAATACCTGAGATAATGTTCCAGATTCCCAATGATTCTTCACTAGAGTTTGCCATCATCTTCACTGTATTAGATGAAATTGTTCTATCGGCACCGGCATTGGCTTTTGGGGGAAGCTGTACATATGAAACATCTGAATATTCTGGAGGGCAATCAGCAAACTTGGCTAATACTCTGTAATATTTGGATTCATCTGGAAAAATTTTGAAAATGGTATCCTTAGCTCCTTCAATTTCGGTCCAATTAATATTATCTAAGGATTCTTCCCATTGAATAGTTCCATACTGATAATTCCCAGCGGTAAATATAATTGTATCAGAGCCACACACATCAATAATTTGTGCGTTTGCTTTATTTTCAATTCCTAGTATTGATAAAATAATTAATAAAAAGATCAATTTTTTCATAAGAGAACATTATTTAATTATCAATTTCTGTTGTTTATTGAAATTTTCTCCAAATAGCGAAAGAATATAAACTCCAGAAGTAAGGCTTTTCAAATTGAATTTTTTAATACAAGAGTTGTTGTTGCTATAGATTTGTTCGGAGTATTTTAAGCGGCCCTGTATTCCAACCACTTCAATTAATACTTTCCCAAGCATTTCGTTCGAAGTAATTTTCAAGCAAAATTCACCATTCGTGGGATTCGGGCTCAAGGTAAAATCAACAGTATTTTTAACCTTTTCATTTTGAATTATACCAAGACTCATGCATGGATCAGGTAAATTTAATGTTACGAGGATTTGAGCATTTCCATAGATGCCTACTACAGCTAAGAGCAGCAATAATACAAATTGTTTTTTCATATGTTAGGTTTTGTTAAATGTGCTATGCAAACCCCGATTTTATATCCTCAAGGCCTTGATATTGCCAATATACTAATAAACTGTATACTACTCAAGTAAACGTAGTTATTTTTTTAGTAAAGGTGAGTATTTTCTTAACTAAGGTATTATAATTACAGATCTATTTCCATTGCAGGCAATTTGGCATATATGCACATAAAACACATTAATTTTACGATCAATGCATCCCAAATATAATCCAATTTTAACCATAATCACAGCCCCCAAAAAAGCGGTCTAAAAAGACCGCTAGGATTGGGTTTAAAATAGAATCAGGGCTTCACTTGGAGTGAAACCCTGATTTATAATTTTATTTAGCCAAGATCTAAGCCTAGTAATTCCCCTGAGCAGTATTTCCGCTTACAATAGCAACGCTTCCTCCGGCACCAATTCGAGTTGCGCCAGCCTGTATCATGGCCGCAGCTGTTTTATAATCGCGGATTCCACCACTGGCCTTTACGCCAATTTTAGGACCAACAACTCTGCGCATAAGGGCTACATCTTCAACGGTGGCTCCGGCACCTGTAAATCCGGTACTTGTTTTTACAAAATCGGCACCTACTTTCTTGGAAATTTCGCAGGCAATTACTTTTTCAGCATCCGTCAATAAGGAAGTCTCGATAATGACTTTTAAAATAGTAGTACTACGGCAAGCTCTTTTGATAGCCCGAATATCTTCTTCAACCAATTTTAAATTGCCCGATTTTAATGCACTGGTATTGATAACCATATCTATTTCGTGAGCTCCATTGGCAATGGCATTTCTTGTTTCAAAAGCTTTGCTGCGCGTATCCATTTCCCCCAAAGGGAAACCAACAACGGAGCATACTTTTACCGACGAACCTCTTAATTTTTTGGCCACATAAGGCACCCAGGATGAGTTAACGCAACACGACATAAACTTGAATTGCAAAGCTTCTTCGCAAAGCTGGGCAAACTGATTTTCTGTTGCGCCAGGTTTTAAAAGTGTATGGTCGATTAATCCTGCTAATTCCAGTGTAGTTATTGTATTTGAAGATTCAGTTTGCTCAGAAGCACTACTGGCACCTTCAGTTTTATTCATTTTCTCAAGCTTCGAAAGGATTTCTTTCGTAATTTTCTCTATCAACTCGTCTTCTTTCATCTTCTTTTATAATCTTTCTATTGACATCATTTTATTTATTCTTGGCCAATGTCTTCCGCCTTCAAACCGTGTTTCTAACCACAACTTACTCATGCTGCACATATCGGAAACAGAATGCTGTAAAGTGCCCATAGTTAGCACGTTGGCATTGTTGTGTGCACGACTGTTAACAATGGTTTCGTCATTCCAGCATAAAGCGGCACGAGTTCCTTTTACTTTATTGCAAGCCATGGAAGATCCAATTCCGGCAGCATCTAACATAATCCCTCTTTCGCATGCTCCACTCACCACTTTTTTGGCAACTGCTAATGCAAAATCAGGATAATCGACTTTGGTTGTACTGTTATTAGTTCCAACATCAAATACTTTATAGCCAACTGTTTCCAGGTATCTTTTTAATGCTTCTTTGGCATCATAAGCACCATGATCGGCCCCTATCGCAATACGTTTAACCTGATCTTTTAAGCCGTTATTTTCGGTGGTGGACATATCTTTTTTTTGGCTATTAAAAATTCTTCTGTTTTGAGATTGCAAATTTGCAACTTTTTGTCGTCTGTTTGTATTTTTTATCATTTCGAAATTTCATCAACTATAGCAGCAATTACTGTTTTTACTGTAAAAGCTTCTGCATCATTAATGACTTGGCGTGCCGAATTGCCTTCTTCAATCGTTAAAACCAAATCACCAACACCTGCCTGCACAGCATCAATGGCAAGAAATGAGGTTCCAACTGCTTTTTCCTTGGCATTCAAAGGCTGCACAACAAGTATTTTTCTTGATTCATAGCCTTTTGCTTTGGTGCTTGAAACTACTGTTCCTATAACTTTTCCCAGCCTCATTTGCGTTCTGTTAGATTGATATCATCAATAATACCCATAACCGCTGCATCACATGGATTCATTTCGCGTTCAATAATTCGGCTGGCCTCTTTACTTGTTTCGTAATAGATAATTTGTCCAACATCGGATTGAAGCGTATCAACAGCCACTAAAGCAGTTCCCTCTGATTTAAGCTGCTCATTCAGAGGCTGAATTAAAACTAATTTCAAGCCTTCAAAAGATTCAACTTTTTGAGTGCTAACTACTCTTCCGATGATTTTACCAAACTTCATAAACCAATCTTTAAATGATTCTAAAAAAATCGACTAAAGTACAGCGTCTTTCACGTGTAAAAGTCCTTGCACGTGTAACTCCTTCGCCTGTTGGACTGGCAATAGTAAAGGATGCAAATCCAGCACCACCATTTCCTAAGCCGGCATAACTTGGTCCATTTTTAATAAAAATAGAGCAATCCATTACCTTGGCCATTTTACTTAGCGCAGCAATATCATGCGAATGCATAATGGCTGTATGTTTAAATCCGTGTTCGCATCTTTGGGCTAAATCAATAGCATCATCCACATTTGGAACTTTTACCAAAGGCATTACAGGCATCAATTGCTCTGTCCACACGAGTGGATGATTGGCATCCACTTCGCAAAGTAAGAGACGTGTAGAGTCTGGAATATTAAGGCCTATGGCTTTCGCAATTACCGAAGCGTTTTTCCCAACGAAGTTTTTATTTGCTCCACCTTCATGACCTGGTCTTCCAGGATCAGCAATAACTAAATCCGTTACCTTTTTTATTTGATCTGGTGATAAAACATAGGCTCCATTTTTTTCCATTTCAGCTTTCAGCTGATCGGCAACAGATTCTACAACGATAGTTTCTTTTTCGCAAATGCAAATCAGGTTATTATCGAAACTGGCACCTAAAACGATGTCTCTTCCTGCTTGTGCAAGATCTGCAGTTTCATCAACTACACAAGGTGGATTTCCAGGTCCGGCTGCAACAGTTTTTTTCTCCTTTTTCATAGCGGCTTTCACAACGGCAGGGCCGCCAGTTACAACTAAAAGTGCAACTTTTGGATGGCTCATCATTGTATTGGCCGATTCCAGCGTTGGTGTTTCGACAGTAGTAATCAGATTCTTAGGTCCGCCTGCCTCCATGATGGCTTTGTTTAGCAAATTAATCAGAAGATTGGACACTTTTTTAGCAGCAGGATGCGTATTAAAAACCACTGAATTTCCGGCGGCAATCATTCCAATGCAATTACTGATAATGGAAGCAGTAGGATTTGTACTTGGTGAAATAGATCCGATAACTCCATAAGGAGCATGCTCAACAAGAGCTAGGCCGTGATCGTCGGAAAAAGTTTCCGGCACAATATCTTCAACACCTGGCGTTTTTTTTATGGCCAATTCGTTTTTTATCACTTTATCTTCCCAACGACCCATGCCTGTTTCGTCACTGGCCATTTTTGAAAGCAGAACGATATTGTCGGTTGATGCTTTACGAATAGCGGCAATAATTTCTTTGCGTGTTTCCAAAGTGAGCTTTTCCAATTCATGAAAAGCAACTTCTGCAGCAAGAATGGCCGCTTCTATAGTGGAGAAAACTCCCACTGCATCTGTTGAGCTGTTGCTTGTATCAACATTTAATTTGATATCCTGCAAAGCTTCTTTGACAAGCTGACGTATATTTTCTTCTAAATGATCCATTTATTCAAGTCTTATTTCATAAAGAAAGGCATGATTTCTTTGTGTGGTTGAGGAATAATCGTGTCCATTCCCAGCAGATTTTTTTCTCTTGCTTTAGCTGTTCCGGCTGCCATAGCCGACTGAACAGCATCGAGGCTGCCCATCATTTTTACATAGGATTTTCCTCCGTAACCATCTGCTAATCTGATTTCTATAATTTTAATGCCGCCTTCTTTGGCAGCACTATCAGCCGATTCTATACCTGAAACAATTGATAAAGTTTCGATAATACCAATGGTATCCCATTCACCAATATTGATTGTATTTCCAATGGCCGGAATTACATCGGGATGCACCTGCGA
>CAYPOW010000241.1:0-5090 GCA_964412145.1 uncultured Draconibacterium sp.
GACATCTGACGTTGATAAATATCGTAGAAAGCCTGAGATACATATTTTTCCATATTTAGCATTTCTATGGAATAAGCCAGGGTAGCATTCTCAAGATTCAACTGATTTCGCTCCAAATTCATTTTGGTTTGATTGTAAACAAAAAGAGGCTGAACATATTGTAAATACAGATTATTACTAAATCCAGCATCGGCATTATTTACACCTCCTGTGCCTGAAACATTATCGTAATATTCAAAACGATTGATTAGAGATAGTGTTCCATCAAAAACTTTTATGGGCTGCGATATAGAAAACTGACCCGATGATTTCATTGTTTCGTTGGAATACCAAGCCGAACGAAGTTCATCGTAGGAATCTTGCTTTACGTAACTAAAAGGCGTTACATCAAAAGCAAATCTCGATTTTAAGGAAGCCAGCTGGGCATTTAAAAGCTCTTTGTTCTGCTCCATATTCAATCGCGAACGTTTAATGTCCGGGCTATTTTCAAATGCGATATCCAATGCTTCTTCCAAAGTTACCTTGTTTTGCGAATAAGTTGTTAAACCTAAACCCATTGCCAAGTATATCAGGAAGATTAATTTAGTGAATTTCATTGTTTTGATTTTATATTATTATAATTTAATTCTTTATCCATTTTATGGCATCCGCCGATATCAAACTGCCTTTCGATTTATTTGTCATATCTACTATCGAAGTTTCTGGTGTTATAAAGAAAGTTCCCATATAATTCCAACCATTCTCCACATCTTTATCCAGTAGAATAATGTCTTCTATTCCATCTTGATGATGAATTTTAAAATTGAAGCTTGCTTTTTTATTTCCACTTGATCTACCGTTCCTTGTGAACCTTATGTTTATCTTTTCGATATGGCAATAGATATCGTAGTAGGCTTCCTCATCAATATTTGCTTGCCAGGTTGCTGTTCGATTTCCATCGCCAGAACGGGTGTATATTGCAGATCGAATGTATTTACCATAAAAGCCAGAACGGATAACGGGTACCCATTTTTCAGGAGGACTCCACCACCGAATACCTTTATATTTATAACCTTCTTTTCTGTTTTTTTCTACCAATGTCTTTAAATAACTCTGATTTAAATCTTCAAAATAGCTAAATCCTTCGTCTTCATTATCCACTACTATTGCATTTTGCTCTTCCATAATATCGAAGAAATCTGTTTCGCGTGAGCCTTCAAAACCTTTGCCTTTGCGTATATCACCACTGCTTTCTAAATCGTAAATGATGTTGTTGGGTAAGTTTTCGGAAATATGGGTGAAAAAATTTATTCTATTGGGTTCGTTATTAAAAATATAGCCAAATTCGAGTGATGTTTTTGCTGGGATATAAACCTTTTGTGTATAATCTGGTATTACTTGGTTGTCTTCATTTCTTGATTCTTGATTTTCCAAATCGGCAATAAAAGTGATAAGACCATCAACAGGTTCTGGATTGGAAATTTTGAATGTAAGTTGATATTTGGTGTAATCACCTTCCATAACCTTATAGGATTCGATATCTTTTATTAAAAATCCAGGCAGTTTTTTTGTTTCATACCAATCGGAAATTTCATTTCGAATATCGCTTTTAAATTCTGCAATAAAGCGTTTATTTAATTCTTCAAAAGAGAAGCTTTGGTGTTTGTTCTTTTCAATAAATTGATTTAATACCAGATTGAATTTCCCCTCACCATAACGCGCTCTAAACAGACTGAATAATTGATCGCCTTTGGCTTGAATAATTCCATTTAGGCTTACCTGCTCATCTAGATCCAGATCGTTCTCCCTAATTTCTAATCCTGTTTTAAGCATTTCTTTTAGTGAAGCATCTTTCAATTCAAGATTCATTCGCTCACCCTGATTGATATTGCTAAAAAACCAGCGGTAAGTTTGAATAGAATTTGCCGAACGCTCTTTGAGGTAAATCCCTAAGGATAGGTCGAGCATTGGCCAAGCTTCACTTTCGAGCTGAGTAACAAAATTGTAATAATTAGGAAATAAAGTAAAGGAATTTCTATCCATTATTTCTTCATACATATACCACTCTTGGTGGTTTGCCATATAATTTCCTCGTACAAAACGCTTAAAGATTCTGGATTGAACATCTTGGGGAGTTATTTCTTCGTTATCTCTTTTCATTCTTCTTTCAAAACGTGTTTTCCGTTTCCTAAAATCAGTTTCTTCCAGGGTTACTCCCTTTTCTGGATAAAACATAATTTCGGGTTGTACAGCATCACTAGCTATGGAATAGATGTGTTTATCGAGGGCGAAATGTACCGGAACTTCTGCTAAAAAGAATCGTTTAAAGGGATATTCAAAACCTATCGCAGTTTCATATTCATTTTTTAAATCACGAATCAAACCAGGCAAACTATCGGATATGTCAGTAAAATGCTCTTTATAGAAATCATTGCCTTCAATGGAATAAATTCCGTACTCAATACTATCAATTATTGTGCTTAATTTGGTGTAATTACCTATCAATAAACTTATTTGAGTAAGTGGGAATTCAGGGGTGAAATTATATTCGCCTTCGGCTGATGATGATTGAACTCCTTGAGATATGGCTGTTAAATGAGGTGCTGTTTTTACTTGTAGATTGAAGCGTGTAAAGTCAGGTGAAAAATAAGCTGGGCGATCTGTAGCATAAGTTACTCCAGCTGTGGGAAACCATAATGATTCTCTCGTAAGACAAACAAAATTGTCCATCAAATAAGCAAATCTTTTGCGTACTCTAAATATTTCGAGTTTAAAATCGGTTTCAAAATCGTCGGGGTCAATATCCAGAAAATGAGTGCGTTCATCAATGCCTCCCTGGTAAGCAATTGAGAGTTGATGTGTTGCGCCTTGTGCAATGTTTTTTTGAGGAATAAGTTGGATAAGATGTTGGTCTCTTATGAGTTTTATATCTTGATTATCTAATTTCACTGATGATATTTCCAATGATGGATTCAGATTAAAGATTAAAGTATCTATAGCTTGTCCAGAATTGTTCTTGATCCTCAAATTAGATTGCACTTCAATACTTTCGCCTGAATGAATTAGTGAAATATCGTTTTCCAAAATATCGACTTTGGCTTTAAAAGCATATTGATTGTTTAGGGCAATCATATTTTGTTTCAGGTTGACAGTGTCTTGCTTCAAGCTATAGTATTTATTGATAAGCAATCCGCCAACAGCTAGAAAAACAATTCCAATAATTAATGGTAGAAAAGATAACCTTTTGGATTGAGGCAAGCGATTTAAATTGAAAATGGTGATAAAGATCAGTCCTAAACCCAAAAAGAAATAAATGCTTCGGTGAATTACAATTTCTTCTAGATTTCCAAAGCCACCAATCTCGGAATACATCATCGGAACCTTATAGGCAATAAAATCGAAGAGGTGATAGAGTTTAGTGTCTAAATAGAAAATGGTTAATGCAATATATCCGAGTAAAAGAATAAATGTTATGGCTTGATTCTTAAAGAGAATCATCATGCTAAATGATAAGCCAAGAATGAAAACCAAAGTAGGTAAACTTATCAATAATGGATAGAGAAAGAGCTCTCCTAATCCAATGGCTGAATCATCGGCAAAAAAAGAAAAGCCAATTCCTACAGCTAAAAGTATTAGGTTTAGAATTAGAAATACATAGAGTATGCCTAGCGTTTTCCCTATGATGTATTCTGCATTGGTCATCGATCGGGCATAGATCACTTCAATGGTGTCGTTTTTTCGGTCTTGTTTAAGAAATTCTGAAGCTAAAAACACAGCTACAATAGCTTGGCCAAGGTTTAAAATAAGCAGATTAACATAAGGAATATTCCCGGGAAGCGCACGGTATAACCAAGGAGCTCCACTCGATTCAATAAAAACTGCCGCATTAAAAATGCCCAAGAAAATAACTGTTAAACCAGCAAAAATTCTAAAAAACCAAGAACGAAGAAGGGTCTTCATTTCAAAGCGCGAAATCGTTCGTATTTTATCGATAGAGATCATATTTTTTTCTTGCAGCTTATTTGTGATTGGTTAAATGCTCCATATAATACACATAGGCATGTTCTATATTAGGCTCAATTTCAATAGCATTTTTGGCTTCAATAGTATCACCAACTAATTGAACTTCCCAGCCTTCTTCTGTTGGTATGGTAGATATTACAGCATATTTTTCCTTTAAGAGATCGTATTCATATCCCGAAGTTGTTACTTGCCAAACATGTCCTCTTGCTTTTTTTACAAGCTCTTCAGGCGATCCCGTGAATTCAACAAATCCATTGTTTAATAAGGCTAAGTTGTTGCATCCACTCGAAATATCACTAACAATATGTGTAGATAAGATGATAATGACATCTTTTTGTCCGAGTTCAGATAAAATGTTGCGAAAACGAATGCGCTCTTCGGGGTCTAATCCTGTTGTTGGTTCATCAACTACTATAACTTTGGGATCGCCAATAAGCGCTTGGGCAATGCCTAAGCGGCGTTTCATTCCTCCCGAAAGATTATTTGCATCGCGATCGCGGAAATCAAATAATCCAACTTTTTCTAGCCATTCATCCACTTTAGCCGATCTTTCTTTCTTCTTGCTAATACCAGAGAGGCCAGCTGCATAATCTAAAAATTCCCAGGTCTTAAGTTTCGTAAAAAATCGAAAATCTTGAGGGAGATAACCCAGCATTTCTCTGATCTCTTTGCGGTTTTTTATTAAATCGTAATTGTCAATGCTAATTTTTCCAGTGCTCGGCTTGAGCATAGTCACTAATATGCGCATCAAACTTGATTTTCCTGCTCCATTAGGCCCTAAAAGTCCAAACATTCCGTTTCCTATATTGAGGTTAACATCTGAGAGTGCCTTTTTTCCATTGGGATATATCTGATTTAAATCCGTAATTTCAATTTTCATGTATTATCAATCTATAAGATTAGCGAATTGTACGCATAGAAACAAGCAATAGTAAATCCTAAGATTAGAATCTACCGTTATAGGACGATTAAATGGTGCTTAGGGTTACATGCAATTGCCATTTTACTTGAATCCCTTGATATTGAAAATACTACTTCTTAATATATTGGCTAGTAAGACTTTTATTTCGCTTTTGTAAAGTAAATAA
>CAYPOW010000242.1:0-5089 GCA_964412145.1 uncultured Draconibacterium sp.
AGCCAGCAAACTTAAATCGTCGGTATATCCCAACAAAGGAAGAAAATCAGGAAGGCCATCAAGTGGCATTATGAAATAAGTTAGTGCACCTGCAATTAGCGTTTTGGCTTGTATAGGAACGTTGTTGCTTTTTAACAAATAATACAAAAGGACAACAGGATAGATTACTTTCATACCTAACCGACGGAAGACTTTATTTACTTTCTGCCAGAG
Organism: uncultured Draconibacterium sp.; assembly: GCA_964412145.1. Lineage (GTDB taxonomy): Bacteria > Bacteroidota > Bacteroidia > Bacteroidales > UBA12170 > UBA12170. Next base: position 214 of record CAYPOW010000242.1, read on the forward strand.
TTTTGATTCTGAAAATGATGCCGTTTTTTTATCATTCATATTTAAAAATTTAAGGCCAAAGCAAACGTATTTTTTTGAGTTTTTTTATTGTAATCAAATGTAATTCCATATCTTCTAGAAGGATATCTAAATCTTTTAAATTGGCTGAAGGAATAGTCATGGCTGCTTGTAAAACAGGAATTGAACGCAATTTATTCAAAATTTCGCGCATTAAATTCGCTTCAATTAAATCATCTATCAGGAGGAAATAATCTAAGTTTTTGTAGTCGGGAATAGCAACCTGACTTTGATTTTTATTAGAAAAAAGATAAAAATTCAACCGCCTTTCATCATTATAAAAGTGATAAAATGAAAAATCACCCAGTTTATCTATTTTGCCATAAAGCGGAAGATCGGAGCGTTTTTCAAAACAGAAACCAAGTGCCTTATTGGCAAAATAAAGCAAACGATAATCACTTGCAGCACATGCCAATCCAATAATGCTGTGTTGGTTATTTATTGATTTCGAAACACTTAATTTCTTTGCCAAGGCCTGATATATTAAAAGGCTAATTTACAAAGGAATTGATTAATGTCAGCACTAATTGAAAAGTTTCAGGGGCTTACTATATCCCTTTATAATTACTTTGTTTTTTACTCTAAAAAAAGAATTTTCTTTTTGTAAAAGACAAGTCAAATCCAAAAAATATAAATAACTTAGTAGTCATGTTTAACCATAAAAATAATACGATTATGATGAAAAAAACACTTTATTATTTTTCCTTATTTATTGCTGTTTCATTGTTGGCCACTTCTTGTACGCCTATCGAAGATTCTTTAGATAAAGACTTATTGATTGGGGAATGGCAGTCTGGAACCTTGTTTTATAGTTATTTAGCCTCAGGAAACGGAACAACTTGGGATACTGGAGATGATGTTTCTGAAGAAGAAGCACAGGCATTTACCTGGACTTTGGTGGCGACTGAATTGACTCATATTCACGTGTTGGAGGTTGGAGGGTCTGTACCTAAAGTTTATACAGTAACGGAACTAACAGCCACTACTTTGAAATACAACGATGATTTTGGGAAAATTTTTTCTTTTAGTAAAGTCTTATAAGTAAAAGCAAAATGTATTTCTTGTTACTAACATTTGCGCTATGAAGAAATTTTTCAAAGTTCTACTCACTACTGTAATTAGTCTGTTAATTTTAATCTTGCTATTTATTAGTATAGCTATATGGTTTGTTTTTACTCCGGAGAAATTGACCCCGCAAATAAATAAACAAACCGATAAAAATCTGACCTGCCAATCGGAAATAGGAGAAGTGGAGTTGACTTTTTTTAGCACTTTCCCAAATTTCGGATTAAAGCTTAAAGACTTTATCCTCATTAATCCGGCTAAAGGCTCAGTAAACGACACCTTATTAAGCATTCAGGAGTTAGAAGCCATTATCGATGCCAAAACGTATTGGAAAAAAGGAGATATTATTGTTCAAGAGATCACTTTTATAAATGGATACATGAACGTTTTTTCTGATAGTTTGGGCAATACTAATTATGATATTATTATCGAGAGCTCTGATACTGTAACTTCAAACACCTCCTCGAAACTTCCTTTTATCGAAATTAAAAAGGCAGCAATGAAAAATGTCAATCTCGATTATCAAGATTTAGCTTTAAAACTAAATACAAGTATTCGGGGGCTCGATGGTAAAATGTCGATAAAGATTTTTGAAGATAGCTTAAACGGTCAGTTAGAAATAAGTAAATCTCAAATTTCATTGGAATATGAAGGTGAGAAATATTTACAAAATACTTATACACAATTGGTTAGCCCTATTTATTATAACGGTATTCAGCAACTGATTAGATTGGAAAATGCAAAAGCGTCTGTAAATTCATTGAATTTGGAAATGGATGGATATATTGCTATGGACGAGTTCTATAAGAATTTCGATATTGATTTGAAATATGAATTGACAGATTGGCCGATTAAAAAAGCGCTGGAATTGGTTCCCCCATCTTACCAAAATTATTTTGAAGCTTATGACGTGGATGGATTGCTAACTTCACAAGGAAGTATTAAAGGCCTTTATTCTGAAAAGGAGATGCCCTTATTGGATATTCAATTGCTGATGCAGAATGGAAGTTTAAAAATCGCCGATTTGCCTTTTGCATTGAGCGATATGGAGGCGAATATCCAATTTTATTCCGATTTAAGCACAGATTCGATTTCTTATTTGCAAATCAATAATTTTCGGGCAAAAACACCTAAATCTTCATTTCAACTTAAAGGAAAAGTTAATCAATTGTATAGCGATATCTATAGCAAGCTTTCCATTGATGCTGATTTAAAATTGGATGAGTTTAACAGTATGCTACCCGATTCTTTAAAGATGGATATTAGTGGCAAAGCCAAAGGAAATGTGAAAACGGCCTTTTCTATGACTCAATTAGAAAAGATACAACTCGAAAAGATGATATTTTCAGGAAACGTAAAACTGACGGATTTTAACTTAATCTATGATAGTATTTCGTTGAATACCAATGCCTCAAATATTGATTTTGCATTGCCAAATCCAAGACTAAAATCCATAAATAACAAATTTGTTTATGGAAATGTTCAAATTGAACAAATGCAAGCCAATAAACTCAATACGTATAGCGCACTATTAAAAAATGCGAGTTTTCTTTTCGAAACTTCTGATTTGCGGCAAACAGCAAGTATTCCGTATATTAATTGCTCCTATTCCGTTGATTCTTTGTATGCCAAAATGGATACAATGGATATTGCTATTGAAAAACCAAATGGAAACTTTAGCATTGTACCCAGAGCCAATCACACAGACCAGGCTCGAGTAAAGCTAGCTTATGCAAGTGGTAATTTGAAGGCTGGTTTGGGCGAGAATAAGATGAGCTATAATCGAATTGATTTGAATGCTGATATTGAGAATGATGCTAGTCAGGAAGATGTGTTTTTGCAGTGGCTAATTAAAGGATATTTGGATATGGATCAGGCTAACATTAGTATGACGAGTCTTTCGCATCCTATTCTTATTCCAAGCATAAAAATGCATTTCGATCCTGAAAATTTTATTATTCAGGAGGCACATATGCAAATTGATAAATCTGATTTTGAACTGAAAGGGAATTTGAATAATGTATTGTCTTATTTTAGAGGCGTTTCTATACTGAAAGGAAATTTTAATTTTGCTTCTAAAATTACCGACCTGAATCAATTGATGGCGCTAACCAGTGGTTTAGGAACAGAAGAATCAGCTAAGAAACAAGATAAATTAGCCGAAGAAGAAAGTGATTATTCCGGACCTTATCTGGTTCCGAAAGGTATCGATTTCAACCTGAATACCAAAATAAATTTTGCAACTTTCGGGAATGATACGGCGAGTAATATCAGAGGCAATGTACGCGTGAAAGATGGCGTTTTGGTACTCGATGAGCTCAAATTTAAAACTCCTGCAGCTAGGATGCAAGTCACAGCTTTGTATCGAACACCGAGAAAAAACCACTTGTATTTGGGTTTAGATTATCATATGCTTAATGTTGAAATAGAAGAACTCTTAACCATGATTCCTGATATCGACACCTTGATGCCGATGTTAAGATCATTTGGTGGAAAAGGGGAATTCCATTTTGCTGGTGAAACCTACCTCGATTCTTTATACAATATGAAGAAATCGACAATACGGGCAGCATCATCCATTAAAGGAAATAATTTAGTTTTGATGGATGGGGAGACGTTTGGCGAGATTGCTAAAAAACTCAATTTCAATAGAAAAACAGTAAATAGAGTGGATTCATTATCTGCGGAGTTTACAATTTTTAGAGATGAAATAGACATTTATCCTTTCTTAATAGTGATGGATAAATATAAAGCGGTTATCGGCGGGCGTCATAATTTTGACTTGAGCTTCAATTACCACATATCAGTTGTGGAGAGCCCTTTGCTTATTAGACTTGGAGTAGATGTAAAAGGAACTATGGACGATTTGTCTTATAGCCTGGCTAAACCCAGATATGCTCAATATTACAGACCAGTTGCAAGAAAAGAAGTGGAAAACAGGCAATTGGAACTAAGAAAGATGATTCGTGAATCACTAGTAGAAAAAGTAAAAGAGGAGTAACCTTTCTCCTGTAATATTGTTTGATTATGAAGAAGTTTATTATTTATTTTGTTAAACTTATGTTTTTTGCAGAAAGGACTACCAAGCGAGTCTATAGACATGAGTTATACCTATTAGCATTTATGGTATTGCTTTTCATCACTTCAGGCATTATGGCTACTGCTATGTTTTTGGCTGTTAGGTTAACCCCTATAGAACCAGTTTATGCGCGCAATAACCTTGCAAATCCAGGGGTTTTTCTTTTGTTTGCTATACCCATCTCTATAAACCTTTTTTATAGGAAAAGGATTGATGTGGATTTAATTAGAGAACAGGTTAATGACTGTGATGAAATACAATTAAAAAAGGAAAGAAACAAGGGAGTTCTAATGGTAATACTTTCTAGCAGTTTACCATTAATTATTTTAGCCCTTTTTTCACTTCTAATCAAATTTAACGTTATTTAGGTGATGTTATCTAGTCAATTGTCAAAGATCACCCATCACATAAATCACTTCTCAAAAAAATGCCATTCGCGCAGATGCTTCCAAACCCTGGGTGCCAGAAAATGCCTGATATCTTTTCCTTCTTTAATCGCATGGCGAATAAAGCTGCTCGATATTTCCATCAGCGGAGCATCAAAAAAATGAATATCGCCTTTGGCCGAAAAATCTTCTTTTTTAAATCCGCGGCGTGCGTAAACGTAGAGTGGATAATAGTCTAAAATAGATTGATAATTTTTCCATTTATGAAAACTACTTAAATTGTCGCCAC
>CAYPOW010000243.1:0-3241 GCA_964412145.1 uncultured Draconibacterium sp.
ATGCTTCTAGTTATTTCACCTGCAAAAACACTCGATTTTAATCAAAAAGCTACGACTTCGCTTTTTTCGGAAAACGACTTTCTGCCACAAGCTGAAAAACTAGTCAAAGTTTTAAAAAAATACAGCGCTCCCTATTTAATGAATTTGATGGGGATTAGTGAGAAACTTGCCCGCGAAAATCAGGAAAGGTTTTCTGTGTGGAAGCGCCCATTTGATTTAGAAAATGCCAAACAGGCTTTATTGGCTTTTAAGGGTGATGTGTATTTGGGTTTAGATGCTGAAACATTGAGCGAAAACGAACTTACTTATGCGCAAGATCATTTGCGGATTCTGAGTGGCCTTTATGGCGTGCTTCGTCCTTTGGATTTAATTCAACCCTATCGACTCGAAATGGGAACCAAAATAAACACGCCTTCCCTAAAAGACTTATACACATTCTGGGGCGATAAATTAACACGATCGATAAGCAAAGCACTTGCTGCTCAGGGCGATACTGTTTTAATTAATCTGGCATCGAACGAATATTTTAAGTCGGTGAATAAAAAGAATTTAAAGGCTTCAATTGTTACACCAATATTCAAAGATTTCTCAAAAGGGGAATACAAACAAATTAGCTTCTTTGCCAAAAAAGCACGCGGTTTAATGAGTCGTTTTATTCTACAAAACAGATTAGAAAATCCGGAAGACTTAAAGCATTTCAATGCAGAAGGATATTTTTTTAGCGAAAAAGAAAGTAGTACTAACCAATTTATATTTTTACGCGGATGATCATAACATTATTTATAGTTGGCTTTGCTGCCCTTATTTTTGGAGTTTATAATCTGGCAAAAGAAAAAAACATTTTGGCTTTGTTTTTCCTTTTTATGGGCATCACATTAATCGCTATTGGCTACGTTGTGGTGCATATTTACCCGCAGACTTTACCACCATTTTTGCGCACTTTTGAATTTTGATTTCTTGCAAATCAGACAATAATTTCTAAGCAATCGAGTTTCCATATTAACAAATTCATGTTTACAAATGAATGGGTTTAACGGAAGTCAGGCTCTATTTAACTGTATTTTTATTGAATAAATTTATAAGAAAATGATATTAAGCGTTTTACTGCAAGTTTCCGGTCTTGTTCAAGATACTATTACTGGTTCTCAAAACCTTATGGGTGAAGAAGGAGAATTCCTAAGTCTTTCCATAATTGATTTGGTACTAAAAGGCGGCTGGATTATGGCTATTCTTGGATTGCTTTCCTTGATTTCAATTTATATTTTCATCGGTCGATATTTAGCTATTAGTCGCAGTTCGCGCGAAGACAAAAACTTTATGAATATGATTCGCGATAATATTCACGAAGGCAGAATAGAATCAGCCATTGTTTTATGCCAGCGTGAAGATACGCCTATTGCGCGCTTGATAATGAAAGGACTGACACGCATTGGAAAGCCTTTGAATGACATTACCGCTGCCATAGAAAACGTTGGTAATCTAGAAGTTGCGCGTCTTGAAAAAAACATTGTTGCCATTTCAACCATCGCCAGTACGGCACCTATGCTTGGGTTTTTAGGAACAGTAATTGGAATGATTATTGCTTTTTATGATATGTCTATGGCGGGTAATAATATTGATATTCAACTACTTTCGTCGGGAATTTACCAGGCAATGATTACCACTGTTGGCGGCCTAATTGTTGGTATTATAGCTTATGTGATGTACAATATACTCGTTGCTAAAATCGAAAGTCTGGTGTTTATCCTGGAAGCGCGCGCAAGCGATTTTATGGATTTATTAAACGAGCCTGCTAATTAAACCGAATCATTATGGCCATAAAATCAAGAAATAAAAAAGGAGTGGAATTCAATATGGCATCTATGTCGGATTTGGTGTTTTTATTGCTGATTTTCTTTATGATTACCTCCACGCTTATCAGTCCGAATGCCATTAAATTGCTATTGCCCAGCAGTAAAAGCAAAACGATGGCTAAGCAAAATATTACCGTTTATATCAACGATCAATTTAATTATTATATTGATAAACAATTGGTTAGCGAAGATGAATTACAAAATTTATTAAGCACAGAACTTACAACCTACACCGATGGCACTGTGGTTTTGAGAAGCGATAAAAGCGTTCCCGTACAATACGTAGTAAGTGTAATCGATGCTGTGAATGGGATCAATAAGCAAAGCGGACAAAAGCACAAGGTAATATTGGCAACCAATCCAAGAAAATAATAGTAATGACAAATAAGGCAAAAGATAAAATAAAAGCTTCGCTTGGAACAATTTTGATCCATGCCTTGATTCTTTTGGCTCTATTTTTCATGGCCTTAAAAACACCTCTGCCTTTGCCTGATGAAGAAGGTGTGGAAGTAAATTTAGGTTATAGTGAAGTCGGGCAAGACATTCAACAAGAACAACCAAAAAAAATTCAATCACCTCCACCACAGCCTGTTAAGCAAGAAGAGAAAGAAATTGTAAAGGATATTCCTGCCGAAGAGATTGTAGAAGAAGAAACCGAAGATGCTCCGGCCATTGTGAGCAAGCCAAAACCTAAAAAGGAAGCAGAGAAAAAAGTTGAGAAACCTAAAGAAATCCCAGTAGAAAAACCAAAAGAAGAAAAAAAGCCGGAGCCAATTGTCGATGCACGTTTATTGTACACTGGAAAAACCGCGTCCAGCTCTGAGGGAAATGATCAACAAAAAGGCGACAAAGGAATTGCAAGTGGTGATTTAAATGCACCAAAATATGTTGGTGCTGGCGGCCTCGGATCTGAAGGGATTTCATATAATCTGGGAAACAGAAAAGCCCAATCACTACCAAAGCCAACCTATAATTCCGATGACCAAGGACGTGTAAATGTTCGTATTCGAGTCGATAAAGCAGGACGAGTAATCAGTGCTGAAATTCTTCAAAAAGGAACGACAGTCTCCGATATTAATTTGCATAAAATGGCCATTCGGGCTGCCAAAAAAGCTGCTTTCACACCCGATGCAGATGCCCCTGAAATTCAGGTTGGAACCATTACGTATAATTTTATTAAGCTGAATTAGAGGTGCTTATCCCTACAAGGGTTTGAAACCCTCGTAGGGTTTATGGTCAATTTCTCCACATAAAAATTTCCTTATCTTTAATCCTTCATTTTAAAAAGTATTGCTATGAAAATAAAATCGACAATCATAAGTTTTTATCTTCTTTTTTCAGTCTTCATTTCTTCCGCTCAAGAAATATGGCCCACAAAAAAAGGCGAT
>CAYPOW010000243.1:3341-5064 GCA_964412145.1 uncultured Draconibacterium sp.
TTTTTCAGTCTTCATTTCTTCCGCTCAAGAAATATGGCCCACAAAAAAAGGCGATGTAAAAATTTATCCAATTTCTCATGCCAGTATGGTTTGGGAATGGAATGGATTAAACATTTATATTGACCCTGTGGGCACTGCCAGCGATTACAGTTCATTCAAAAAACCTGATTTAGTGTTGATTACACACAGCCATGGCGATCATTTAAGTAATAAAACCCTGGAAGGAATTAAAGCTGAAGACGCTTATTTTGTTGTTCCGCAAGAAGTTGCGGATAAACTGGATGAAAAGTTTAAATCCAAATTATCCATTTTAGCCAATAGCGAGAACAAGGAAATGCTTGATTTAAGCATTGAATCTGTTCCTGCTTATAATTTCCCCATAAGCGAAAAAGCGTTTCATATCAAAGGCATTGGAAACGGATATGTAATTTCGCTGGGTGGTAAACGTGCTTATATCAGTGGCGACACCGGAAACATTCCTGAAATGAAGGAGTTAAAAAATATCGATTTTGCTTTTTTATGTATGAATTTACCATATACGATGGATGTAGACGATGCAGCAAAAGCCGCTTTAATTATTAATCCAAATATAATTTATCCTTATCATTTTCGCAGTCAGGGTGGTTTTAGCGATCTTGAAAAATTTAAAAGTTTAGTGGCGAAAAAAAATAAAAAGATCGAAGTTCGCGTATTGGATTGGTATCCAAAAAGGTAAAGAAAGAGTCATACGATGACCTGGGAGAAAGAATCATACGATGACTTTAAGTCATCCTATGATTACACTTCACGGCTAAATGTCGTGTAAATGTCGTGTAAACGAAGTGGCGTCTTCGTTAATTTTCAAGCTAATTTAGCAACAAAAAAAAGATGGAAAATATCGGACAAAAGATTAAAGACTTACGCTTACTTAAAGGTTTAACTCAGGAAGATCTTGCAGAAAAAACAGGTTTGAGTGTACGAACTATTCAACGAATAGAAAATGGTGATGTTGATCCAAGGACATTTACGCTAACGGCTTTAGCTGAAGCCTTAGATGTTGACTTATCCGAGTTTACGAGTCAAAAAATAAATACACCTAAATCCTTTTCACAAGACGAATATAATTGGGTCATTCTGATGCATTTTAGCGGCATCTTTATTCTGGTCTTACCTCCTATAATCGTTTGGATGTTTAAGCGAAATGAGATTTTAGAATACGAACAACATTTTAAAGACGTAATGAATTTTCAAATATCGATATTTATTTATCTGATGATATCCGCTATTTTACTTATCGTTTTAATTGGCTTGCCTTTATTAATATTTTTAGGGCTTTTCAGCACTATAGTGATTGTGCTAAACACGATTAAAGTGATGAATCGGGAAGATTATCGTTATCCGTTTAGTATGCAGATATTCAAATAATTAGGGTCTAATAAAATTATGGTTTTGCCTTAAATCGTGCCATTAATGATTCCAATCCGTATACCAAATGAACAAATGGAAATAAGAATAACAAAACAATCAAAATACCACCATTCTTCTTTATTGTAGCAATACCAAAGGCTTCCATGGTTATAGCCAATAAATAGGCACTCATCCCCATTAAAAAGACCAGTAAAAATAAGGGGTGAAATGCAGCGCCAACACCAAAAATGAGGAAGAATAGAACAAAAAAAGCAGGGAATAATTTGAATTCTTTTTGCGCCTTATGTTGACAAACAGCCATTAATTCACGAAAATG
>CAYPOW010000244.1:0-5061 GCA_964412145.1 uncultured Draconibacterium sp.
AGATTTAAAGAAAACAGTAAAATATCTCAATAAAAACAAAAGCAGGCAGTTGGTTCTAAAAGGCATGTACGACAGCGATGAAAATGGCGATGCGTTACTCGGATTGGCCAGAGCCGATTCCTTAAAATCATTTCTAGTGAATTTGGGTGCTGATGCTTATCAAATTTCTAACTCTTTTAGTCGAAACAATGACTTGACATTTGATCCTGAAAATACACGATCCTACGGAGCTATCGGATACGTTTTTAGCGGTTTACTCGATTGCGATTTTGAATTATCGGAAGAGGAATTTAACGATTTAATAGGTCGATTAAAAACTATTCAGAAAGTTTACTACGAAACAGGTAGTAGTATATTGGACATTACTCCAGAAATCCATAAATACGCTTCTGATTTATCGTACTATTTATGTAAATTCCCTGAAAGTCAAATCTCAATAATAGGACATACAGATTCCATTGGAGAGAGAGACATGAACCTTCAACTTAGTATTGATAGAGCCAATAGTTTAAAAGACTATTTGCAAAGCAAAAATATTAATGAGCTCGCTATTGAATTGGATGGAAAAGGACCTGACGAGCCTGTTGCCGACAATGAAACTGAAGAAGGAAAGGCAATGAACAGAAGAGTAGAAGTAAAATTAAAATAATTATAAACGCACTAAAAAATTAGAAAAATGGCTGAAAGATTTGCATCAGATTTAACATTTATCCTAATCGCTCTCATAGTAGCTGCCATATTGGGATTTATAATTGGTTGGCTTTGTCGTGAAGGCAAAATCAAATTACTAATGGAGGAAATCGCTGACCTCAAGAAAAAGCTAAAAGATTGTGAAGGAAAATTCAAATCCTCGGTAAAACAAGTTATTGCATCTAATTATAATGCGGCCGCTTTAAAAACTGTATTTGGAAAAAACTTCAAAGAAGATGATCTAAAAATAGTGGAAGGTATCGGCCCTATAATTGAAGGCTTGTTGCATAAGGCTGGTATTAAAACATGGCTTGATTTATCTAAAACTAAATCAGAAAGAGTGAAGGAAATTCTTTTTGCTGAGGATGAGGAAAAATTCAGAATTCATGATCCTGGCACCTGGCCTGAGCAAGCTGGACTAGCCCATAAAGGAGAATGGAAAGAGTTGTTTAAATATCAGGAATTTTTAGACGGCGGCAAGCCACCTTCTTGATATTCAATTGATTAAAGCCTATTAGGCTTATTAATTTCAAACAAAAAACTGTGAAGATATTTCCTCACAGTTTTTTTTGTAATCAAAGCAAAAGCAATTTATCATCGCTTTCGGGTCCTGCGACGTGTCGGCGTTTTTAAACCCAACACTCCTAACAGCCCTCGTGTAAGCTCCTGAACAATTGTTTTTGTCAAAGGGCTTTTCATTATAGTCTCAAATGTAGATGGAGCTTCAGTAGATTTTGCCGCTTTTTTCTTTTCAGAAATTGATTTTTCGTCTTCACTTTCCTTTTCTTCTATTTCGGAAATCTTTTTATGCAGAATTTCGTAGGCGCTCTCTCTGTCAATTTCAATATTGTATTCTCTGATCAGTTCAGAGGAATTTATTATTTTACTAATTTCAGCATCTGATAAAATGTCCATTCTGGAAAAAGGAGCACGCATCAATGTATGAACCAATTCGGTGGGCCGTCCTTTTTCATCCAAAGTAGAAATAAGAGCTTCACCAATTCCAAGTTGAGTAATTAAATCATCCACTTGGTAATACTCCGAATAGGGATAATTTTCAGCTGCCGTTTTTATGGCTTTTCTGTCTTTTGCAGTAAAGGCACGCAAGGCATGTTGAATTTTTGTTCCAAGTTGACCAAGTATTTCAGATGGAAGATCATTAGGTGATTGTGTGACAAAAAATATACCAACTCCTTTTGATCTAATTAGTTTTACTGTCATTTCAAATTGATCGAGCAAACTACGCGATGCATTTTTAAAAATCAAATGAGCTTCATCAATAAACAAAACTAATTTTGGCTTATCTGAATCTCCTTGCTCCGGCATTTGCTGAAATATTTCTGCCAGCAAACAAAGCATAAAAGTACTAAAAAGAGCAGGTTTACTTTGCATATCGGTAAGACGCAACACATTAATCATTCCCTCACCTGATTCCAGTTTATGCATCAAATCAAAAACATCAAAAGAAGGCTCTCCAAAAATATCATCCGCATTTTGCTGTTCCAATCCGATGATATTCCGCATAATGGTTCCTGCCGAGCTTGAATGAACAAAACCATATTCTTTCAGAAACTCATCTTTTCCTTCATTTTGAACAAAATTTATAACACTTTTTAAATCTTTTAAATCCAAAAGAGGCAGATGCCTGTCGTCACAAAATTTGAAGAGCATAGATAAAACACCACTCTGATTGTCGTTCAATCCCAAGATTTTAGAAAGCAAGACAGGCCCGTATTCTGAAATTGTGGCTCTCATTTTAACTCCAGGTTCGTCAGATATGCTTAAAAACTCCAGCGGGAATGTTCTTCCCTCCCACTCCATACCAATCAGTTTTGAGCGACTTTCAATTATTTTATTTGTTGTTCCAGCTGCACCAAGCCCACTTAAATCTCCTTTTATATCCATTACAAGTACCGGAACACCTGCATTGGAAAGGCTTTCGGTAATAATTTGCAAGGATTTGGTTTTACCTGTACCCGTTGCGCCAGCAATTAGCCCATGCCTGTTAAATGTTTTTAGTGGAAGTTTTATTTGCGTATTTGTTTTATAGTCATCTTTAAAAACGGCCGATCCTATTAATATCGATTCCCCCTTAAATTGGTATGAATCTCTAACCGTTGTTATAAAGTTGTTTTTATCCATTCTTAATAATTTTAAACTTTAAAGATATTGTTTTTCAAATATATTCTTTACTTTTATAAAAAAAATAAATATGATAGACGAGTTTTTAAAGACCATCAAAAGTGGATTAACTGATCAATTGACAGCAAAATCCACAGTAGAATCCAGTAATTTAGAAGGCATCGCAAATGTAGTTGCTGACACTTTTAAAGATGGAATGCTCGATAAGGTTAAAAAAGGCAAGCTAGGAGATATTGCAGATTTACTGGGAGATGGAGGAAGCTCTTCTCCTTTTGCTGGCATTATAAGCAATAACGTTGTTAGTAATCTAATCTCTAAATTAGGTCTACCCAAAGATATATCAAACACAATTGCAACTATTGCTGTGCCTTTTATCATTGAAAAATTCAATAGCTTTGCTTCAGATAAGGGAGTTAGCAATAAGGAAGGAATTGGAGATTTAATGGGCGATTTGGTAAAAAGTTCAATTAAAGACAAATTTCTTGAAGGTAAAGGCGGTCTTCTTGGAGGCCTGGGTAAAAAATTTGGATTTTAATTTATTGATCCTTAATTAGTTATTATTTAACGGAACTAATCAATCTGCTTTTTTAGACAAAAAGCAAGTTCCTAAAAACAATTTATTTATAAATATTTTTTGACATTAAACAGAATCTTATGGAAAAATTATGGCTCGATTATTCACCCTTAATTATTGAATATGGGACTGGATTAGTCTCAGCATTAGGCGTATTAATTTTGGGTTTATGGATAACCAATATACTAACAAGATCGATAAAAAAACTACTGCTTAAAGGCGAATTTGACAAATCTCTGGTTTCTTTTCTTTCATCGCTAATAAACACTATTCTTAAAGTGCTAGTGGTAATTTCAGCACTGGGCATGCTTGGAGTTGAAATGACTTCCTTTATTGCTCTTTTAGGAGCTGCCGGATTAGCTGTAGGTATGGCCTTGAGTGGTACTTTACAAAACTTTGCCGGAGGCGTGATGATATTGATTTTCAAACCTTTTAAAGTAGGTAATTTTATTGATGCTCAGGGACATATGGGAACAGTAAAAGAAATTCAAATTTTCAATACAATCCTGACAACTCCCGATCATAAAACCATTATTTTGCCAAATGGAGGCTTATCGACTGGCTCAATGGTGAACTATTCGACACAAGCTAAAAGGCGCGTTGACTGGACTTTTGGTATTGGTTATGGCAATGATTCGGATACCGCCAAGCGTGTATTACTGACTTTAATAAATCAAGATGATCGGGTTTTAAAAAATCCGGAACCCTTTGTTGCCTTGAGTGAATTAGCTGACAGCTCAGTTAACTTTGTTGTACGTGCCTGGGTAAAGGCTCCCGATTATTGGGGAGTATATTTTGCAATGAATGAAAAAGTGTATAAAACCTTTGAAAAAGAAGGGTTAAGCATTCCATATCCGCAAATGGATGTGCATTTGATTAATAATTGAGTTTTCTAAATCGGATTTATTGACGGAATAAACTTCAAAAAAATAAGTCATGGGAGAAATAAGTGTGATTAATGTACAAAAATTATATGAGCAATCATTAACGATGCTTACTGAATATGGCCCAAAATTTTTATTATCCATCGTTTTACTACTTATTGGATTATGGCTTATCAAACAGTTGGTCAAACTTGTAAATAAAATTCTACTAAAAGGTGATTTCGACGAAACACTCCATTCATTTTTACTGAATTTCATAAGCTGGTCTTTTAGATTGCTCCTTTTTTTAAGCGTGGCTTCCATGATAGGTATTAAAACTACTTCATTTATAGCTGTTCTTTCTCTTGCTGCCCTGGCAACGGGTTTTGCGCTGAAAGGAAGAGTATCTGATTTGGCAGGCGGAATTCTCTTGTTGGTTTCCAAACCTTATAAAGTGGGTGATTTGATTGAAGCTCAAGGGCAATTCGGGAAAGTAAAAAGCTTGCAAATTTTTGATACTATTTTGATAACAAATACAAAAAAAACAGTCATAATTCCGAATGGACTTATGGCGAATACTAATATCATCAATTTCACGACCGAAGGTAAATTAAGAATCGATCTAAGTGTTTTAATATCTTATAGTTATGATCTAAAAAAAGTAAAAGAAGTATTGCTTTCGGTATTGGAAAACGACCCAAAAGTTCTAAAAGATCCTGCTCCCTTTGTAGGAGTATATGGATTTGAAGGTGATTCTGTAAATTATGCTGTTCGTCCCTGGGCTAATGCCGA
>CAYPOW010000245.1:0-5042 GCA_964412145.1 uncultured Draconibacterium sp.
AAAACTCATTTGAATGATGAAAATTTTAAAGGTGAAATTCAAGAACGTTTTGAAAGCTTTATAAAAAAAGTAACGGAAACCAATAGCTAATAATGAAAGCAGTGGTTTTTGTAATGCGGAGAAAATATTGAAATCTACAAGTTTTAATGCCTATGACGAAAATAATGCACGAATGCACAACATTGTATAAAAATAATAGCTGAGATAGCAACAATATAAAGTAAACAGACGAAATGAAAAAAAAATTACTTAATTACTTAAAATATAAACTTCTAACATAAATAGAAAAATATCAATAATATGAATGATTTACTAATAGCAGCAATAATAGGACTGATAGCTGGACTAATTGACGTTATTCCCATGTTAATCATGAAGCTTGAAAAATCTGCTACTATTTCGGCGTTTACTCATTATTTTGTTTTAGGATTAATTATTCCATTTGTTGATTGGGGTTTAAACCCATGGATAACAGGTATGATTATTTCATTTCTTTCGTCTTTACCTATAGTGAAAATTGTTTATCCAAAAGATAAAAAATCATTAATCCCGATATTTTTGTTTTCATTGATACTTGGAGCAGGGATAGGGTTAGCCGGTGCTAAATTCATTGGATAACTTATGACGATGGATTCACTTAAATATCAAGATTTGATTGCCCCATGTGGCATGAATTGCGGAATATGTATTGGATATCTCCGAGAAAAAAAACCTTGTGGAGGTTGTTTTAAAAAGGATGACGAAAATAAACCGAAGCATTGCAGAAGTTGTAGTATTGTCAATTGCGAATTATTAGCAAAAACTGAATCAGGATTTTGCTATGATTGTGAAAAATATCCATGTGCCAGATTAAAAAAGCTTGATAAACGATATCGTACGAATTATGGAATGAGCATGCTTGAAAATCTTGATTATATTCAAAAGCACGGATTAGAGAAGTTTCTTGTGAACGAAGAGTATAAATGGACTTGTAAGGATTGCGGAACTGGACTATGCGTTCACAGGGATTTTTGTTTAAATTGCAAGATTGAAATTAATAAAAACGCGCGGTAATATGTAGGCTTTAAACTAAAGCCCAGTTTTAAGTAGAGCAGTTGCGGTATTGAACGAAATCCAGGGACTGGCATTGTTTTTGCACTTTGATGTGGATTAACTTCATTCTTATTGGTAGTACATTGACTTCATTTGAAGTGATTACAGCAAAACTTTGAGTGGAATCTTGAAAATCGAAAAAACTAAAGTCTATGAATTTTAAAACGATTACTGTTTTATTCATAATCTGTTTACTGATTCTTAATACCGGGCAATCAAGTGCTCAAACTAATGATTCTAGCAACTCATTAAATAGCTATTCATTTGATTTATATCGTGAGACAAAAGTTGATAACGAAAATCTTTTTCTATCCCCACTGAGTACTTATTATGCTCTTTTGGTGGCTTATGAAGGCTCAGAGAATAAAACGAAACATGAATTTGAAAAAGTATTGTATCTAAAAAATTCAGGTTCTTTAAAAAACGACTATAATCATAATCTTGCAAGTAAATCGGATAGTTGCTC
This sequence comes from uncultured Draconibacterium sp., assembly GCA_964412145.1. Lineage (GTDB taxonomy): Bacteria > Bacteroidota > Bacteroidia > Bacteroidales > UBA12170 > UBA12170. The sequence continues at coordinate 1,559 of CAYPOW010000245.1, forward strand.
TGGTTTTAGAGTTTCTAATGCAATCTGGTTGGATAAAAGTCTTCAGGTAGAAAGAAGATTCAGGAAATCGGTGTCGGATAAATATTTCTCGGATTTCAAACGAACTGAGTTTGCAGATAAAGAGTCAGCCGTCTCAGAAATTAATAGCTGGGTTTCTGATAAAACAAACCGGAGGATAAACGAAATTGTAAGTGCAGAAGATATAAATAAAGATACTAAATTGCTGATTTCGAATGCAGTTTATTTTAAAGGAGAATGGCTTAATAAGTTTGAAAAACGAAAGACAATTTCTGCTCCCTTTTTTACAAGTGTTGAAAATCAATATCAAGTTGATTTTATGAGGAATGTTGAGAGCCTTCAATATTTTGAGAATGAAGCATATCAATTTATATCGAAACCCTATAAAAATTCAGATTTGTCGTTTTGTATAATTCTCCCAAAAAAACTATTTGACATCGAAGAAATTGAAAAGAAGATGAATGCTGATTTTTTTAAAGAAATATTGGATAGCGCATATTCTGCAAAAACATCTCTTTCTATACCAAAACTAAAACTGAAATCGAGCTACGAGCTGAGCAATGCACTAAAAAATGCAGGTCTAAAATCTGCTTTTAACAGCGAGGCTGATTTTTCAGGAATAACAAAAGAAACCCCTTTAATGATTGGACAAGTATTGCACAAAACATGGATTGAATTGGACGAAGAGAAAACAGAAGCTGCCGCTGCTACGGCAGTTGTAATAAAAATTACAGGGCAAGCATCTCACAAGGTTTTTAAAGCGGACCATCCCTTTGTATTTTTCATAATCGATAATCGATCCAGAGCAATACTATTTATAGGAAGATATATTAAACCTGTTCGGTCGGAAAAGATTGAGAAAGAATGCTTGATAAATAATCTGGAAAAAAGAAAAAAAGAAAAATCTGCAATCGGTAGGGAGAATACGGAAATATTGTATGTAGTAGATAAAAAGATTATATCACGAGCTGATGTTGACACAATAAATCCAGAAGATATTGAATCTATTGAAGTGCTTAAGAATAAGGAAGATATCAGTAAGTATTCATCTGGAAATTATGAGGGAGCTATCGTAATTTCACTCAAAAAAAAATAAGAAAAATAAATATTGAATAAACGAATCATCTTCGAAGCGAGTTTGCGAACTCAGCTAAGCTAATCCGTTACAGCAAAAAGCCTAAATGTTGTGATTTAAGCAATTTACAGAGCTAAGCTCATTTATACAGAAATCTCCCCTTTAATAGAAGGATGCGCTTTATAGTTTTTCAATTCAAAATCTTCGTACTTAAAGTCGAAAATAGAATTTACTTTGGTATTAATTTCCATTTGAGGTAAATCGAAGGTGTTTCGCGAGAGCTGTAATTTTACCTGATCGAGATGATTTAAATAAATATGAGCATCGCCCAAGGTGTGAATAAATTCACCTGGTTTTAAACCAGTTACTTGCGCAATCATCATTGTTAACAAAGCATAGGAAGCAATATTAAAAGGTACTCCAAGGAAAATATCGGCACTGCGCTGATATAATTGGCAGGATAATTTTCCATCAGCCACATAAAACTGAAACATAATATGGCAGGGTGGGAGTGCCATGTTTTTAATTTCGCCAACATTCCATGCGCTTACAATATGTCGTCGGGAGTTTGGGTTGTTTTTTATCGATTCAATAATTTGAGAAATCTGATCAATATGCTCTCCATTTTGATTTGGCCAGGAGCGCCATTGATACCCATAAATTGGCCCTAATTCGCCGTTTTCGTCTGCCCATTCATTCCAAATCCGTACATTGTTCTCTTGCAGGTATTTAACATTTGTATTACCTTGTAAAAACCAAAGTAATTCGTGAATAATGGACCTTAAATGCAGCTTTTTAGTCGTTAAAACAGGGAATCCTTTAGCTAAATCGAAACGCATTTGATAACCAAAAACACTGATTGTGCCTGTTCCTGTTCTGTCTTCTTTTTTCGTTCCATTTTTTAAAACATGGTCTAAAAGATTTAAATATTGCTGCATAATAAATATTTTAATAAGCTTATAATAGACGATTTGATATCAATATAAAATTAGTCTGGCAAGCAACTAATTGCAATACAACTTATTGAAATTAGCTTATATTTGCTTTTATTTTTTTTCAAAATTAGCAATATATAAATCATTAACAACAATCATTATGGGAATTAAGTTACGACTCACAATAATGAACTTTCTTCAATTTTTTATTTGGGGAGCATGGTTAATTACAATTGCCAACTATTGGTTTGGAACAATGGGTTGGGGCCCTACCGAATTTGGAGCAGTTTTTCTAACACTCGGCATTGCCTCCTTATTTATGCCTACAATAACTGGAATAATAGCAGATAGATGGATAAACGCAGAAAGAGTATTTGCAATTTCACACATTATTGCTGGTGCCGCAATTGCAAGCTTTCCATTTATTAAAGATCCACAAACGTTTTTTTGGGTAATGTTGTTTGCGATGAGTTTTTATATGCCTACAATCGCGCTTACAAATACAATTGCATATAACGCACTAAGCAAGGCTAAACTTGATGTTGTAAAATCATTTCCACCAATTAGAGTTTGGGGAACAATAGGATTTATTGCAGCTATGTGGTTTGTTAATCTTAGTGGAAATAAAGCAAGCGTGAATATGTTTTATATTTCGGCAATCGCTTCGCTAATATTAGGCATCTATTCTTTTACATTACCTAAATGTCCTCCACAACCAAAAGAAAAAACAGAAGGAAAATCATCGTTTGTGAAAATATTTGGTTTAGAAGCTTTTAAATTATTTTCAAATTATAAAATGGCAATATTTTTTATTTTCTCAATGTTTTTAGGTGCATCTCTACAGCTAACAAACATGTATGGAGATCGTTTTCTTGATCATTTTAAAGATATTCCACAATATGCCAACTCTGCAGTAGTTAAATATTCTACAATCATTATGTCGATTTCTCAAATTTCCGAAACTCTTTTTATTCTAGCAATTCCATTTTTCTTAAAAAGTTTTGGCATTAAAAAAGTAATGATAATAAGTTTGTTTGCTTGGGTTTTCCGTTTCGGATTGTTCGCCTATGGAACACCAGATGGTTTCGGGCTGGTACTAATTGTTGTTTCAATGATTGTTTATGGTATGGCATTTGATTTTTTCAATATCTCGGGTTCTTTATTTATAGAAACAGCTACAGACAGCAAAATGCGAGGAAGTGCTCAAGGCTTATTTATGATGATGACCAATGGATTTGGAACAATGATTGGAGCTTTAGGAAGCGGTATTATTATTGATAAATTTTATGTTCTCCCAGACGGCGTATGGGACTGGCATAATATATGGCTTGGTTTTGCAGGATACGCTCTTGTAGTAGCGATATTATTTATTTTGTTATTTAAACACAAACACAATCCTGAAAAATTAGCTGAAATTAAGCATTAGATAAACTTTTGGTAAAAGAAAAAAGCATCC
>CAYPOW010000246.1:0-5012 GCA_964412145.1 uncultured Draconibacterium sp.
GCTCAATTACCTGGAACTTATTTTGTTACACGTCAAGCAGTTCATACTCCTGCAGCAGTTCGGAAAGCAAAAAAAGCCATTCGAAAAGCTTTTGAAATTCAAAAAGAGAAAAAAGGTGTGGCCTTTGTAGAAATTGTTTCAAACTGTAATTCAGGATGGAAAATGAATCCGGTGGATGCGAATAACTGGATGGTAGATAATATGTTCCCTTATTTCCCGCTAGGTGATATAAAGGTTGATGGTGAACTCGTTAAATAATCGTTTAAAATTTGAATATTATGACAGAAGAAATGATTATAGCAGGCTTTGGTGGACAAGGTGTTTTATCGATGGGTAAAATCCTTGCTTATTCCGGAATTATGCAAGACCAAGAAGTAAGCTGGATGCCTTCTTATGGCCCCGAAATGCGCGGAGGCACAGCCAATGTGACCGTAATTATGAGTGATGAAAGAATTAGTTCTCCCATCCTTACCAATTTCGATACTGCCATTATCCTGAATCAACAATCGATGGATAAGTTTGAGAATTCAGTAAAACCAGGTGGTGTTCTACTTTACGATCCAAATGGTATTATTAATCCTCCAAAACGAAAAGACATTAAAATCTTCACCATTGATGGTGCAAAATTGGCTTCCGAAATGGGAAATCCTAAAATCTTCAATATGATTGTATTGGGTGCTTTTATGGAAATCAAGCCAATCGTAAAACTCGAATATGTGATCAAAGGACTTAAAAAATCACTCCCTGAAAGACATCATAAACTGATTCCTTTGAATCAAGATGCCATTACCATTGGAATGAAAAATGTAATAAAGAATTAAAGATTCACATAGAAATGTAGAAGGGTGATTCTGATGAAGTCACCCTTTTTTTTGCCTAAACCTAAGATAGAAGGTCACTTCCTTGTGATTCTATCCCATTACTACCTTATTCCAACTCGTACTTTTTAATCTTTGCAATCAGATTAACGCGTGAGATGCCCAAAATTCCGGCTGCTTTCGACTTATTCATTCCGGTATAATCTAATACTTGTTTGATATGTCCTTTTTCAATCTCTTCTAAGGATGGAGGAAGATTATCAAAATCACAATAATCCTGATTATTCTCCAAAAAGTAATAAGGCAACGATTTTTTTCTTAACTCCTTGGTGGGTTCAACGATAATGGCACTATTAATAATATTCATCAACTCCCTCACATTGCCAGGAAAAGAATATTTCTTGAGACAATTCATAACGACAGGCGATATCGACTCAATATTCTTTTCATATTTCTCGTTGAAAACATTCAAAAAATAATTAGATAGCAGTTCAATATCTCCCATTCTTTCACGTAAAGGAGGAAGATTAATTGCATTGATGTTTAGCCTGAAGAAGAGGTCTTTTCTGAATCGTCCACTCTTAATTTCTTCAAACAAATTTTTGTTGGTAGCCACGATGATTCTCACATCCACCTTAATATTCTTTGTTGAGCCCAGACGGTAAAATTCCTCATCTTGTAATACTCTTAAGAGTTTAACCTGAATGGGTAATGAAAGCTCTCCAATTTCATCCAGGAATAAGGTGCCTCCATTTGCTTCCTCCAGGAAGCCCATCTTATTAGTGGCGGCACCGGTAAAAGCGCCTTTATCATAGCCGAAAAATTCGGAAGAGAATAATTCAGAGGCAAAGGCACCGGCATTTACGGCAATAAATTTTTTATCCCTTCTATCGCTGATCTTATGAATGGCCAGTGCAATCAATTCTTTTCCCGAGCCACTCTCGCCCCATACCAATACGCTGTTGTTAGTGGCAGCAAATTTTTCTACATAATGAAAGATCTTTATGATCTTCTTATCCCTGGTGATGAAATCTTTAAAGGCTTCCTTATATTTTAATCCTTCAAGAGTAAAAAGCTGTTCGCGATCAAATTCTTTCTTTTCGAGTTTCCTTTCTTCCAGAGCTGCATCGATGGCAGTAATCAGTTTATTTTCATCAATAGGCTTAAGCAGATAATCAAAAGTGCCAAGTTTCATAGCTGATATGGCAAGATCAATATCCTCTACTCCGGTAAGAACGATGGTGGTAATGCTTATTTTCTCTTGCGTGATGAATTTTAAAATATCATAACCGGTAACTTCAGGCATATCCATGTCCAATAACAATAGATCATAGGTGTTGTTTTTAAGCATATCAAATGCCTGGGTACTGTCTTGTAGGATTTCAACTTCGTATTTGCCAATTTGTAATAAAAGAATTCGAAGGAAATTTAAAACTGCTTGATTATCATCTATTAATACTATTTTTGCCATCGTTTAGTCGTTTGGTTTAGCTGGAAATCGAAGCGTAAAAGTAGTTCCTTTACCTATTTTAGAATCAACATCAATTTTTCCATTATGATCTTTCATTATGCCGTAGGTGATAGATAAACCTAAACCTGTTCCCCCACTATCGCGTTTGGTTGTAAAGAAAGGATCGAATATATTTCGCATTACCGATTCGTCCATGCCGCACCCATTGTCTTCTATAATAACGAGGACTTCATGTTCTTTTTCATCGAATCCGGTCTTCAGAATTATCTTTCCAACCCCATTTACCATCGCTTCAGATGCATTCAATATTAAATCCAATAAAACTTGCTCCAGCTTATTTTTACGTCCGCAAAAAACAGGAACAGATTCTGCAAGTTCCAAGTCTAAGCTGACATTATTATTGATGAGTTTGCGGGTTAAGGTTAGGCTATTATTTATAACTAAGTTGATATCAACCTCTTCCGTTAAAAGGCCATCATCTTTTTTAGCAAAGTTTCGAAGATCGGCAACAATTTTTTTGGTTCTATGGGCGCCATTAATCATATCTTCAACCAAAATAGGAATGTTTTCCTTGAAGAGATCGTAATCGAGACGAGCTATTTTTAGGTCTTTATTTTTTTTATGATGCTCATCCAATATCGGGAGAATATCGTTCACCATTTCTTGAACTATTTTAAGATTGCCGAGTATGAACGTATTAGGATTATTTATTTCATGTGCAACACCGGCCACCAATTTACCAAGAGAAGCAAGTTTATAGGACTGAAGCATCTGCGCTTCCATTTTTTTCTGATGCGTGATGTCACGATAGAGTTCGAGTACTTCATCTACTTTGCCCTGCTGATTATATATTGGATAGGAATGTAGGGTTAGATACTTTTCATCAACTTCTCTTTCATGCGTACTATCCTGTCCAGTTTCAAAAGTCTGCTTTGCAGGACATTCCTCGCATCTCTCCTTCAGGTTAAATAATTTCTCATAGCATTTACCTGAGTCTCCAATTTCCTCTTTATTTGATAAAACGATATTATAATTCTTATCAATCACAACGATCTTATCGGTAATGGCGCTAAAAAAAGCACGAAGGTTTTCCCTTCTTTTATGACATTCTTCGGTGAGTTTGATCAGTGCTACGTTTTTCCTTTGCAAAATCACACTTTGCTTTTCGAGATTAATTGTTTTTTCACTCTCTTGAATAGAACGGGCTAATTTACCGGCAACTTCTTGAACAAGCATTTGTTCCTCTTCAAGATATCCGCCAGCGTGTAAAAAAGATACTTCAATCAGCCCTCTTTTTTTGTCATCAATTTTAATCTCTGCCGATAATAAATCCTGAACCTCACTCTGATTTATCGTTGAGTTTCCATACAATTTATTGTCAACCTCTATACTAACTTTTGTATTTTGAGGAAATTGAAAGCCTTCTTCGATACGTTTGGCACATTGGGTTAGCGCTTCTTTACGAGTGGTTGCCAATTCCAACTCTTTACTTATCTGATACAGGCATTCTATTTCTTTTACTCTTAAGTTTAAATCATATTCGATTTTGGATAGCCTAAAAATGCTGTCTTTTTTAACAAGTATAATACGAGGTTTCCCTTCCATCTTGGCAGGAAATAACATAAACTCTTCTTCTATCTTTGAAAACTTAAATTTGCAGGGAGCTGATTGTTCTCTTACTTTATTGAGAGTCGCCACAAAGTCGACTAGCTTATACGATTTAGCATCAGCAATATCAATATTGTATTTAATAAAAAGTGTCCTTAAAGATTCTCCTTTAAAGATGACCGCATTCATTTCGTTAAATATGAAAACGTTATCGAGCAGGTCGGTGATTAGATTAAAGCTTATTCCTTTCATAGTCTATTTTAAGATAAACGCATCTTAATATTGTTGGTATAATAGGTTTCAGCAAAATGCATGCTTGGCCTAAATGGTTTAAAGGTGTTATATTCAACATTATATAGTGCAAATGGCCATTTTTTATCAAAGTGATCATTCGTAAAAAAGCCCTCGATCCATGATGTATCCAGCTTCGCTTTGTTGTAATAACGATTGACTTTTTTAATCTCATCGAAGATTTCATCACTGGATTTGTATCCAGACTTCAATCCAAAATAAGTGCCTAATTGCTGTATCAGTTTCCAATTGTCCTGCCTGTTGGAATGCTTAATTATTTTATTCCCTTGCTGTAAAGTGTGATCGCAATTTGTATAGCTTCCTTCATGTTCGACATAAGTAAGTGCAGGGAGAACGACGTTGGCTTCCTGTATAGTAGTTGTTTTAAAAGAATCGCTTACTAAAAGAAATTCCATGCCACTAAAGTAGCGCATATTCTCTTGAAAATCAAACGGATCTTCACCAAAAATAAGCATTCCCTTAATTTCCCCTCTTTTCATTTTTAATTTCAGGTTGCTTTCCTTAAATATTGGTTTTAAGTTAATATTCCAGGCGCTCCCAATCTTCTCAATTTCTTTCGTTTCCGTTTTTTTTACATAACCAGGCAGATACAAAGGCGAAACACCCATATCTAATAATCCAGCCGAATTTACATTTTCTCGTAGAATAACAATCCCATTATGCGGTTTGCCTATTCTACCTGTCATCATCATAAAATTTCCAATGGCTTTTAAATCGTTCACCGATTTATCTCTGCTTGCATCGATATTATAAACAAAGGCCAGATTTGATTTTGGATTACAAATAAGGTCGTAAAACTCATT
>CAYPOW010000247.1:0-5009 GCA_964412145.1 uncultured Draconibacterium sp.
TTACATTAATATTTTAAGTTTCAAAACCTTTATGTTTAAGATTTTTATAAAAAATGCATGTTGATATTTAAATAGCAGAATATCAGATATATACAATATATTGCAGGCAAGGCGAAATAAAGCCAAATTCTTAGAAACTGTCTAAAATTAGTTCTGAGGATTAATATGAGTAAAGAATTTGATCAAGATATATTATTTAATAAATTAATTATCAGTAGGTTAAGTCAGATATAATTCATAACTTTATGGTGTATAACTAACAAAATAAATTATGAAATCATACCCAACAAGCCTGACTGATAGTCAATGAAGAACAATATTAGACATTTTAAAAGACAAACGAAAGCATAAGTACACATTAAGAGAAATTTTTGATGCTATATTCTATTTGCTCAAAACTGGGTGTCAGTGGCGAATGTTTCCGTCAAATTTCCCTTCTTGGAAGCTAGTCTATTATTATTTTACAAAATGGAAAAATGACGGAACAATCGAACTTCTTCTTGAATTGCTTCGAGATAAAATACGATAAGATGCTGGAAAGAATGAATCTCCCAGCTTAGCGCTTATTGATAATCAATCTGTTAAGACTACTAGAAGTGGAGGCCTCTGTCGCGGTAATGATGGCGGAAAGAAAACCAAAGGTAGAAAAAGGCATATTATTGTAGATACAATGGGACTTTTGTTGGCTGTAATTGTTCCTGCAGCGAATGAACATGATAGCAAATCTGTATCTAGAGTTATAGCTGAATTAAGAAGTAGGTTTCATCGTCTTATTAAAATTGTTGCAGATGGTGGTTATAGAGGAGAACTTATTGAGCATACTCGTGTTACCTTTGGGTGGATATTGGAAATTGTTCTCAGAAAGGATTCCTCAAAAAAATTTGAATTGTTACCTCAAAGATGGATTGTAGAAAGAACCTTTGCTTGGTTTGAAGGCTATCGTAGATTAAGCAAGGATTTTGAATATCACCCAGAAACAAGTCAAGCAATGATTCAACTCGCAAAGGTAAGATTGATGCTTAACAGAACTAAAAAATAAAATTTAGACAGTTTCTTAATCATTTTACCCATACTAAAACAATAAAAATGCCACCCACAAAACAGCACATTTGCAAAAGAGCTGTTTTCATACACCCCGTTTAAATCATTTTCTTTTTAAATACTATTTGGAAATTAATATGTAAATTTGATATTATGATAAAAAAACTATTAAACCGTTCAATCCTACTACTTGTTTTCAATTTCGTACTTTTTTCAACGGCCTATTCACAGAACACCTATAAATTTGAATGTGTCTCTGTTGGCAATGATGGGTTCGTAACACTTAAAATTTGGAATACAAAAAAAGGGGGGAATTATAAATTTGAACATGCTTGTAAAGATGCTATAAAAGCTGTACTTTATTCTGGTGTCCCTTATAACAAAGGTTGTATTACACAAAAGCCAATTTTACAAAACCAAGAAGAACAAGCGAAATTTCATAAAATTGAAAAAAAATTCTTTAGCAGAAATGGTGCATGGTCAACTTATACTTTAACATCACAGTCCGAAATAGCAGTTTCCGGGAATTTTGGGTTAAAAAATTGGAAAGCATATCAAATTTCAGTATCAAAAGACTTATTAAGAAAATTTCTAGAAGATAATAATATTATTAAAAGATTAAATGATGGATTTTAATATGAGAGCACTTAGAAGCACTTTTACAGCCATACTACTTATTGTTTTTTCAATCCAATCTTTTGGACAAGCTAAAAAACCGACCTTAATGATTCTGCCAAGCGATAATTGGTGTAATCAACGTTATTTTATGACTGAATTTAATAACCAAGGAACAAAAGTAAAAGTACCTGATTACAAGACCGCATTTCAGGAGGACACAGAAATTGGACAGGTAATCAGTAAAATTGGGTCTTTAATGATTGACAGAGGATTTCCTTTAAAAGATGCTGAACAAGAATTAAAGAATATTGAGGTTAGAGCTGCCGAAGATAATATGACTGAAAGTAGAAAAACAGGATCAACAATTGCTGAAAGCCCGCTTGACAAACTAAAAAACAGAGCCAAAGCGGATATTCTTATTCAAATTTGGTGGAAAGTTAATAAAACAGATAATGGCAAATCAGTATCATTTATCCTTGAAGCTTTTGATGCTTACACCAGTAAACGTATAGCATCATCAACTGGCAATAGCAAACCTTCCAATAAAGAAATTGTCCCCGAGATGTTACAACAGGCGATTCTATCAAGTATTGACCCTTTCTTGTTACAATTGCAATCGCATTTTGATGATATGTTTACTAAGGGGCGAGAAATTCAATTAACAATTAAGAGATGGGACAATTGGGATAAATATTTTGATGATGAAATTAACAATAAAGAAATTACAGACTATATTAATGATTGGATGCAAAATAATTGCGTAAATGGCCGTTTCAGCATGTCTGATGCAACAGAAAATATTATTCGGTTTGAGCAGGTTAGAATTCCATTATACAACAAGAATAATCAAGCTATTGATGCACGACAATTTGCTCGTGATTTGCAAAAATATTTAAAAACTACTCCTTTCAATTTTGATTCCAAGCTCCTTACAAGGGGATTGGGAGAAGCTATATTAATAATAGGCGAAAAGTAAATTTTAACATTATGAGAATATATATAGTTTTAATAGCATTGATTCTCTTCACATCTTCAATAAATGCTCAGACTGAGCCAAAACTTGATGATTTTGGAAGAATAGTACTAAATACATATTTACCAGAACAAAGTAATCTTACCTCAGAAGCAAGAAATTACTTAACAACAAAGCTTGCTCAAATTGCAACAAACTATGGAATGAGTGGTAGTGAATTAAATCCGCGATTTATCATTTCAGCTTCTATTAACATCGGATCTAAGGATATTATTGCCGGACCACCACAAATGATTGCGCAAAATATCGAGTTAACATTATTTGTTGGAGATGCGATGGAAAATAAAGTATTCAGCAATACAATATTAAACTTAAAAGGAGTTGGCACGAATGAAAATAAGGCTTTAATCAATGCCATAAAGAAGATAAATCCAAAGAAAAAAGAACTGTCTATTTTTATAAACGAGGCTAAATCTAAAATAATTACTTATTACAATACTCAATGTGATTTTATTTTAAAAGATGCCCTTGCACTTAGAAAATTAGGTAATTACAATGAGGCCATTTATAAGCTTTCTATTGTACCTAATGTATGTCAGGAATGTTATTTCCGTAGTCTAGACACTTTAAGCATTATTTATCAGCAAAAAATCGATGAAGATTGTGAAATACTCTTGCAACGAGCAAAAACAACCTGGGCGGGGAGTCAGAAAAATGAAGGAGCAGAAAAAGTTGGAGAAATACTTAGGCAAATACATCCGGGCGCATCCTGCCAGAATGAGGTCGATGTTTTTATTCAATCCGTTTCAGAAAAACTAGACGCCATTGCAAAGGTCGAATGGGAATTTAAAATGAAACAATACGAGGATCAAATTGAAAGAGAGATAGAACTTCTCAGAATGCGGGATGAACAAAATCAACGAAATTTTGAACTCGCTAAAGAGGATCAGAGGCAAGATGGTATTCAAGCCGTGAGGAATTTTGAACTTGATAAAATAAGGACAAATGCATACAATGAAATAGCATTGGAATATGCAAAAAATCAACCAAAAACGATTTATAATAACATTAATTGGAAATAATTATGAAAAAAAGAATTTATAAATCATTGGCCTTAGTTGCCATTGTATTGTTTTCAATGACACTTTTTGCACAAACAGAAAGCAAGGTGGCAGTTTTAACAGTCTCAGGTTCGGGAGCCACTCAGGATGCAGCTAAACAAAATGCCTTACGCAATGCTATTGAACAAGCCTTCGGTACCTTTATTTCTTCAAATACTCAAATCTTAAATGATGAGCTGGTAAAAGATGAAATTGTATCGGTTTCAAGCGGAAATATTCAGGAATATACTATAATTTCTGAAGTACAGACCCCCGATGGTTACTGGTCAAATACAGTTAATGCTACAGTATCAATTGATAAACTCACATCATTTTGCGAAAGTAAAGGAGTTCAAGCCGATCTTAAAGGAGCGTTGTTTGCATTGAATGTAAAACAACAAATCCTCAACGAAGAAAATGAGATTAAGGCAATTAAAAATATGTGTAAGGTTCTGAAGGAAATAAGTGAATATTCTTTTGATTATGAAATTGTAACCTCAGAACCTATTTCGATTGGAGGTAGAAATGAAAATTGGAAAGTTCCTATTACAATTACGGCTAAAACCAATGCTAATTTCAAACTAATGTCCGATTATTTAGCAGCAACATTAAAAGGATTATCTCTTACCCCTAATGAGGTGCTAAATTATTCTAAACTTGGCAAGAAATATAAAACATTAGCCTTTTGCCCTTTAGGATATCAACCTCAAACATATGGTAAAAAAAGGAAAAAGAAAAGTAAGATTGAAATAAATAGTAATTACTCTCCTTCTCTTCTATATTTAAGAAAGGATGAATCAGTAGTAGAGTTAATAAACCTAATTATATATTTCCGAAAAACGCTTTTTAATTTTGCCATCATTAATGATTTAAAGACTGTTCAGGGGCAGGATTTCCTTGATAATGGTTATTATCCAACGCTGCATGTAAGAAAATTTTTTCCAATAATGGATTCGCGTGATGGCTTAATCAGTATTTTTAGTGAAAGTTTCTATTCTGATAGACCCAAAACATACAAACCTCATGTACCTCACCAAAGCAATCAGATTAAAAGCACATATTGTGATTTAAGCAAACTAGGATCATACCAATATAAGGCTTTCCCTTTCCTTGCTGAAATTGACCCAAGTATGGTGTTGAGCAGGTATAGGTATGGTTTGATCGATCTTGTTATATCATTTTGGCAATTTGAGGAAGGTTTTACAGCTGAAATAATTTCGTATAATGATCCATTGACACTCGAACAATTAAGTAAAATTTCAGGATATAAAATAATT
>CAYPOW010000248.1:0-2082 GCA_964412145.1 uncultured Draconibacterium sp.
ACCCAATCAGATCCAAATAACCCCGATTTTCCAAGCACTAAAAAACAATGGGATTTAGCCAAACTTTTAGTTGAAGAATTAAAAGAAATTGGAATGGAAGAAATAAGTCTGGATGAAAACTGCTACATTATGGCTACACTTCCATCGAATGTTGATTTTGAGGTTCCAACGATTGGATTTCTTTCACATCTGGATACGAGTCCTGATTTTTCGGGAACTAATGTCAATCCACAATTCCATCCAAATTACCAGGGAGAAGATATTGTATTAAACAAAGAGGAGAATATCATTTTATCACCTGCCTATTTTGAGGATTTATTGCTCTACAAAGGTCAAACACTCATTACATCGGATGGCACAACCTTATTGGGTGCCGATGATAAAGCAGGAATTGCCGAGATTGTTTCAGCCATGGAGTATCTGATCAAACATCCTGAAATTCAACACGGAAAAATAAAAATAGGATTTACACCTGATGAAGAAGTAGGCAAAGGGGCTCATAAATTTGATGTCGATAAATTTGGAGCTGAATGGGCTTATACGATGGATGGAAGTTTGGTAGGCGAATTGGAATATGAAAATTTCAATGCTGCCGAAGCAAAAGTTATAATCAATGGAAAATCTGTTCATCCTGGTTACGCAAAAGGAAAAATGATTAATTCTATTCTGATAGCCAATGAGTTTATCGCCTCTTTACCCAAAAACGAAATTCCACAGGAAACAGATGGCTTTGAAGGGTTTTTTCATCTACACGAAATAAAGGGAGATATCGAAGAAACAACGCTAAAATATATTATTCGCGATCATCATAAGGATTTGTTTGAAAAACGGAAAGCACTCTTTCAGAACAAAGTGGACGATTTAAACAAAAAGCTCGGAAATCAATTGGTTGAAGTCGAAATAAAGAACCAATATTTCAATATGCGAGAGCAAATAGAACCAGTGATGCATATTATTGAGATTGCTCAGGAAGCGATGATACAAGCTGATATTCAGCCCATTATCCACGCAATCAGAGGCGGGACCGATGGTGCTCAATTATCTTACAAAGGATTGCCTTGTCCAAATATTTTTACGGGCGGACACAATTTCCATGGGCGCTATGAATTTATTGCAGCTGAATCTATGCAGAAGGCGATGGATGTTATTGTAAATATTGTTCGTTTATCTGCTGAAAAAGCAAGTAAAAATTAAAGAAAAACGGAAGAGGCAAAGATGCGAAGATCATTCTACTTTATAAATATTCGTACATTTTTCAGTTCAGACAACTAATATTAGCCCAATAAAATAGAAAATAATTAATGAACTACCATAAAATTCTTATTGACGATTCCTTTTTTTGATATTATTTTTAGATAATACAATCCGTTTGGAAACTCTGAAGAATTAATTTTGATTGTATGGTTATTTGTAAATAATATCTCTTCAAATTTAGATAAAAGTTGTCCCTTATTATTATATATTTCAAATACTATTTGCTCATTATATGAATTTTCAATCTCAATAAAAAGTTTATCTCTAGATGGATTTGGGTGTATATTAATATGCTTTTTAAAATAATCCTCATATAAACCAACCGTTGATTCTACAATTAACGGTTCTGTTTCAAGAACAAGAGATGGATATAAAGAATTCCTCACTTGACAAAAAAACGCACCCCCTTCATGATCCGAAATAACTAACTGGCAGCTATCAACAGTTTCTATTTTAGCTCCATTTCTATACCAAACATATGAATTCATCTCATGACCAACAGGAATACTTAATATAATATTTTGGTCTTCTTCATTTTGAGAAGGAGCTGTCATTTTCGCTTGAGGTGAATAAATAAATTTATATAGATCACCATCAAAAATTCCAGAATGTGCTAGATCCGAGAAAGTTAGTTTATTATTGCACAAATCGAGCCGCAATAAGTTACTTAAATTCTTTAGCTCTAATGGAATTTCACCATATAACTGATTTGAATTCAAGTAGAGATCCTTTAAATTTATTAAATTCCCTATTTCTAATGGAATTTCACCATATAACTGATTTGAATTCAAGTAGAGATCCTTTAAATTTATTAAATTCCCTATTTCT
>CAYPOW010000248.1:2182-4972 GCA_964412145.1 uncultured Draconibacterium sp.
CCTATTTCCAAGGGAATTTCACTAGATAAATTATTTTCTGTCAAATCAAGATAGCTTAATTGGGTCAGGTTTCCTAATTCTGATGGAATTTCACCGGTTAACTGATTTGAAGCCAAGCTTAACCTTTGCAAATTATATAAATCTCCTATTTCCAAGGGAATTTCACTAGATAAATTATTTTCTGTCAAATCAAGATAGCATAATTGGGTCAGATTCCCTAATTCTGATGGAATTTCACCGGATAACTGATTTGAAGCCAAGCCTAAAGCCTGCAAACTATTTAAATCCCCTAGTTTCGAGGGAATTTCACCAGATAAATTATTTTCTGTCAAATCAAGATAGCATAATTGGGTCAGATTCCCTAATTCTGATGGAATTTCATCGGACAACTGATTTGAAGCCAACTTAATATATTGTAATTCACTAATGCTTCCAAGTTCAATTGGAATATTACCAACAAGGTTATTCCCACCTAAGACTATACTATAAACTTTCCCAAAAAACACCATTACACCATTCCATAAGCTTAGTTCAGAATCACGCCAATTCTCATTATTTGTCCAATTTGCTCCATTTGTTGCGTTATAAAAAGCAACTAGAGCTATAGAATCCTGTATTTTAGCAACTGTTTTATAGGGCGAGTTATTTTGGAAGCCTTTTGGGTATAAGCTTAACAAGCCACATTGACTTGATTCAAAACCCAATGGATTTGAAATTAAATAAAATCCATCAGAAGACCCATTCCAACCAAAATTAAAATGGAAATAATCATCTGAATTAAACCCATCACAAATAAAAGCATGTCCCACACTGCCACATCTACCGCTGTAATAAATTGGGCGATTTTCAAGTAATTCTTGCTTTATAATTTTAACCCATATATTCTCCCATTCATATCTATAGATTCTTTGTGCAGATTTATCAAAACTAAAATTTTCAATCAATCCATCCAGATTCAAATATGCAGTTGTCCCACTCAACCCAAAAGTAGAGTGGTTATTAACACCAATGTGATAAGATATTTTAGCAACTTCGTTTTTTTGTTCCTCTGTCCAATCATTATTATACTTTGCAGGCATTATGTCCCAATTATAATTTTGTTGGGAAAAATCTACGGTAAGAGTCTGCCCATTCCAATCATACGAATACGAATTAGTTCCATTGGCAGGATGCCTCCAATAACGCATTAATTGCACAACAGCTGTATTTACACATCCAACAGAAGTGTTTTGTCCATTTATTTGAGGGCACATCATATTAAAGGGATAACCTTGGCTCCATTGAATTAGGTTGCCATGTTCATCTTTTAATATTGGGCCATATTCAACTGGAGGGTCAATTAGAGAAGACTTTAATAAAAATGAATCCCATTTGGCTTTGACTTCCTTTGTTTGTAAAATCTTATTTTCACGACAAAAAATAATCTGCTTAACATAGTCAATAAATAAATCTTCTAATCCTGAAGGGATGTCTTCCGCATAAAAAGAATTTTGATTAGAATAACCAATAATAGGCATCAATACATCATCACCTGATATAATTACAAACCCATTTTTTTTATTAGAAAAAACGAATAAAGCATCACCGAGATTTGCTTTATTTTTTAGATTTGTATTATTTTCGATTTTTCTGGTATATACCAGAATCAAATCACTCTTAGTCTTTAATAGATTTTTGCTTTCTAGGAATCTTTCAGCTACTGTTCTAGCTTTTATTGAATCAACTTTTTCCGCGTAAGTATATAGAGCAAGAAAAACAAATAATAAGGAAAAGTAAAGTTTTTTCATCTTTATGAATTTTTATAATTTATTAAAATTATTAATTTAAATAAAACACAACGTATTCTATTGATAATAAATTAATTATCTATATAAAAAACCAAGTAGTAAGACGCATCAATTATTTCTTTCTGTCAATAAAAAGAACAATTGTTCAAATATACTAAATTCGTTAATCTAAAATTAAGTAATGAATTTAAAAATTATAATCACTGTACAAGTAAGTTAAACCATTGCAAATAAAATGAAAGACTTTTATTTCAATTAATTAGCATTAAATCATTAACTAATAAATCAGGTTTGAAAAAATCTATTCCATCACTCATCTTCTTATTCTTTATATTTATTTGCAGAAAGTAATCGAAATTATGCTTTCATTTTGTTTCTAATTTTATGTATCTACCTGATAATAAATATTTTTCTTCGTGTCTTGGTGACTTCGTGGTGATATCAAAAATTAGTAAGCAAACTTAAAGCACCTGGAATTTCAAATTAAAGCTTTCCTATTTTCCCAATAAAAAATCCATTTCATTTTCCTATTTTTGCACAAAAATCAAGCAATGCAAGAAAAAATCAATGTTCAGGTATCTTCTGAAATTGGAGAATTAGAAGCCGTTATATTACATACACCCGGAAGCGAAGTTGAAAATATGACTCCTCAGAATGCTGAGCGTGCTTTATACTCTGATATTCTAAATCTTACTATTGCTTCTCAGGAATACAATGAACTTCATAAAGTCTTAAATAAACTAACTAAGACTTTTCAGGTAAAAGATCTTTTGCTCGATATTCTGAAAAACGAAAAGGTGCGCGAAAGTATGATTCACCGAATTGTCCTTAACGAAAATATTGAAGCCTATGAGCCATTTCTTCTAGATTTGAACGACCAGGAATTGGCGCGACAATTAATTGAAGGCGGTGTAATGGTAAAAAATAATTTAACCCGTTTCCTCGATCCTGATCGCTATAGCTTAAAACCTTTGCATAATTTCTTTTTTACACGCGATGCTTC
>CAYPOW010000249.1:0-1090 GCA_964412145.1 uncultured Draconibacterium sp.
AGTACTTTTTGTAATTCGTTGATAATCACAAATTTTTCGGTAAGATTTTCATCTTTCGATAAAATATCACTAAAAATTGTCACCGCATTTTTTCCTTCCAAAACCATATTGGAAATATTTTCAGAGAAAAAGCCTTTACCTATCAATAAACCCAGTGTTCTATTTCTACTTAAATCGTTCAGAGCGGTTAATCCAAAATCGCCAAAACCACAATATTTAAAAATAGTTTTTTTTGCACCTCCAAAATGAATTAAAATACTTCGCATCTCGTAAAATGCTTTAGTTAAAAACATAAAGCGAAGATTAGGGGAATCGAATTGCGCATCGAGTATTCCTGTAGCTATGGCATAAATGTTTTTCATAGTGCTTAACAGCTCAACACCACGTAAATCATTCGAATAATCGAGATATACATTTGTTCCGGCCATCATTTCTTTAAATCGCGGAAATAAATCTTCGTGAACAGAACCAAGTGTAAAAGAGGTAGGAATCTTATCGATCAAATCACGTGCAAAAGTGGGTCCCTTCATTGTAGCCACTTTTTGATCCACATTTGCTTGAATACTTTCTCCTATCGTAAAATGCTCATCCTTACTCAAACCTTTGGCCATATTTATTAAAACAGCTTCAGGCTTAAATAAATGTCGATTCTCCAAAATAAAAGACAACATTACTGACGAAGGAATGGCCAGAAATATGAAATCATTTTCTGATATCACATTAACATCTCCAGTAGCTTTTAGTCGCCAGGTCAATTTGGTATTAGGAAAATATTTTGTGTTGTATTGTATTTGATTTATCGACTCAATCACTTGTAATTCAATCGAATACAATATTACTTCTAGTTCCGGTTTATGAGCTAATGCATTTGCTAATGCAGTGCCAATAGCACCTGCTCCTACTATACAAATTTTTGTTTTTTCTTCTTCCATACATTAGGAAATCAAGCTGCAAATATACAATTTTTGAGGGAATTTTAATGTAAACAGGGCTAACAAGCTGAATTGCATTAAAGCTAAATTCTAAAAACTATCTTATTTTATATCAAACGGTTTGCAATCTATTTTTTACTTTAGCATCAGATTTAAAA
>CAYPOW010000249.1:1190-4957 GCA_964412145.1 uncultured Draconibacterium sp.
TCACTTTGTGAGTGGCAAAAAACTTTTCGAAATGGAATCATTCTTTGAGATTTTATTTCAAAAAAAATAAAACACACAATATGAAATGCAATAATTTATGCTCACTATCTTCAGTATTTTCTTTCCAAAAAAACATCGAGTTTTAAATGACTGAATATTCTAAATTAAAAAATACAGCTGCTAAAGGATTATTCTGGAGTGCAATTGAACGGTTTGGGGCTCAGGGAATTCAGTTTATTTTTGGCATTTTGGTTACACGTATTTTAGTGCCTGCCGATTATGGCTTAATGGGAATGATACTAATTTTTATGGCCATAGGCCATACCTTAGTTGATAGTGGATTTGGCGCTGCGCTTATTTGGAAAGAAAAACCCAGCCCTGCTGATTATTCCACAGTTTTCTATTTTAATATCTCTATTAGCTTCATTCTTTATCTTATTTTCTATTTACTGGCTCCTTTTATTGCCGACTTTTATAATGAACCTCAGTTAATTAACCTCATTAGAGTATTGTGTCTAAACTTTATTATTTTGTCATTTAGTTTAATACAACATATAATCCTTCAAAAAAAAGTAGATTTTAAACTCCTGGCATTTGTTAATATTACCGGCAGCCTCGTCTCCGGAATGATTGCTCTCTATATGGCCTTAGAAGGTTTTGGTGCATGGGCTATTGTTATGCAAATTATTGCTAAAACTTTTATTACATCCTTACTGCTTTGGGTTTTTAATAAATGGCGTCCCCAGTTAGCATTTAGTTGGCAATCCTTAAAACAATTATTTGCGTATGGATCGAATCTTACAATCGCAGGATTGATTTACACCATCTTTCAATATTTTTATTTTAATGTAATAGGAAAACTATTTCCGATTGAGGCATTGGGTTTTTATACACGAGCCGTTCAGTTACAGGAATTCCCTGTAAAGACTATATCAAGTATATTTCAGCGTGTAGCTTTTCCTGTCTTCTCTTCCATCCAAAACGAAAATGAGCGCTTAAAAAATGCCGTAAGAAAAACTTTGAAAACGATGGCTTTTGTTACTTTTCCTGTTTTACTTGGATTAATTGCGGTTGCGGATAAACTCATTGAGGTAGTTTTAACCGAAAAATGGCTCCCAGCTTCCGATTATTTTAAATTACTTTGTTTGATGGGTTTGTTTTATTCATTTCACGTAATAAACAGCGAAATAATAAAAGCCAAAGGAAAATCTGATTGGATTCTGAAATTGGAAATTATCACTAAAACGATTTTAGTAATCAATATTTTCATAACCTATCGATTTGGAATAACAGCAATCATTTTGGGGCAAATGGCCACTGTTCTTATATCCCATTTTATTTCGACTTACTTTGTTTGGAAGTTAATTGCCTATTCGCTTTGGCAACAATTGAAAGATATTATTGTGTATTTAGCTCTTTCTGTTGCTATGTATTTTATCGTACTATTAATTTTACCTCTCATCTTAAACTCTATTATTTCGTTGATTGTTGTGATAATAGTCGGTTTTAGTTTTTATTTTGGGGCCGCCTGGCTATTGAAATTAAGTGAGATTCAGGAAATTAAAAATATATTGAAAAAAATTATTTAAGCTAATATGAACACTAAAACTCCATTGGTTTCAATAATTACTCCAACCTATAACCATGCAAAATATATTGGCGCATGTATAGAATCGGTAAAAGCTCAAACTTTCACAAATTGGGAGCTGATAATTATTGATGACGGGAGTACGGATGCTACTTATGATATTGCCAAAACCTATGCTGAAAATGATTCGCGAATACATTTAATTCATCAGAAAAATATTGGAATATTCAGATTATCTGAAACTTACAATGAAGCACTGAATATTTCAAAGGGTGATTTTATTGCCATTCTTGAAGGCGATGATTATTGGGTACCTCAAAAGCTGGAGTGGCAAGTGGCTGTAATGACGAATGACATTTCAATTGTGATGGCTTGGGGGAAAGCTGCTTCACGTGTTGAATTTCAGGAAGAGATTTATCAGTTACATCCGGTGAATGCATCTAAAAATTTGAATTATTATTTCAACCAACCTAACGGAAATATTTTCAATATTCTTTTTGATGACTTTTTGCCACCGCTTACTTTTCTAATACGAAAAGATAGTTTGTTAAGCATTGGAGGATTTATTCAAATTCTACCCTTCCCCTCCGTGGATATGAGTACCGTTTTAAAACTTAGTCAACTTGGTAAGTTTCATTTTTTAGATCAGATTCTGGGAACCTGGCGTATTTTCCCTGACCAAACGACCAAAACACTTACGAATGACATTTTGGAAGGGGGGACGAAGGTTGTCATCAATCATTTCCAATCCTTAACTGAAGATGAAAAAAGCATACTTCGATTCGATGAGAAATTTATTTGGACCAACTACAAAAAACGAAAAATTATTACTTTTTCTCGCAGTGGAAGATTTAAGCTAATTCGTCGCGATTTTAAAGGAGCACGAAAAGACTATTTGCACGCTTTGCGAATATATGGTTTTATTCAGCCTGTTTGGAAGCTTAGAGCTTTTACCGGGTTGATATTCAGTTTTTTACATTTAGATATTGAAAAATTGGCGGCCATCTTTGGCAAAGGAAGCTTGAAATAAAAAGGCTTTTATCAATCTCAATTTTTATTTTGATCAAACAATTCCAAAAGGGCTTCCTCCCTTAATTTTAAATCAAAATTTGATTTGATATGTTGGCTAAATTTAGCTCTATCTAATTTATTGTGACTTTTATGAATAAAATCGATGGCTTCTTTGTAATTCCATTCTTTTAAAACAAGCCCCAAATTATCAATGGCCATTGGAATCCCACCAATATTAGTTCCCAAGGGAATACACCCATACATCATGGCTTCACACAATGCATTTGGCAAACCTTCGCTCCTAGAAAATTGAGCATAAAATGATGCTCTTAAATAATACGATATTAACTCTTCTTGATTGAGTGGCGCTAATAAAATGAGGTTTTTCGGTATTGGTTTAAATACAGCTCTTGCATCTTCATTTACTCCAATAATGTAAAACTGATAATCGGGTAAGTTTTCTGCCAATTCTTTGAATCTGTCCAAACCTTTAATAAGCATTCTTTGTCGAGAATCTGTAATGCTGATAGTTAGAATAATTTTCTCTCTTTCGCTCGATAATTGGTTTTGTTCTTTCAAATTGAATTGATATCCGGTATAAATAGTTTTTATTTTTGCTGCGGAACATACTTCAGACAGCTGGTTTTCCAGATTATTCACAACTGGTAAACAAAGTGTTGCATTTTTAAATGCAAAAAGGGTCATCCATTTTCTTAATGGGCTTGAAAGCGAGCCATATTTCAATTCCGGAATGTTTGCTACATCGTATCCTCCAATTATTACATATGATTTTTTACCAAATATTTTCGCGAATAATACTGGTAAAAACGAATGATAGTCGGCGAACCAAATAAAAAACGCATCCAACTTTCTGATATTTAATAAAATGAATATCAACTGTTTAAAAATTTGATGGGCATTTTTTAAAAGTCCTTTAACAGGTTTAAATTGATATCTTGCAACTGTATGTTTAGAGGACAGAATCGCAAAGTCCGTCTTTACAAAAGTGGAGTAATTTGTATAAATAAAGAGAATCTTTTTTCCCAAGTTTTTTTTGTAAAAATAAGCAAATTTTAATGCTCTTGATTGGCTAATGCTTTGCTTCTATTTCATATCTAACATTTTCCTATATTTGAACCATTCTACTAAACTCAAAATTATGAAGCAT
>CAYPOW010000250.1:0-4956 GCA_964412145.1 uncultured Draconibacterium sp.
CAGTGCTTTGTTTCTATATTTGCAGGAGAACGTTGAATAAAACGCTATATGTTAGGTGCCATAAAACAAGAAAATGATATATGATAGCAAAATAATAGTAAAGAATTTCAAATGCTTTGACTCATCAGGCGGTGGATTTGAAAAGATTTTACCAATCAACTTAATAATTGGGAAAAACAACTCAGGCAAAAGTAGCCTTATTGATTTAATTAAATTCATAGTCGAAAAGCATAAAGAATTTATTGAAATTGGGAGAGACAATTCCAGCCCAGAGATTATAATTGAACACAAATTAACTCAACAGGAAATTTCAAGAGGGTTTAGTTCAAGTACGAGCGGTGGAGGAATTCCTGGAAATAATTTTTATGAATATGGGAAAGGTTTTATAGATAAAACATATACATACAAATTAGGAGAAAAAGGGAAAAAAACATTCGTCAACTTGAATGCTGAGTTTATAGTTCATGCTAGAAAACTATTTGATGAATTAGCAGGAATAATTAAAGAACCACTAGCCGGAAAAATATTCTGCAATATTTCAGCAGAAAGAGATATTTTGCCGGAGGTTTCAAATACTGAAATAGTTTTCTCCCCTAACGGTTCCGGTGCAACAAATTCAATTCAACAAATTATTAACCGAACAAATCGAGATAGCCGACTAATCGAACAGGAATTATTGCATGAATTAAACTCTATAATAAATCCAGATATAAAATTTTCACGAATTCTTGTGCAGTTAAGAGATAACAATTATTGGGAAATATTTTTTGAAGATTCAAACAAGAAAAGTATTGCCCTTTCAAAAATGGGCAGTGGTATTAAGACCGTTTTATTAGTTTTATTAAATTTAATTGTTCGCCCCACAATCGAAAATAAAAATCGAAATTCCTATGTTTTTGCATTTGAGGAGTTAGAGAATAATTTGCATCCTTCTTTACAACGTCGTTTGTATAATTACATTCGCGAATATTCTGAGAACCACTCATCATATTTTTTTCTTACAACACATTCAAACGTTGTAATTGATGCATTTGGAACATATAAAAATTCTCAATTAATACATGTTACTAATGATGGAGATAAATCTACCTCAACAACAATATTATCGTATAATGGAACTAAACAAATTCTAAATGATTTAGGAATAAAAGCAAGTGATATTCTACAATGTAATGGTGTAATTTGGGTTGAAGGCCCGAGTGATAGAAATTTCATCAATAAATGGCTTGAAATCTTAGCGCCTGAATTAAAAGAAGGTTTACATTATTCAATAATGTTTTATGGAGGTCGGTTGTTATCAAATTTATCATTCGATTTTGAGTGGTTTAAAAGTGAAGTAATACCTCTGCTAAAAATAAATAGTAATGCGTTTGTGGTTCTAGACAGAGATGGAAAAACAATGAATACGAAAGTAAATGACACAAAAAAAAGAATTATTGATGAAATTGGAGAAGGCAATAATTGGATAACAAAGGGTAGAGAAATTGAAAACTATTTATCAGATAAAACTATTTCAAAATGGCTTTCTGAAAAGCATGGATATAAGTCGAATGTTATAAATGATAAAGACACAAAACTTGAAGACAATATCCTAAATTCAGATAAAAAAATAAAACTTAAATACAACCTAAGTAAGACCGCTTTTTCCTCTGAAATTGCTAATTATATTGATAAAGATTCACTTGAAGTGTTAGACTTGAAAGACAACCTTTTAAATCTAATTGAAAAAATAAATAAATGGAACGAATAATTACGGCACCTAACAAAAGCTATATGTAATGCGGACTTCAACGGGTAATTCAACTGCAGTTCTTCGTTGCAACACCGCCAATTCGTCTTTGACGATTGGCGTAAAAAATGAAAATATGAATAAACGAATTGGCTCTACGCAGTTTGAAATTGAATCGCTTCAATTCCAGCACTCTACATGGCAAAACCGTTGGCAGCCATTAAAAAAAGTACAAACTAAAGTATGAAAGATGTTGAAGACTATTGTCCTTATGACAAAAATGATTGGAGAAAATGGCTCGAATTGAACCACAATAAAAAAGAAGCACTTTGGCTCATTTTTTATAAGAAAAAATCTCCTAACTATAACCTAAGTTGGAGTGAGTCAGTTGATGAAGCACTATGTTTTGGTTGGATTGATAGCGTCAAAAGGACAATAGACTCTGAGAAATACAAACAGTATTTCAGCAAACGAAAAGCAAAAAGTAATTGGTCAAAGACAAATAAGGATAAAGTGAAAATCTTAATTGAACAAGGATTTATGGAAGAAGAAGGTTACAAAAGCATTGAAATTGCAAAAGAAAATGGTTCTTGGACAATTTTAGATGAAGTTGAAGCACTTGTAATTCCAGAAGATTTAAAAGAAGAATTTGCAAATTACAAAGGCTCAATGGAATACTTTGATAGTCTAAGTAAATCGGTTAAAAAGATTTTATTGCACTGGATCGTTTCTGTTAAAAGAAAAGAGACAAGACAAAAGAGAATTTTAGAAATCGTAGAAAATGCAAGTAAAAATTTGAAACCAAAACAATTTAGATAGAATAAAAACGGTTTACAACAATGTGTAAATTCATAAGGTTTCAGAGGTTTTCGAGCAGTATCACCCACATCAATTTTAGGTGTAACTTGATAGGTTTGAAGCCCACAATCCCTTATGAAATCATTCACAATCCGACGCAAAACACTCATTATTGAATAAAACCTTATTATCTCATCAGTACATCAACAAATTAGTTCCCCACCAACCTAAAAACACCTTTATCCATAATTTTATCACCCGCCTGAAAAACAGGACTTACTATCTGAGTGTATTTCTCGGTAACAAGGCCGATTTTTACAGGCGTTTTTACAAAGATTAAATCATCGCCCGATTCTTTTTCGAAAATCAAAATATAATGCTGTCCATCTTCAATAGCCAGTGCGCGCGAAGGAACGGCAATAGCACTTGTTTTATTAGTTAAAATCTCACCTTCCACATACATTCCAAGTAAAAAACGATTGTTTGCTTTTGCTAAATGTCCGTGGACTAAAAGTGTTCTCTTTTCCATATCAATGGCTTTATTTATCTGAAAAACAGTTCCTTCAAAATAATCTTTACTGGCATCTGTTACGCGGAATCGTATTTTTTGTCCATTTTCTAATTTTAGTACGTCTTTTTCAAACACTTCCAACTCCAAATGCTTATGCGATGTGTTGATTAAAGATAACAATACATTGCCGGGCGCCACATATGTTCCGAGAGATGCGTTAACATTAGAAATAAACCCATCTATGGGCGCATAAATACGAATGGTTGATGTAAAAATACCAGCATCCAATTGAGCCAAATCAACGTTTAACAATCGTAAAGTTTCTTTCAATCCGCTGTATTGCGCTTGCTTCAACTTAAAATTGCTGCTCGCTTTTTGGAAGCTTTTTTTGCTGCTGATGTTTTCTTCCATCAAAAGCTTTTGGCGATCAAATTCACTTTGCAAATAAGTTAGTTCTGCTTTAGCTTCCAGATAAGCCTGTTGCATAGCAATAAACTCAGGATTTTGAAGCTGCATCAGTAAATCGCCTTTCCTTACTTTATCGCCAACCAAATAGGGGATTTTACTAACAAAACCAGCCGCCATCGGACTGATATCTGCCTTTGAACTAGCAGGTACTTCTATAGCTCCGGTTGCCTGAACAATATCGTAAAAATCGTGTGTAATTAAGTTACCCATAGCCATATTGGTTGTTTCTAAAAGATTTTTGGAAACAACAAACTGATTGTTTTCTATTGCGTTTTCTGGCTCAGTTGCAACTGGTTCGACTGAATTATTACAAGAACTTAGGATTGCTAAAGCAAAAAGGAAAGCGAGACTTTGTGTATATATTTTCATTATTTCAGATTTAAATATTTTAAACGAATTGCATTCTGATTGAAAGAAATTAAATTATCGAGGTAATCAAGCTCGATGATTTGTGCGCTTTGAACACTCTGAATAAACTGGAGGAAATTTATTTCGCCCAACTGATAACTCTTTTGAGCTACTTTTAGTAATTCAGCAGCTAATTTTTTACCTTGATTGTTATAAAATTCAAGTGCTTGCTCATCGCGTTTTAAAGCACTAAGCAATTGGTTTTGTTGACTTTTTAATTGAAGCAAAACAGCAAAAGACTGTTGATCAACCACTTTTTGCCGAATGGATGAAGCTTTTACCTTTGCCTGCGAAGCCCTAAACCAAAGAGGGATATCCAGCCCAATTGAAAAGCCCTGATAGAGCTTAGCAGCAGGCCCATTATTTTTTCCCTGGAAATATTCCAGATTCAAATCGGGCATTCGATTGGCTTTTTCCAATCGTAGGTTTGAAAAAGCACTTTGCTTTTGTTTCTCAATCATAAGCATCTGTGGATGATTTTCAAGTCCGGAAACAGCATAGTCAATCTTTTTTAAGTGATCGTATTCAACAATAAAATCCTCTTCCAATGCCAAAAAACGATTCAAATGAAGATGGGCAATTTTAATCTCTTCCTTCAATTGTTTTAGACGCGTCGAAATTTCTTGTTGCTGCGCCTGAGCGTTTAGCATTTCGAGATAATTCTGTTCGCCCAAATCGAACTTTCTTTTGGCAGTGTGAGCTACGCCGGAATATAAACTATCCAAATGTGAAAGAATAACATGTTTGTTTTGCAAATAAATCAATTGATAGTATGCCAACGAAATCCCTTCGAGGAAACTTTGTTTCTGAAGTGAATAAAAGGATTCTTGCATTTCCAAAGCATTTTGCGCTAAATTTCGTTGCGCAGAATAAACTCCAGGAAAGCGTATGGCTTGAGAAACACCCCATACTTTTATGGGAAAACCATTAAAACCCACATTATTTTCATCGTAATTATAATAAATATTGGTTTTGTCTAAATTGAAAGAAGCACCCAATAAGGCTTGTTTTTCATCAACAGATAAAGCCGCAGCTTTCAGTG
>CAYPOW010000251.1:0-1657 GCA_964412145.1 uncultured Draconibacterium sp.
TACTTAATGACTTATATTTTTTATACATTTAACGTCTATTTAAAACACAATCAAATTCAGGTAATTTACCTAAATGTACAACCAAAAACAAAACTTATGAAACGATCAATTTTCCTCTTTACTTTTATTTTTGTTTTTTTGCTCAATGCTTCAATATTTGCACAATCAAAACAAGTCGTAAAAAAAATAATCGAAATTGGCCAAACCGATAATCAGGCCATGAAACATTTAGACATTCTAACCAACCGTTTTGGTGGCCGACTTATCGGATCGGATGCTTATGAAAATGCTGCAGAATGGGCTGCCAGTAAATTCAAAGAATGGGGCATGCAGGTGGAGATGGATTATTCAGGCACCTTACCTGTTGGCTTTAACAGAGGCCCCTGGTTTGGCAGAATGCTCAGCGACAATGGAATGCAATTACATTTTGCTACTCCTTCTTATACTTCAGGCACAACCGGAGTTCAAAAAGGACATGTGCTTATTGAACCAAAAACTCAGACTCAGTTCAATCGGATGAAAGGGAAACTTAGTGGAGCATGGGTACTCGTTTCAGGAAAAAACACGGGCTGGCCTATCGATATTTCGGCAAAAGCCGATCATTTACGAGATTCTCTAATTGCAATTAATCTTGAAATTGATAATAAAAACAGGGCGATTAGATCTTACAATTGGAATAACAGAGACAGTGTACAAAAAGAAATGCTCCCATACGTTGAGGAGCCCGCCTTGTTTTATCGCCAAATGAGAGAAGCAGGAATATTAGGAATCATCCAATCGGCTTCTGTGCCAATCAGAGCACTCTACGATCGGAAAAATATCGATTCAATGACTTTTGAAACACTTCCAACCACTCCTGATATCAAATTAGACGAACATCAATATGCCATTATTAAACAAATGGTAAAAGAACGCCAAAGCTTTGAGCTTGAATTTGATATACGAAATCATTTTAAAATGGGGCCGATAAAATATTACAATGTAATTGGTATTATACCAGGCACGGAATTTCCTGATGAATATGTAATGATGGGTGGTCATTTGGATGCTTTTGATGTTGCTAGTGGTGGAGTTGACGACGGTTCTGGTGTTACACCTACCATGGAAGCTGCACGCATGATTATGGCCGCAGGAGGAAAACCGAAAAGAACTATCCTTGCTTGTTTATGGGCTGGTGAGGAATTTGGACTATTAGGTTCAAAAAGCTGGGTTGAAAAAAATGAAGATAAATGGGGAAAGATTTCTAATTATTTTAATCGTGATGGCGGACCAACGGTAACCACTAGTTTGAGTGTTACTGATGCAATGCATAAAGATATGGAAAAAATATGTGCTCCTTTAAGCGATATCAATCCAGATTTTCCTTTTACATTGAAAGAACGCAAAGCAAGCAAACGACCAACACGCGCAGGCGGTTCCGATCATGCTTATTTTGCACTGAATGGCATTCCAGCTATGTCTTTTGGATTGGAAGACACGAAAGGTTACGATTTTAACTATGGCGAAATTTGGCATACCGAACGCGATATGTACAATAAAAGCATTCCTGAATATCAGGAGCATTCTGCAATTGTGATGGCTATCGTTGTTTATGGAATCGCTAATCTCGATCATATCTTGTCACGCGATGGTTATTATATTGAAACGGAAAAATAGA
>CAYPOW010000251.1:1757-4946 GCA_964412145.1 uncultured Draconibacterium sp.
AAAAAATAAGGTTTTTTAAGCGCGTATCTTATACAAATTGTATTTGGTAAACTCCGATATGTAATCAATAGAGTTTATAGAATATCAAAAGGAACCAAGGGGTTAACCCGTTGGTTAAAAGCAACTACCTTACATTCTGATGAATAGTTTAAGATTTCGATTAATTCTTAAGAAATTGCAATAAATCTGGTTGATTATTAATACAATTAAACAACGGAATGTGGAATTTTATAAACGATTTGTGCTAGGAAAAATCCAAAGCAAGCAAAATTGAGTATATTTGGTGTAAATATTAATTAAAACTTATTTCCAAATTTACATTTGTTGAAATATTCATAAATAGCTTTTTTGCTAAGGATGAAAAAATATTTCAATACTTAAATGGAATGATTTTAACATAATGCAAATAGTCGCTCCAATGAAATTACCTGCCAAATCACAAAATATTTTAATTGTAGATGACTTACTCGAGAATCTGCATATCCTTACGCATTTGCTTATCCAAAATGGGTATAAAATACGTACGGCAACAACTGGTTGGAGCGCCATCGATTCAATACAGGAAGAAATACCCGATTTAATTTTACTCGATATTGTTCTGCCTGATATTGATGGCTTTGAAGTTTGTGAAAAAATTAAAAGCAACGCACTATACAAAGATATACCTGTTATTTTCATTAGCGCCTTAACCAAAACAAAGGATATTTTAAAAGGATTTTCTGTTGGTGGAATAGATTATATAACTAAACCTTTTATTGCCGAAGAAGTTTTAGCCAGAGTGAAAACGCAAATAGAAATAAGTTTGATGCGTAAACAGATATTGCGGCAATCTGAAGAGCTAAAAAGAGTAAATCAGGAAGCTCTGGAGCAAAGTGAAGGAAAATTACAAGAGAAAATAAAAGATTTGGGAACAATAGCGGAAGCCTCTTCCATTTTATTGGAAATCGATTCCAAAGAACGCATATATGAGTTTATAAGAGATTTTATTCACCCCTTATCAGGTGCCGATTATCTAATGATTTCTGAATTCGATGAGAAGAGTCAATCCTCTTCCGCAAAACATTTATTTGGAGCAGATAACAAAATTCAAAAGATCAATAAAATTCTTGGCTTGGATATGCAAATTTTGAGAATTCCGGTAGAAAATTTGGCTGAACAGCGGGGTGTTGGATTTGGAAAAAAAATAAATCAATTAATAGGAGGTGTTTATGAATTTGTTGTTCAAAAAATACCAAAACCCATTTGCTTATTAGTAGAAAAAATTATCGGACTTCATCAATTGTTTTCTATTGGTTTTGTTTGGGACGATCGTTTTTTTGGGGAGATAGCTTTAGGCTATAGAAAAAGAAGCCAAATTGTTAAAATAGATTTGCTCGAAACTATTATTAATCAAATATCACTGGCACTCAGCAGAATACAAGCCAAAGAATTACTTTTAAGTAAAGAAGAAAAATACCGTAGTATTTTTGAAAACATTCAGGATGTTTATTACGAAACAGATTTAACAGGAATTGTGCTGGAGCTGAGCCCTTCCATCTCTTTGTTAAGTAAAGGACAGTATAAAAGAGAAGATTTAATAGGCAAATACATCTTTGATAATTATCAGGATAAAGAGGCCAGGCAAAAATTAGTTCAAGAGTTAAAAAGCAAAAAGCGACTGTTAGATTATGAAATCGTTTTGAAAAACAGAGATGGATATCCCATCTACTGTTCTGTTTCGGCAGAGATGCAGCTGGATTCAAAAAATAAATCGGCAAAAATAATTGGCGCTTTTCACGATATCAGTGAACGAATAAAAGCAGAAGAATCTGTGTTGAAATTATCTCTTGCCGTGGAGCAAAGTCCAGTTTCAATAATTATTACTGATATCCAAGGTGTTATAGAGTATGGCAATCCAAAAATAGCAGAAATCACAGGCTACACACTCAACGAAATCATTGGAAAAAAAACAAACCTCTTTAGATCAGGTGAAAAGTCAAAAAGTGATTACAAAAAATTGTGGGACACTATATTGTCGGGAAATGTATGGCAAGGTGAATTTCATAATAGAAAGAAAAATGGCGAATTATTTTGGGAACTTGCTTCTATTTCGCCTTTAAAGAATGAAGATGGAGAGATAACACGATTTGTTGCCATTAAAGAAGATATTACACAACGTAAAAAACTGGAAGAAACCAAAGATATTCTGGTAAATATTTCAAATGCTGTACTTGCTACAGATAATTTTCAGTCGTTTTCTAAATTTATTTTTGCCGAAATCAAGCAAATCATTCATACGAACAATTTTTATATTGCTTTATACGATGAACAAACACAAATGATATCTACCCCGTTTATTGCTGACCAGATAGATGCAAATTTAACAGAGTTTCCAGCAAAAAACACTTTAACTGGTTATGTTATCAATTCCAGGAAATCGATGTTGATTGATGAAAAAGAGTTCCTTGAACACATTGAAAAAGGTGATTTTGAGTTAATAGGTCCTATAAGTGAAAGATGGATTGGAGTGCCACTTTTCAATAGAGATGACGTGATTGGAGCAATTGTCGTACAGAATTACAAGGGTGAGAAAAAGCTGTGTGAAGAAGATTTAGAAATACTCGAATACATTGCCCCACAAATAAGTCTAGCTATAGAAAGGAAAAAAAAGGTATTAGAACTGAAAGCAGCCCTCGAAAAAGCACAGGAATCTGATCGTTTAAAATCAGCTTTTCTGGCAAATATGAGTCATGAAATTCGTACGCCGATGAATGGGATTCTGGGCTTTACTTCCCTCTTAAAAGAACCTAAACTTTCAGGTGAGGAGCAACATGATTTTATTGCAATGATTGAAAAAAGCGGCGCTCGTATGCTTAACACTATCAAAGACTTAATTGATATTTCTACGATTGAATCTGGACAGGTAAGTATGCTTAATACCAAGACCAATCTGAATGATCAAATTGATCAGGTTCTTGAATTTTTTAAACCTGAAATCGAAAAAAAAGGAATGAAATTGTTTTCTAATGTACCTTTTTCATCTGAAGAGGTTTATTGCTATACTGACAACGAAAAATTGGATGGAATTCTATTGAATTTGGTCAAAAATGCAATTAAATACAGCAATAAAGGAAGCATTGAAATTGGATTTACAATAGAGGAGAATCACTTTCAATTCTTTGTAAAAGACGAAGGGATAGGTATTCCTGA
>CAYPOW010000252.1:0-4943 GCA_964412145.1 uncultured Draconibacterium sp.
GGAAAATGCTCTTTATAATCCGGATGCAGAAAATCTTGATAAAATTTTCCTATTATTTCATTTTTTTTATACCCTAGGGTGCTGAGCCACACATGGTTCACATCAATAAAACTTCCATCTTCGTTTAAAGACTGATAAGGAAGAGGAACATTATCAAATAGAATTCTAAATTTATCATCACCTTCTTTTATTGCTTGTGTAGGTTCTTTGTTTAATGCTGATTCTTTCTTCATTGAGAATAGTGATTTTTATTCCTAGTAAGAAATTATAAAAAAAGTTGAATTTGTGATGAAGTTATTAATCTTATTTAAATTCAACTATCTGATTTTCTATTTCTTAACAGGCCGGTTTTTCATTATTATTACCAAAAGTTTACAAACACATCAAAAATGCAATATACAACATTTTAGTAATACATGAAACGGCTATGCATATCATAACAGGGCAAACGCATCAAACACTTTCCTAATTGTTTTTCGCGAATAATACCAAGGTTTTTAAATGCACAATAGGTATAATTCGTGCTCAGCTCTTTTAAATTTACCTAATCGGATTAAAAATAGTTTTCTATCATTTCAAAAAAACCGATTTTCTTAATCGGCTTTGTGATATAATCGTTACAGCCGGCTTCCAATGCTTTTTTCCGATCACCGGCAAGTGCATAGGCTGTTTGTGCAATAATGATTACATCCTTATTGAACTCCCGAATTTTTCGTGTTGCTTCATAACCATTCATTATTGGCATTTTGATATCCATCAATATCAAATCAAAGTCAGTTGATGATTTGCAAAGCTCAATAGCTTCAACTCCAGTTTGAGCATGCACAATTTTCTTACTGATACTTTTTGCCAGAGTAGTTAAATAAATGTCAGAGGTTGGATCGTCTTCAACTATCAGAATATTAAGTTTCATTTTGCTTAAATCAACAACTGCATTATTTACAAACTCAGCTTCTCTAACATGATCTTTCTCACGCAGATAAGGAATTGTAAAATAGAATTTAGAGTGTTTTCCTAGCTCAGATTCAACCCATATTTTTCCACCCAACATTTCCACATAAGCTCTTGAAATTGTCAATCCCAGCCCTGCTCCCTGCAATGCCATTTTATCGGCAATATCTGCCTGAATAAAGCGTTCAAAGATGGCTTCCTGCCTATCGGGAGAAATGCCGATTCCTGTATCTTTCACATAGAATTGGAGATCGGATTTCTTTAAAGTATAACCAAATTCGATGCGGCCTTCATTTGAATATTTAATTGCGTTTTTTACCAGATTAGTAAGTATGGCGTATAGCTTTTCACGATCTGTCCTTATATTAACTTCGCTTGAATGCAGTGAATTATTCATTTTCAGTTGAATTCCCTTTTGCTCAGCTTCAGTCTTGAAGAATGTATAAATAAATTCTATCTGCTCATTTATATTGGTCTCCGTTATATGGGCTTCCATTTGACCAGATTCTATCTTTGAAATATCAACAATATTGTTGATAATATTTAACATGCGATGGCCCGATCTTTCTATTACATCAATATAGGCAAGCTGTTCAGAACCAGTAAGTCCTGGTTGTTTTAGAATATCAGCAAATCCAAGGATACCATTCATTGGCGTGCGAATTTCGTGACTCATATTGGCCAGGAAGGCTGATTTCAAGCGGTCGCTTTCCTCAGCCTTTTCTTTGGCATGTAGAAGATCGTTTTGAATTTCATGGAGATTTGTGATATCCATAACTGTCGAAATCATCGTATTTTGTTCTACCAATGAAATATTAGCGGAATTAATTACTCTTTTTGATTTGTCTTTTCGTGTAATGAAAATATTTTCCCAGTGCAATTTTTCAGGATCCCCTGATTTGATATCAGACATTATTCTTGCAATCATCTGATTTCGATATTCCTCATCAGGATAAACCTTTTCAAAAAACGAACTAATATTAGTAATTTCTTCTGAAGACCAACCATATATTTCTTCAAATTTTTCATTCATATAGGTAGCATCGCCACCATCGATATTATTCAGCGCTACCCCAATTGGAAGATTATCAAGAATTGTTTGAATGAAAATATTTTTATTATTCACTTCTTCATTCACTAATTTTAATTGATGTTCACTTTCTCTTGCATTTTTTAAAGCTTCTTTCAAATTCTTTTCGGCCTTTTTTTGATCAGTTAAATCGGCATGAGTACCTACCGCCCGAATTACTTTTCCTTCCTCATTGTAAACCAATTCTGCTCTCGAAAGAACATTTACCCAATGGCCAAGTTTGTGTTTCATTCTGAATTCAACACCATAATGTGTAATTCTATTTTTAGTGGCGTCATTTAATTTGGCCAGCGATGCTTCTTTTTCTTCGTTATGACTTAAATTTTCCCAAGTAGAAAGATCATTTGGCAATTCATTCTCTTCATATCCGAGTATGGTTTTCCAACGAGTTGAATAATAAACTTCATTCGTAACAAGATTCCAATCGTAAAGGCCATCGTTGGAAGCCTTCATGGCTAGGTCAAATCGTTCTTCACTTTTTTTAAGAAGTTCTTCTGCTTTTTTATTTTGAATAACCATTCCAATCTGCCCGGAAATAAATTCCAGCATCTTCTGGTCCGATTCATTGTAGGCATTTTCATCAGTATAGCTCTGAACCACAATGGCTCCCGTAATTTTTCCGTCTACTTTTAGTGGTACACCAAGCCAGATTAAGGAATCTTCTCCATGACGCATTATATCTCCTGAATTCTCCAGCTTTTTCAGGAAATCCACATCTGCCAACAAGGATTCCTGCGTATCAATCACATACCGTGTTATAGTTTTTTCTGCAGGAAAGGATTTAAAATTATCGTATTCATCAGCGAAAAAAGGCAAGGATAGTGTATCGGTTTGGGGGTCGTAAAGGGCAAGAAAAAAATTAGTTGTATCAATGATAGTTCCCAGTTCTTTTTGTATAAGCCCAATTAATTGCTTAAGGTTATCGGTTGTAATGGCAGCGTTTGAAATATTAAATGCTGCTTTTTGTCCCTTTTCTATTCGTTTTCGTTCGGTGATATTATTGATTAGGGTATACACTTTTTCCACCTTTCCATCCGAATTTTTTAGTGGAACTATAAAGCTATGCAAATAAGTCTCCTTTTCCCAATTTGTTTTATAGGGCATTTGAAATTCTATTATATTGCCTTCGCTAACGCATCTTGAAAATTTATCAGCATAGCCATTTTGAACTAATGGTGGAAATTGCAATACATTTATTTCTTTTGTTGCTTCAATTGATGGAGATCCCAGAATATTCAGCAAAGAATAATTCGCATCGATTATTGATCCATCATTTGATGCCATATAAATTCCAATAGGGGAATTTTCAAAAACTAGTCGGAAGTTTCTTTCGCTTTCTTTCAATGCCTCTTCTGCCTTTTTATCGGCACTAATATCTTTCATAAAACTTTGAAAGGTGCCATCGGGCATCATTTTAGCTTTTAACTCGACAATGATTTTTCCACCTCTTTTTTGAAGTATTTTCCCTTCGCTGACAATATGATTCTGCTGGAGAAACTCAAATGTTAATGGTTTTTCATTTAATTCGGTTGGAGGAAACAAATCCTTTATATTCATCGCAAGCAATTCCTTTTTTGTATACTCTGTTAGCTCCGTCGCCTTATTATTGACCGTAATGAAATTTCCATCTGAATCGCCATGAAAAAATGCATCAGGTGCAAATTCCAAAAGAGACCGGTATTTTTTTTCTTCAGCCTTTAGAAATTCCTGATTTTGCCAATTTCTTGACCAACGAACCATTAGAAGACCAAGAAGTATGGTTGCCGTTGGATAAATAGTTAATGTTGGTAAAAGGATTTTATTGAAAGTTAATATTCTGATTTCCGCCGGTAAAAAAAAAATGCAGCCCAACATAATAATGTGAGCGAGGAAGCCCAAAGCTAAAAGCTCAAGAGCAGGTTTTTTGTTTTTCCAATTAGGTCTTAAAAAACGCCAAACAATTCCAATCGTTCCAGAGCTAATGATTACTGCTATACCCATCCAAACGCCACTTCCTGCTAATAAAAATCGATAAATAGCAGCGGTAATCATGGCAATCAGTGTCGGAATTATTCCAAAAAACAAACCTGAGATGACGAGTAAAGCCGAACGAACATCAAAGACGACTCCAGGCATCATTTCCCATGGAGTAAGCATCAAAAGAATTGCGAAACCACCTAAAATTATACCTGCTACTATTTTAAATAAAATCCCTTTAGGTTTTTTGTGTCGTGACCAGAAATAGTCGTATATTAAACTAAAGACAAGTAAAAGACTGACATTTTGTATTAAGCTTAGTATGATAGAGTTATTCATTTTATTAATCAGTTTTTAAATTGCAACAAATCTATTATAATTTTACGGACTTCAGTTTGTCTTTTTTTGGGAGTTTATATGTTTTTGCCCATATCAATTTAAATAAAAGTTAGTGAACTTTTATTTGTTTTCTGCAATCGAATCCACGTACTGTAAGATCTAATTATTTCAAAATCGTTCCAGATTGCGATTGCATTTTTGTGTAGCAATAATATCTTAAGAATATTTTCTATTAATTTTAAGGTTTGGTAAATGTAAGTTTTTCCTAAAAAACTTCTGTTTTTTCAAGGACAAGTGAAAAACAAATTATTCTCTTTTGATTGAAAGACTTTTTTTCTTACTTTCATCACTTGATTTGTAACGAATAAATTAAATATGATGCGGATAAAAATAATTTTCTACAGTCTTTTAAGTTGCCTTTTATGTTTTTCTTGTGTAAATCAAAATAACAATAAAAAAATGGCTGATGCATATATACGGCCTTTAAAAGACACAATAGGTTTTACGCAATATCCCTGGCAAATGGATAGTCTAGTTTCGCGTATGGCTAAGGAAGATAAAATTCCTTCGGAGGATACGTATAAAATGGTGATTTGTCCACATGATG
>CAYPOW010000253.1:0-4910 GCA_964412145.1 uncultured Draconibacterium sp.
CCAAATTCACTTTCTTTTGTGCCTTTGATTATATCTTCTTTTAAAATATTGTATAATTTGGGATGCTTTTCTAATAAAATATCTACCAAGCCAAATTCAGGATTACGCGACCAATCGGGCTTTTCAAACTTTAGACGAAAATCGTTGAATAATTTCATATTTTTTTTTTATTTTTGTGTTTTTGATTTATTTTGTAAAAGTAAAACATAAATCAATATAAATCACAAAAAATTAATATAAGTTATTAACAATCAATTGTTTATTACTTTATGAACAGACACTATATAGTACGAGACAGCTTTCTAATTCTCTTAGGAATTTTATCAGCATGCTTTGGACTGAAAGGATTTTTACTTCCAAATTCATTTCTTGGTGGTGGTGTAACGGGTATATCTCTTATTGCTACCGAATTGACAGGTATTTCATTATCAGTTTTAATTGTATTAATTAATATTCCATTTTTGATAATAGCATTCTCGACAATAAGTAAGCAATTTGCTATAAAAAGTATTATTGCAATTATTTTACTTGCTATTTCAATTTATGTAATCCCTTTTACTTCAATAACAGATGACAAATTATTGGTTTCTGTTTTTGGTGGCTTTTTCTTAGGATTAGGTATGGGACTGACTGTTCGTGGAGGTTCAGTCATTGATGGAACAGAAGTATTGACCGTTTTTATTAGCCGCAAAACTTCATTGACAATAGGAGATATAGTATTAATTTTTAATATCATTATTTTTGCTGTTGCTGCATATGCGTTTTCCATAGAAATTGCATTATACGCTATTTTGACTTATTTAGCTGCTTCAAAAACGGTGGATTTTGTTGTATCAGGAGTTGAGGAGTACATTGGTGTAACTATAATCTCTGATAAGAATGAGGATATAAGATTAGCAATAATTGAAAAATTGGGAAGAGGATGCACTTTATACTCTGGCAAAAAGGGATTTGCAAAAAGAGGCGAACCTTTAAAACAGACAGATATTGTATATACATTAGTAACGCGATTGGAATTATCAAAGCTACAAACAGAGATAGATAAAATTGATAAAAATGCTTTTATTGTAATGCATAGTATAAAAGATGCAAAAGGAGGAATGATTAAGAAAAGACCGTTAAAATAATAATCAACAGGCACACAATCTAAAGGATAGCTATCGGAACTGACGGAGTGCGCTTCTCATCCGTCAGCTGACGGATATGGTTCTTCCTGTAAAAAAAACGGGACAGGCAGTATACGGCGGTTCGTTAATGAAACTTCACTTTCAAATAGTAGTCTTTTAAACTAACCTTGAGTCACCTCCTGTCAGGTGGAGGAGGAAGCCCGATAATTTTAAAATTTGCACTAACGCTTGCATTCACTACGACAGAATGTTTTACTTTGTATGATCTGATCATCAGAAGAATCCATTTTTTAAGGCTCTTGTTCGGGTTAAAAAAGGAAATGTAATCCTAAATATTATCCCTGATATTTCAATTCTTAACATCACAAAAGTAGAGGAGGAAAAATGAATAGTATAAAATCGAAAACAGTAAAATTAAAGGCAAAAAGAACATTTCTCAAAAAAGGCACCTGTTCACGTACCTTCTTCTATCTGTTAAACCGCGAATTCGGTCACCCGAAAGAGATGGAAGAACGTGCCATAGATCCTTTAGCAGGCGGAATAATACAGCAAGGCTATCAATGCGGAATGGTTTGGGGAGCAACTATGGCTGTTGGAGCAGAATCTTTTCGCAGAAGTGATGATCCGGATCAATCCATAAGAAAAACCATAAATGCAACTCAGCGTATTGTTGAATCATTTAAAAGTAGAGCAAAAAGTATCGAATGTGAAGATATATCCAAAACTGACTTTACAAACAAATGGAGTTTAGCAAAACACTTTCTTACAGGGAAGTTTTATACTTGCTTTTATATTACAGGCAAATGGGCTCCGGAGGCAATCAAAGCAGCTCGGGAAGGCCTAATGCTGGAACAAAACGGATCACCTCAAAAAGCACTAAGTTGTGCTTCTGAAGTGGTAAAAAAAATGGGTGGCAATGAAGAAGAAATGGCAATGGTAGCCGGATTCGCAGGTGGTCTTGGTTTAAGTGGATCCGGATGTGGAGCACTCAGTGCTGCTATATGGAAAACCACACTCGAATTAGTGAGGAAAGAAAACTGGAAACCTTCTTTTTCCGATCCCAATTTAGAAAAAATAATAGAAAAATTCTATGGAGCCACCGATTACAAAATAGAATGTAAAGAAATTTGCGGAAAACTATTTCAGACTATTGATGAACATACAGAATTTATAAAAAATGGGGGCTGTGAAAATATAATTCATGTACTTACCAGTCCGGATCATCCATGACAAGAATTGAGTTCATAGATCGAGAATTAAAAGGTTGCTCCGAAGGTAATTAATTTTGAAATAAAAGAGAAAAATAATTATAGCGCCATAACTCAAGCCATTCTTATGATCGTTTGTTGGTAGATGAGCGTTGTTTATCACCTTCCTTGTCCTTCTTCCGTTTAACCAGATTATTGTTTACCATAAACATTTCTTCTGTTGATAAACTATCGAGATAATGTGAGGTGGTTCGAATGTCTGAATGGCCAATCAGACTATCATTCACTACATTATAAGATTCAGAAAGTTATTATTTTTCCTATATACTTCACCTGTTTTCCGTTTGTCTGGCAGATTATCTGGCAATAAATAAAAATTATAATATCTTAACCAAAAAATTAATAATGTTAGTTTGTAGTGGAGTGCACGATGTGAAGGTAGAGAAATACCACATAAGAGAAATATAAACAATGTTTATACATCTACGTTGTATGTAATTGGTAATTATGGATAAGGAGAAACTGCAGTTTAAAAAGGACGAAGTTTTTTAGTAGAGTTGATAAAGTATTATGATGCCAGATTAATTATTACTAGTATGATATCTATAAAAAATAATATACCCAAACGTATTGTAGAGAAAATAGAAGAGTTGAGCTTAGTCAAAAATCAATATGCTGCATTTGATTTAGATAACACTTTGCTTATTGGAGATATAGGTGAAGCCGTTTTTGCATTGCTGGTGAAAAATAAAAACATTAAAAATTTTGATTGGAATGATTATATAAATTTGATAAAAACAGATAGAGAAAAGGCCTATTTTAAAGTGATAGAAGTAATGGATAATCTTGAACTAATGGTATTAGAAAATATTACTCATGAAATTATCCATACCAATGAAATTGAAATTGAGGGATATAGAATTCCTATTCCAAAACCAAATACAATTATGCAATCAATAGTAACACTTCTTAATAGTTCAGGCATTGAAGTTAATGTCGTTAGCGCAAGCAATAGAGTTTCCGCTGAAATAATTTGTTGGGAATATTTTGGCATACCTGCCAGTAATGTTTTTGGAGCAAGTGTTGATATAAACGATAATAAAAGAATAAAAATTAAAGTCGAAGAAGTTCCATATGGCAGGAAAAAGGTGAATGTGTTAAAAAGAGAATTTAAAGATAAACCTGTTTTTACAGCAGGTGATGCTAATTGGGATAGGTTTTTACTTAGTTACACCACTCATAACGGAATTAGACTTTGGACAGGAAATAGTAGAGAGTTTAAAAAATTAAAAGAAAAATATTACAAAAATTTGGAGTTTTACCAATTAATATTGGAATAAAAGCAACCTATAAGAATAGCTAAAAGTGATACACTAGCAGATTCGTTCTTAAAATTCTAATGACCATTATACAATATCCATCCAAAAAATGATGTCATAACCAGAACATAAATAACTAGAACATAAACCCATTTTCCTCCAAATTTTGGAGTAGGAATTGAAGATATATTTAATGCAGATAGAATCATCAAGACGGTATATATAATTATTGAAAAAGATGAATGGGAGAAAAAACCTTCAAATAAAAACATGAAAGCCAGAATGAGTACATTGTTATCAAGAGGGAATCCTGTATATGTTTTACTGTTGATAAGACCATAAATATTAAAATAACTCAATCGAAGGACACTGGTAGCAATAATTACAAAAGCTCCAGGTATAAACCATATATTATAATTCCCGTAACTTAATAGCAAAATAGCGGGTAAAACACCAAAACTGACAATATCGATCAAAGAGTCTAGTTGAGCCCCAAAATCACCTTGTTCTTTTGTACGTCCTTTTAACTTTCGAGCAATTATTCCATCATACCAATCGAATAATACTGCCCATAATACACCTATAATTGCTGCCGGAAAATTTCCTTTAATTGCAAAATATATTCCGAATAGAGCACTCAATAATCCCAAAAGGGAACAAATATTTGGCAAGTCTTTGGCAAACGTAAGCATGCCTGGCTGTTGGTTATTGTTCTTCATACGCTGTTTTTTTTAATACATTACTTCCATCAAAGCTTCAATAAGTATATTGTTTTCCTCATTGGTGCGACTTGCAATTCGAATATATCGGGTTGCATCAGGTTGTGTTTTCCCAACACTATCTTTTATGTAAATATTATATTCAATAAAAAGGCGTTTTGTTACTTCCGGTCCACTTAAAGCAGTATCGGGCAAACGACAAAAAATATAATTTGCATCGGGTTTAAAGACAGTCATCCCTTCAATAGCCGATAGCTTTTTATAAAAAATATCCCGGTTTGATTTAACCCGTTCGCAGCTAGCTTCAAATTCCTGTTTATACTTGGGCAAAATACGTAGAAATTCTTCGGCAAATCCATTGATGTTCCAAATATGAATGCCATTTCGAACTGCTTCCGCAAATTCCAGGTTAGCCGTTAACAAATATCCAATTCTAAGTCCGCAAATTCCATAGGCTTTACTCATACTTTTAATAATCGCTATGTTGGCGTATTTGTCAATATCTTGCTCCAGACTTATTTGCTCTTTGTTGTCAGC
>CAYPOW010000254.1:0-4894 GCA_964412145.1 uncultured Draconibacterium sp.
AGTAATTTACGATGCTGCACATGCTTTTGGTGTTGAAAAAGATGATAATTCAATTCTAAACTTTGGCGATCTTTCTGTTCTTAGCTTTCATGCTACTAAAACATTTAATACCATTGAAGGTGGAGCGATTATTTGCCACGATGAAAAAACAAAAAAAAGAATAGATTATTTAAAAAACTTTGGATTTGCTGATGAAACTACTGTTGTTGCTCCAGGAATAAATGCAAAAATGAACGAACTGCAAGCGGCTTATGGATTATTGCAATTAAAAACTTTTGATGAGCAAATTATTAAACGCAAAATTATTACTGAGACTTATCGTGAATTACTTAAAAACGTAAAAGGGATTAACTTTTTAAAAGATATTAAAAACACAAAACACAACTACGCCTATTTCCCTATTTTTGTTGGTAATGATTATTCTGTAAGTCGTGATGAACTCTATTTTAAACTAAAAAAAAATAATATTTACGGACGAAGATATTTTTATCCTTTAATAAGCGAATTTTCTGTTTATCGTGAATTACCTTCTGCAAAACATGAAAATTTACCTGTTGCCGAGAAAATTGCTAAACAGGTAATTTGTTTGCCGATTTATCCAGATTTAACCATGGAAAGTATTGTTAAAATTTGTGAAGTGATAAATGGATAAATAAGTATGAGATTAGCAATTATGCAACCTTATTTTTTCCCATATATCGGCTATTTTCAACTTATTAATGCAGTTAATAAATTTGTGTTCTATGATGATGTTAACTATATAAAAGGCGGTTGGATTAATAGAAATAACATCTTAGTAAATGGTGAAAAAATATATATCACTTTAAACTTAAAAGAGTCAAGTTCGTTTAAAAAAATAAATCAAATCTACATAATAGGCAAAACTGAAAAATTAAAAAAGACTATTAAACAATCATATTCAAAAGCACCATATTTCGATCAGGTTTTCCCAGTAATTGAGGAAATAATTTTATACATTAATAATTCTTCTTTAATCTCTGAAATAGCAATAATATCTGTTATCAAAACATCAGAATATCTTGGTTTGAAAACAGTATTTGAGATTAGTTCTGATAAATATTACGAAACAAAATCTT
This sequence comes from uncultured Draconibacterium sp., assembly GCA_964412145.1. GTDB lineage: Bacteria > Bacteroidota > Bacteroidia > Bacteroidales > UBA12170 > UBA12170. The sequence goes on from CAYPOW010000254.1 coordinate 1,098, forward strand.
TAGAAAAATCAGAACGACTAATCAAAATTTGCAAACTAAATAATACAGACACTTACATTAATTCTATAGGGGGAAAGGAACTATATAAAAAAGAAACCTTTATAAAGGATAAAATAGATTTGTTCTTTTTGCAAAGTAAGATAACTGAATATGAACAGTTTGGAAATGATTTTATTCCTTACTTGTCAATAATTGATGTAATGATGTTTAATTCACCTGTGGAAATTCAAGAAATGTTAAATCAGTATAAATTATTATGAAAGCTATTGGTGGTTATTTTGAATTAGAAGCACCCTACTTTAATGGGCATTATCACAAAGAGGCCATTAAACTAAATACTGCACGGAATGCGTTTGAATATACTTTAAGGGTAAATAAACCTTCAAAGGTTTATATACCATATTTCATGTGCAATGTACTTTTTGAACCTCTTGGAAAATTAAATATTAACTATGAGTTTTATAATATAGATCCCAAACTTGAACCAAAATTTGATTTTACCAATGTAAAGAAAGATGAAGTATTTTTGTATATTAATTATTTTGGAATAAAAAATGAGTTTATTCATTTTCTTTCATCTGAAATACAAAATTTAATTATAGACAATTCTCAGGCATTTTATGCTGCGCCTTCCACAAATATAGTAGCAAGTTTCTATTCGGCTCGTAAGTTTTTTGGTGTTGCTGATGGTGCATATTTATATACAAACAAAATTCTTGATTCCGATTTTGAACAAGATATTTCTTGTGAGAGAATGTCGCATTTATTAAAGCGTATTGAATATGGTGCGGAAAATGCTTATGCTGATTTTACTTCAAATGAAATTTCATTAATTAATCAACCGATTAAAAAAATGTCGAAGTTTACAGATCAAATATTAAGTTCCATCCCTTATAAAAAATATTCGAAAATCAGAAATAATAATTTTAACTTTTTATGTAATGAATTAAAGAGTTATAATATGTTTAAAATTAATAAAGATATTGAAGCTCCTTTATGTTATCCTTTTTGGATTGAGTATGGAGCCAAACTTAAAGAAAAATTAATTGAAAATATGATTTTTATACCTACATTTTGGAAATCAGTATTAAAATTTATTAGTACAGAAACAATTGAGCATGATTTTGTAAATAACTTAGTTTCAATACCTATTGACCAAAGATATAATATTAAAGACATGCAGATAATTGCAAATATTATTAAAAAACATTTAAATTATACAAAATGAATATTAAAGGTAATAAAGTATTGCTTAGGGCAATTGAAGAAAAAGATTTAGAATTATTACACAAATGGGCTAATGATCCTGAAATTTGGTATATGCTTGGAGGATGGCACTTCCCAAGTTCTATGGATTATCAGAAAAAATGGTTTGAGAACCTAAAAAATGATTCCCTTAATCAAAGATTTGCGATTGAATCCCCTGATTTTGGCCTAATTGGTACTGTTAATCTAGTTGATATTGATTGGAAAAATAATCATGCTTTTACTGGATTACAGCTTGGGGATAAAGATATTAGAGGTAAGGGTTATGGAATAGATACATTTATGGCTATTGAACGATATGCATTTGAAGAATTACATCTTGAACGATTGGATGGCTCAGTAATTGAGTATAATAAACCGGGATATGGATTCATCACGAAACATTGCGGATGGAAAGAAGAAGGCCGTCAAAGAAATTGGTATTTTAGAAAGAATCGATATTGGGATAAAATAATTGTCGGAATTACCAGAGATGATTATTTTGAACTTATTGAGAAAATAAAATATTGGTAGGAATAAATATGAAAAAAGAAAATTTAGATTTACATATTAAGGCGTATGACAAAAGTCAAATTTACAGCTATGATATGGAAATATGGATGGCTTGGTATGTTAAAAGGTTAAAGGAATTACTTAATGGTAATAGTTGCCTCGAATTAGGTATAGGACACGGATACACTACAGAAACATTTAGTAAGTTTTTTGAACAATATACTGTGCTCGAAGAATCGTCCAAAATTATAGAAAGGTATAAAATTAGGAATCCTCAATCAACGATTGTTGCTAAGCAAGAATATTTTGAAGATTTTCAAACAACTGAGAAATTCGATGTAATACTTATGGGATATGTATTGGAACACGTTACTGATCCTGAATACATATTAAATAAATACAAGCTACTATTAAAAGAAAACGGTCGAATATATGTTACTGTTCCAAATGGGTCTGCCCTTAACAGAAGATTTGGGTTAAAAGCAGGATACATTAAAAGTCTTGATGCGATGAGTGAATTTGATTACACTGCAGGGCATAAACGAACTTTTACTTATGAAAGTCTAATTGAGCTTGTTAATAATTTCAATCTGAGAATTAATAAAAAAGAAGGCATCTTTTTGAAGTGTATGTCTACCGCGCAAATGATTCAATTGAACATTCCTGAAAATATAATTCAAGGAATGTGCGAAGTAGCAGTAGATTATCCTGAATTAGCAGCATGTATATTACTTGAACTCAAAAACTAATGGAATTAAAAGTATCCATTGCCACTGTAACCTATAATCATGAAGCATACTTAAAAAAAACTTTGGACAGTTTCTTAGCACAAAAAACAAATTTTCAGTATGAAATTGTAATAGGAGAAGACTGTAGTACAGATAGAACAAGAGATGTCTTTTATAAATATCAAAACAAATACCCAGAGAAAATACATGTAATAACTTCTGAAAAAAATGTCGGTTCACAAAAAAATGCCCTGAGAACAATAAATGCTTGTATAGGCAAATACATTGCTATGTGTGAAGGCGATGACTACTGGACAGACCCCTACAAACTTCAAAAACAGGTTGATTTTTTGGAGGAGAATTCTGAGTATGGTTTAATTTCATCTGATATAAACCTTATTGATACTGATGGGAATCTTCTGCCTGATAATAATATGGTGCTGAAGCAAAGAGCAAACAGAAAGCCGAAGGTTGATTTTTTCGATTTGTTGGGAACTAATTTAATCAATACACTTACAGTTTGCACTCGGGCAGATTTAATGAAAGAATTAGCTGAACGAGTTTTAAACGAAAATCTTTGTTTTGTTTATGATTATTGGTTTTGGTTGAATATTTCCCTTAAAAGTAAAATCCGGATATCTTACGAAAAAACAGCATCGTATCGGGTACATGAGGGAGACATTTCGCATAATAATAAGAAGTTATCTCTACAATCTTGTTATATTCAGAAAGACGCTATAGAAAGAAATGCAATTGAAGCGAAATTTGGACAAGCGAAGAATGGTTATAATTTAAATCATATACGTGCAAAATTGAAAGAAACCTCAGAAAGTTGAATTAGTTGCATCTTTTTTGTAATGAACCATCTAAAATATGAAAAGGATTATTTTTTGCGCTTTTTTTATCGACTCTTTTTAGAAGGTGAAAGCAGGATATTTGAAAATATTTTATTTCAAAATAAAATATCGTTTAAACTGGCTGTATAAAACTTTGAAATGGAACTGACTTTTTCAGCAAACCCTAAATATTGAAATAGGCTTTCTTAAAATAATATGAACAAAAAAAAGAGTAGTAATATCATAGTTAGTGTTTGAATGTTTATAATAATCATTAAAAATATATTGCACAAACATTTAAGAGTGTTTAAATAATCGTCACAAAGGAAAGTGAATTTTATTAAGAGATTAAGCAATACAAAATACAAAAATATGTTTAAGAAAATTCAAGATATAATTCAAAAGCTTTATAAATATCCCGTTCAATCATTATCTACCATATTTTTCTTAGTCATAACTATTTCAGTAATTATAC
>CAYPOW010000255.1:0-4883 GCA_964412145.1 uncultured Draconibacterium sp.
CAATGGACGTTTCAATGGATGCATCCAAAGTAAAGATTTTGGTTATTCCTACTAATGAAGAATTAGTAATTGCTTCCGATACATATGAAATCTTGGATAAGGGAATTGATCAATTATAAAATTATTTTGGGCAGACTGACTATTTTTTGTAGTCTTGTTGCAAAAAGTCATTCAGCAATATAAAAAAGGGAGTTTCCAATTGGAGGCTCCCTTTTCATTGTCCTTAAAAGAGGCTAGAGCTTTAAAAAACCCTTCAACTTTGAATCTTCAGTTTTCATCTTTCTTATCCAAGAGTTTTATTTTTTCGAAACAACCTCTACATAAAGGGTGTCTGAATTTATACCGGTGAAAATTCCCAAACCGTTTACAATGTTTGTTGGCGGAGCTGTGATATCCAATGAGCTGCTCGACAATTGCTCATATAAGGCTGCATATTCGGGATTGAGTTTAAATAAAATGATCTGGTGTGTTCCATAATATGAAAACATTCGCGCATTTAAATCCTGATTATCGTTTTGTGTAGGTGTGTTTCTGAAAACAGGCTGAGGTCTATCTTCGTCATCATTAATATCCTCAATAAGAGTTGGGCTATCCTCAATGTTTTCTACTACAATTAAAAAATAGTCTTCGTCGGGGTTTAACCAACTTAACGCTATTGGTTCAGACATAGTGGGAGGCCCATTACCGGTAAAGCCAAACGCTTCAATTGACACAGCCGATGAGCTAAAGTTTTCCGGTTTTGTTGGAATATTTGTTTCAGCGCTAATTGTTTCTCCTTTGTATTCAAAAGCCAGAGAACAAAGCATGCCCGATTCAATTTGGATAGCTGGGTTAACATAGATACCTGAATCCTGATTGCTTAGTGTAAACCACTGGTTGCCATTAGATACCTGCACTTCCAAATCGTTTATATAAGTAATTGTTGTATCACCGTTTTCAAACATTAGCTGTCGGAATATTTTTAAACTCAATTGATTTCCGGGCGTAATATAAGCTTCTACAACAGCAACATCTGAATCAGCTGTTTGGAGTTGAATTTTTTGGCATGCTGCTAAAGCCATCAAAAGAATTACAAAATATAAGATTGGATGTTTCATGCCTATTTTAGTTTTATAGTGAGGTTAATATTGGGGGTTAATCCCAGAAAATATACCGGAGTTTCAATAACGCTGTTATCGATTATTTCATATTCATTATACCAAACATTTTTGCGATTATAGGCGTTGAATAGCGATACGCCTATACTTGCCGGAGCTGCTTGTCCGATGGTAAAATTATAGGTGGCAGAAAGGTCTAAGCGGTGATAGTTTGGTAAGCGATTTCCGTTTTTAACCGAAACATTGACATAATCCACCACTGTTCCGTCGAGCAAAGTAAGCTGGTACCCACCTTCGGGAGCGGTATAGGGTCTTCCTGTTGTATAAATCCAAGTACTTGCAAATACCCAATCTCTGAATTGATACGAACCAACGATTTTAAATTCATGAGTAACATCGTTGGAAGCATAAAAATCATAATCGCCAAAAGCTTCGATATGATTAATGGCCCTTCCGAGTGTATAGCCTACCCAACCGGTTAGTTTGCCCGATTTTTTCTGGAGTAGAAAATCAATTCCTTCAGCAAAGCCTGTTCCAGAAAAGAAATTCTCTGAATAATCAACGCCGTTTCTATCTGCTTGAATCCGCAAGGAATATTCTGTAATATTTTGCAAGTTTTTATAGTAGGCTTCCACATCAAAAACAAATTTGGGTGTTTCGTATGAAAAGCCAAGAATATACTGTAATGAAGAGCTTACAGGAAGTTTATCATTGTCGGAAAGCACCCAGAAGTCGCGACTACCACTAGTTATATCTTCACGTATAACGCGTTTTGCAAATTGATAATACTGCCCTAAGGATCCTTTTAGCCTGAATTTTTCGTTCAGTTTATACATAAAGTTAAAGCGCGGTTCGTAATAGAATTTTTGTGTTTCACTAAAATAATTTAAACGTAAACCTGGTGTTAATGTTAGTTTTCCTTGCAGGAGTGAAATGTTATCCTGAAGATAGGTTGATAAAACTTCCCCTTGCGTGGAGCGGTCGATTACAGAAACCGTATCGTTTTGCAAATAGGCATAATCAATGTTATTATAAACTCCCTGAAAGCCAAATTCCAAATGATTATTTTTGCCTAATTCGTATTCGAAATCAGCTTTTGCCGTATAATCCGAGAGGTTGTTGTCTTCGTTAATTCCCCGTGAAATGCTATTTGGGCCTTCGCCACCACGGGCGAAAAAACCGTCTGTAGACCGTTCTCGTACACTAAAATAATTTGAATATCCTAGGAGGGTATTGATATAAAATTTGTCTGATATCTTGTGCGACCATTTAAGCGAGCTTCCTGTATTCCCCCAATAGGTTAAATCTACTGATTCCACATCCAATTGAAAATTTTCGCCCCCAAATCCCTGAGGAGCACTTTTCGTTATGGAATTATCTAAATTATCTTTTCCGCTATACACGCTAAAGGCAACAATATCGTTTTCTCCAGCACGCCAGGTAACTTTTCCGTTAAGATCGTAAAAATACGATACGGTTTGCTGATTTTCATCCGGACCAAAGCCCCGACCCACTGGTACATCTGAACTTGAGCTTTCATTGGAAAACTGATCGAATATTTTATTGTAAATGGGGCTTTCCCAGCTCCGCCGAAAAGCAAAAGTGGCGGTTATATTATCTTTTATCGGGAACTCTATAAAGCTGTTAACCGACATCATACTTACATCTAAAGCCCCGTTAAAGGTTTTCTGATTTCCGTCTTTTCCAGTTATTTCGAGAACGCTGGCCAGACGTCCACCGTATTTGGTATCAAATCCTCCTTTATACAACTGAACATCTTTGATGGCATTGCTATTGAAAGCACTAAAAAATCCAAACATATGTTCAACATTGTAAACAGTAAAGCCATCGTATAATACCAAAACTTGATCAGGAGTTCCACCACGAACGTAAAGCCCCGATGAATTTTCGTTTGCAGCACTTATTCCTGGCATTAGCTGAAAAGAACGTAAAATATCTTTTTCGCCTAAGTTAGGCAAGGTGCTTAATTTTTTTGGAACCATTTTTATAATTCCGGCCTGTACATTGCTTACCTGAAGTATATCTTGTTTTTCTGCTGTAACATTTACTTCTTGTAGATTAATCACATTGGATTCCATTTCTATTGATAAATCTTCCAATTGAGATTCTGGGTTTAAGAATATTTCTTTTTTGTTGTAGCCCAAATAGCTTACCGAAATGGTCGAGGTATCGGAAGGCACTTTTATCAAGGTAAAATAGCCATCTACATTAGTAAGTGTTCCATTATTGGTACCTTTAACCATAATGGCTACGTAGGGCAGCGTTTCGCGTGTTTCCTGATCGATCACTTTTCCGGTTAGGGTAATATTAGTCTTCACCGGATCCCCAAGGTATCGGTTTGTTTCGTTCAGTGTTTCACTACTGCTGTCATACCATTTATCCACAATGCGAATGGTATTTGTATCTTCAAAAAAATACTTGAGTTTGTTTGCTTTACATAGCTGATCCAAGAACACATCAAGGGGTTTGTTCATTGAATAGGAACTAAACATTATTTTTTCAAATTGTTCTTTGTCATAAACAAACGTAATAGGGTGTTTTTGTGAAATTTCGCTAAGTACAGCATGAAGATTACAACAGTGCAAACCAGTAAGTTTTATTTCGTGTAAATCAATATTTTCTGAAGAGGCAAGTTTAGTTAAAACTAGAAATGCCAGTATAATACTCGTTTTCTTAGTCATGAATTTTATTTAGTATTAAATAATTGTTAAAAGTATTCGAAGCATATTACAACCTCAATTAAAATCAACAAACACGGTGTCTTTATCGACAAACAGGATGTATTTATCAATAAACAATATGCTTGTAGCTAAAAAACCCCACTCTCTTGGTTTATCTACTCATGCTTACGAATATTCGGCTATTTGTCTGGTATTGACATAAGTCTTATCTGTTTGGGCGTTGTCGACTCGCCTGATTTGTCTGCTTTTTCAAATAAGCTACATAGAGTTTTTGTTGCTTCGTATTTAGTAAAGATTTCACTTCTTTTTCAAAATCTGTTTTTAGTGTCTCCATCTCTTCACGCTTAAGCGCTCCAGTTTTATTTTTCTTTTTCACATCTTGGAAATGGGAAGTGTAGATTGCTGAAACTTTTGTTTTTTGCTCTTCTGTTAGTGAAAGTTCCGTCGATAACTGTTTCACCATCTTTTTAATTTGTGAGGAATTAGGGGTTGGTGGAGGGCCTTGTGGACCACTTTGCTTTCCGCCTCCTTGAGGTTGAGCATAACTAATACTGCTTATTAAAATAGCTGCTAAAATGAATACTGCTTTAATCTTTTTCATGTCTTTATTTTCTTCGAATTAATCTGATGCGAATATATTTCAAGACATTTTTAAAATAAAACCTAATCAACAGTCTGGAATATTTTATCTACAGAATGGAACATTCACTCAGCGGAGGATTTTATGATTAATCGATAATTTTCGAGAGCGAATGGTGAGGGGGTAATAAAATGCGGAAAGGCTTCAGCTTTTAAAAGCGAACAAGGAATAGGTAATGGCCCTCGTTACTTTTGAAATTTTGGATAAAGGATTAGATCAACTGTAAAGTTGGTAATGTCATACGATGACTCAAAGTCATCGTATGACTACTTATGACTACTTATCTTTAAGCAGACTCTCCACTCATTTTGAATTTGACTTTATACAAGAATTGATACATCGCGGGAACAATTACCAAAGTCAAGAATGTGGCAAAGGTCAATCCGAAAATGATGGTCCAGGATATAGGGCCCCAAAAAGCAGCATTGTCACCACCAAAGAAAA
>CAYPOW010000256.1:0-4868 GCA_964412145.1 uncultured Draconibacterium sp.
ACAAAAAATACAAAGTTGGAAATATAAACACCCCAACTTACATAATCGCGCATAGCTGTAACTCCAAGTCCATCACGTAGTTGTATAAAGTATGCAAAAACATACATTACAAAACCAAGTGCCAAAAGTAATACCCACAATTCCAAGCCTCCATGCGATTGCATTGGGCGAAGAATATCAGCAGCATACTTATCAATTTTACTTTTGGCTTTTTCTTTCGATAGAGAATTTGACATATCTTAAGATTTAATTTTCAATTATTTAATTAAATATGCTCCTCGTCATCCAAGGTTGTTTTTCCTTCGTACTGAAAAGGGAAAAGACGATTTTTAGCTGGCAAATAATACACATTGGGTTTGGTTCCTAATTCCGGTAAAAGAGTATAGCCTGCATTATCACGAATAAGTTCGCTAAAACGAACAGTACTGCCGGTAGTTCCATTGGTAACCGTATCTTCATTCATATCGCCAAAATAATAAACACCATTTGGGCAAGCCGACACGCAATAAGGTAATTTACCTTCGCGCAAACGATCGGCGCTAAACAAACATTTAGAAATTGTACCTTTCTTTTGAGGAACATTTAATTCAACATTGTAGAGCAATTCATCATCGCCTTCCACTTCTTTGGGTTCGAACCAGTTAAAAACGCGTGCTGAATATGGACAGGCAGCAATACAAAAGCGACAACCTATACAACGCTCATTATCAATCAATACAATACCATCCTGGCGTTTAAAAGTAGCATCTACAGGACACACTTTTGTACAAGGAGGATTGTCGCAATGAAAGCAAGGTTTTGGCATAAAATAAGGTGCCGAATTCCGGTCGTCTTGCATACGCAAAACATTAATATGATGCTGTTCTTCACGTAAATGATGAGCATTCTGGCAGGCTGCCATACACATTCGTGCATTTCTGCATTTCGAAAGATCGATGACCATGGTCCAATGCTTTCCTGCTATGCCTTCTCTGCCTTGATGTTGAAGAGCAGTTTGAAATTCGCCTTTTTCAACAGGAGTAAGCGATTTTATATCCACTTCGGCCAGATCTCCATTTTCAGTTAAAACTTTAATTTTTTGCTCAGTGTCAGTCAAAGATTCTTTTAATGGAAGATTATCATGTGAACCTTTACCGCTCTCATAAGAAAAACCTGCATAAGTAGCAGCTCCAGCAGCCACAGCACCTAAACCAATCAAAGATCCGGTTTTCAAAAATTCGCGCCTTGACTTGCTTTCCTTGTTTTTTTCAGACATAAATCTTGTATTATTTTATTCGATTATTTACAAATCAATGAAAACTAGGCTCAAATATGACAAGCCTATTTTTTGTTTTTCAAAAATAAGCGGAATTCTGATAGGAACAAAATTTAAGTAATTAATTACCTTAATATCTACTTTTTGCTAATAAATAGCCTAAATCTAAAGTATGGTATCAATATCGGGGACTATAAAATATTTACGCGATTGAGCATAAGCTCCAAAAAAACCAATTGCATTCCCCTTAAGATTAGAAACTGGATTGCCAGGAGCTATGATAAAAGGGGAATCTAACTGACCCAAAACCAAAAAATAACTGTAATTTGCTTTATCAATGCACGACAATTGTACGCAAATAGTATCTTGAGTTTGCATTTCCTGATTCATAAAAAACTGATAAGTAGTAAGTCCATTATAAAATAAATCGTTGCTTACAACAAATCCATTATATAGGGAATCATTTTTGAAAATATCAAAGCGATAATAATTTGTTTCATCCAGAGGATCAGTAAAATGCACTTTTAATGAAAATATATATTCATCGTTCTGCGTAAATCTGGATGGTGTTACAACCAATTCAATAGAATCGATAGCCACAGTCTTAGGCATTTTAGAACTGGCATTTATTTTTATATCTTCCCATTCTATATCAAGCTGATATTCAAGACCTTCTATGCCTTTAAAATCATCCAAGGTATAAACACCAGGCTCACTTTCAGGAAATAAAAAGGATTCTCCATGATTGTTTTTAATACGTACACTCGCATCACTTAAAAAAGTATAAGGATCGCTGGAAAACAATGGATTAGACTTTGATAATCGTATGATGGATTGATTGGGCAAGTTGCTAATTACAGCATCTACCACCACTGTTTCCTCAGCCTGACCAATATCAAGTTCAATTACTTTTTCACAAGAAATAAAAGCGAAAAAAGCGATTAAAATAACAGTGATTTTATATGGGATAAAAGCTCTCATTAGAAATTAAAATTATAAGTAATCGATGGAATGATCTTAAACAGCGAAAGTTGAATGGCCTGTAAAACATCTGGATTGGACTCGCTTTGCTCAAAAGAAATTGAATAGGCATTCTCCCGATTATAGGCATTGTAAATAGAAAAATTCCAACTCGATTGAAAGCGTTTTTTTTGTTGAACAAGTTTCCCTGTCTCCCTATCCACTACTGTTTTGAATTCTTTGTTTTTCAAACTCAGTGCTAAATCCAAACGATGATAATCTGGCATTCGATAACTATTTCTATCGGAATAAAGCAAAATGTCCTGACCATTAATAGTGTATTTGCTTTCGGGATAAGTAACTGCATTGCCTGTATAATACACCCAACTTGCCGATAACTGAATGCGTTTACTCATTTGAAACATCGCAACAAGGGCAATATCGTGTGTACGATCTTGTTTTGCAGGATACCAATTATTGCTGTTTATTTCCTCAAAAAGACGTTCAGTGCGCGATAAAGTATAAGCTATCCAACCGGTTAGTTTCCCTTTTCGTTTTTTAATAAAGAGCTCAGCACCATAGGCCCGACCTTTCCCAAATACCAAATCACCCTCAACCAATGGATTTAAAGTCACCTGAGCATCAATTTTATAATCGATAATATCCTGCATAGATTTATAATAGGCTTCAATTGAAAATTCATACATATTTTGTTTGAAATTTCGGTAGTAGCCAATTCCTGCCTGACTGGAAGATGAAGGTTTTATATTATTGCTACTGGGCAACCAAATATCTGTAGGTGAATCGCTTGAAGAGTTACTTAGGAGATGCATATACTGCTTGGAATAAGTATAAAATGCTCTAAATGAAGAGACTGCATTAATTATCCAGGTTCCATTTATACGCGGTTCCAAACCGTTGTAGTTGACAACTTTTTCCCATTTTTTATAAACATCAGTCTTAATTACATCTCCAAAACTATTAAACGTATAAATATTTCCAGGGCCTAATTGAATGAAATCCGAGAATCGCACACCATAATTCAGACTTAGAGAAGAAGAAATTTTCCGTTCGTTAGAAAGATAAACAGCTGTCTCCAAAGCATAACGCTTTTCGACTTCAAGTGAATTAAATATCTGATTTTCATCTGAATTTAAATCGCCCGGATTCATTGTATGATGAATAATATTGAGTCCGAATTTCCAGCTGCTATGATCGTTTTGATAAAACTGATAATCGTGCTTAAAATTATAATCGATAATATGAGAACCAATTTCTATGCGCCGATCGCTTGGTCCGGCAAGAATTTGATAACTATACTTGCTGTAAATGAAGGATGTATTGGAAAACAACTTTGGATTAAAAATGTGATTCCAACGGATGGTTGCAGTACTATTTCCCCAATTGAATCCAAAACGTTCATCAAAGCCAAATTTATCGCGTCCAAAATAACCTGAAATAAACACACGATCGTTTTCTCCAATTCTAATATTTCCTTTTGCATTCAAATCGTAAAAATACAATTGAGCATCTTTAATGCCCTCATTTTTAGAGAATACCGTGAATAAATCGGCATAAGTCCTGCGTGCGGAAACAATAAATGAGCCTTTGTTTTTAACGATGGGTGATTGAATGGTTAAGCGAGAAGAAATTAATCCAAGGCCTCCGTTTGCTGTAAACTGTTTGGCATTTCCTTCTTTCATTTTTATATCGAGTACAGAAGAGAGTCTTCCTCCATATTCAGCACCCATTCCGCCTTTATACAATTTAATATCGCGAAGCGCATCCGAATTAAAAATGGAAAAAAAACCCATCATATGCGAAGCATTGTAAACAGGAGCTTCATCCAAAAGTATCAAATTCTGATCACTACTTCCACCCCGAACATAAAATCCTGAACTTCCTTCACTGGCAGGTTTCACTCCAGGCATTAACTGAAGCGTTTTAAATACATCCCTTTCTCCAAATAATACGGGAATACTTTCAATTTCCTTAATACTCACATTGGCCACAGTCATTTCATTGGCACGTATGTTTCTATCTTCCCGCTCACCAATAATTTCAATTTCTGATAGTTCGGCAGTTAATGGCTTAAGCTCAATATTGATTACTTGGTTTGCTATGAGATTGATATTTGCATATTGAGTTTCATATCCAATATACGTAAACATCAAGTCGTAATTTCCTTCTTGAAGCGCTAGTGAAAAATACCCATACGCATTTGAAGAAGCACCGACTCCGCCCTTATTTTTCAGACTTAAAGTTGCTCCGGGTAAGTCTTCACCAGTTTCCCAATCGCGAATAGTACCACTCACAGAATAGTCTTTTTGTTGAGCAAAGAGCATTTGCATGCTCAAAAAGCACATCAAAAAAAGGAAAGAAACTTTCATAAATTATCCTGACAAAGCTTATTTTTTATTGAGTTCCACGTTAATCCAAAAATTAATGGGTTGACTCATCAAATACATATCTCTCATTTTTTCAGGATCGTAATTCGCTTGAGATTGTGGCACCCTGTTCATATTACCATACCTTCCTCTTGAACGACGACTACCTCCGGCTCCACTTCCCGGAATATTAGGTCTTTTGAATGCTCCCGAAATTATTCCAATCGTAAATCTATCGAGTGATTCGAATCCTCCTTTTTTTATTC
>CAYPOW010000257.1:0-4853 GCA_964412145.1 uncultured Draconibacterium sp.
TTTGTACATTAATCTTACCTTGTTGCATTTTATATCTATTTTATTAATTTTCTAGTTGCTTGGTTTACAAATTTGATACCACCCCTCGAAAGCTGACAAATTGACAAAAAAAGCCCGCCCTTTTTTGAAGGACAGGCTTGATGTTAAAAGAAATGAATCTTTTCTAATTCTTTAAATGTGTGTCATTCCGATACGTAACATTTTTGTACCAATCTTTGTAATCTGATCCACTTGAAATTGCCCAGGAAGCAAATTTAGTATAGCCTCTATTTATAGCAATTTTTTCTTTCGGAAAAGTAAAGTCGTACAACATACTGACACCCCAGGGCAGATTTGTTTCATTTCTGTAGTATCTGCCAATTGCAGGATTGCTATCATCGTCGCCCGTACCAAATAAGGATGTATCCATCAAATCAGTTGGCATCATATCCACTAAATGCACTTCGCTACCCCTTTCGCCATTGATAAAAATAAAGGGATTCATACTGCCAATCTGATTATTCCGAATGGGTTCAGTATAATTTATCACTACGTGCATTTTTCCGTCATTTTCAGTATAGTTAGGCCATGCATTATCAAATACAATAATCACAAGTTTCGACTGATTATTTTCCAGTCCATTATCCTTCAAGGAAATTAAACCCTCTGTAAGATTGCACCCTTCAATACTTTGAACAATATCAGGACTTGCGTTGATTTGAATTCCAAAACCATTTTTGAATGAACCTCCCACATTTTTAACTATAAAGTCCAGAATTGTTTCGTGAATAAGACCATCTGCATTCATTACATGCTTATAACGGAAGTTAATAACCAAATCGTTAAAGTCAAAATCACCCAAATTCGGCCATAGATCTTCGAAGGCATAGGAGCCTAAACCAGTAGCTGAAGGAGTATACACATTGTAAGCGCGTAGATTATCATTTGGATATTCATCGTATAAATCGATAATTCCATCACCATCCGTATCAACTTCAACTTGTTCTTGTTCAATTGGTAGCTTAGCTAAATCATCAAGTCGAATAGAAAATTGGTTGAATTTATATTCCCAGGCTCCCGTAACTTTATCTATAACTACAAGTTTTCCCTTGTTACTTGTATTAAATCCAATCCAAAGTATACCATTGGAATCAAACGACATGGCACTTGGGAAAAATGGTAAAACATCTGAATTTATTTTAATTGCATTGTATTTATTATTATTGGCTACTTCACAACGAAACAATCCTGTTTTGGTTGTAACATACAAGGTGCCTTCGGAATCAAATGCTATATCGCCCAATGAAGTATTATCCAATCCATTTATCCGAAAAGTTGAAATAACACTTGTTGTTGTTGGATCAACTGTTTGGATGGTTCTTCCTACAGACAAATAAAGCAATCCATCTTCTTTTCTATATTCCAGTCTGTCGCCTCTTAAGTTGGTTCTTCCAATATCTGTCCATGTTTCAGTTACCAGATTAAAGGAATACAAATGCTTGGACGTTTTTCCAATAGTATACAGCACTTTATTTATCGGATCAATTGCACAATTAATACTTCCACCCGAACTTGTAGGAAATTGGCTGATAACGACCACTTCTCCTGTTTCAGGATTTATGGTAAATAAATCCAATTTGCTATTTACTCCATATAAAACATCTTTCGGTTCTGCGGCTTCAGCTTTCAGATTTCCAGTATTATCAACAATAGATGCTTTATTATTTATGATTGAAACAATTTGACTGGAATAAACACCTAATTCATTTTTCACAACATATAAGTACTCATAATCTTCAGGTACATTTACATCCAAACTTAAAACTCCATCACTTGTAATCAAGGTTCCCACTAAGTTATTGAGCACATCCGACACATAAATAACATCAGTAACCATAGTTCCGTCTTCATCTTCATAAGTAACACTTTCTTGTGTTGTCTTATCAGAATATAAATAGATATTATACTTAACTGAATTAGCGCTTGCTGATTTAAAACCATCGAAAGTGACAGTAACATCTTTGTAATTTTCGTAATTAAAGTCGAACGGAATAGTTAAATCCAATAGACTAATATCAGGATCTGTAGGATCGGTATTGTCAGTTAGTTGCGGGAGTACTTTTCTGCAGCCATTAAAAAATAAGGCAACTGAAATTAAAAGGATAGCATAGTAATATTTCTTCATCGCGCTTCGTTCTCTAATTAATACTATTGACTATTTGCAAAAATACATTGCTTAGAGCATATTGCAAAAATATTTGCTTTTCAAAACCACTCAATTCGAGCAAATTCAAAAAAAAGCGCGCACTACAAATAATACTGTCCATTTTATTGAAAACTACAACTTATCTTGCGTGATATTGTTTTTCGTAATATTTTTTATAATCACCAGAGGTAATATTATCAAGCCATTCGCTATTTTCTAAATACCAATCCACGGTTTTTTCTAAGCCTTCTTCAAATTGGAGACTCGGTGTCCAGTCCAAATCTTTTTGTAATTTACTGCTATCGATGGCATAACGCAAATCATGACCCGCTCTATCGGTAACATAGGTAATCAGTTTTTCACTTTCTCCAGGAGCCCTCCCTAATTTCTCATCCATTATTTTACAAAGAAGTTTGATTAAGTCAATATTGGTCCACTCATTATGGCCACCAATATTGTAAGTAACTCCTGTAGCTGCATTATGAAAAATAACGTCGATGGCTCGTACATGATCTTCTACCCATAACCAGTCGCGAATATTTTCTCCCTTTCCATATACAGGAAGAGGCTTATTTGTTTTTATATTGTTGATAAACAATGGCAAAAGCTTTTCCGGAAACTGATAGGAACCATAATTATTGGAACAATTTGAAATTACGGTTTGTATTCCAAAAGTATCATTGTAAGCACGCACAAAATGATCGGAGCTTGCTTTTGATGCTGAATAAGGACTATGTGGATCGTAAGCAGTGCTTTCCGTAAATATTCCTGTTTCGCCTAAACTACCATAGACTTCATCTGTTGAAACATGATAAAATCGATGTGCTTTAAAATTATCTTTCCAGATAAACTTTGCAGCATTCAGAAGATTAACTGTACCGATCACATTGGTCATTACAAACTCTGTTGGATTGGTTATTGATCGATCAACATGCGATTCGGCAGCAAGATGAATAACATCTGTATACTGCTCATTTTCAAACAATTGAGTGATAGCTTCAGCATCTACAATATCCATCTTCACAAAACTGTAATTGGGCATTTTATCTACATCTTCCAAATTCGCCAAATTCCCTGCATACGTTAAAACATCAAGATTAACAATTTGATATTCTGGATATTTATTCACTAAAAGTCGAACCAGGTGTGAACCAATAAATCCGGCTCCACCGGTAATTAGAATCTTCTTCTTAAATGACATGTTTGCTGATTTTATTTGATATTTCGTTAATTTACAAAGGTAATAATCATCGAATTAAACTCAAACCAAAAGTTGGTTTATTGATTTTGCTTTCTGGCGAGTGCATTTTCCCAATTCCAGGCTGATAGCATCATTTCGTCCAATGTTTTTTTTGCTTTCCAACCCAATTCCTTATTTGCAAAAGTAGTATCAGCATACACAATTTCAATGTCGCCAGCCCGCCGTCCTACAATTTTATAATTGAGCTTCTGGCCTGAAACTTTTTCAAATGAATTGATTACTTCAAGAACTGAAAATCCATTGCCAGTACCCAGATTGAATATTTCAACACCATTCTTTCCCCTCTTATTTATCATTCTTTCAACTGCAACCACATGCGCCTGAGCCAAATCCACCACGTGAATATAATCGCGAATGGCAGTGCCATCCGTTGTATTGTAATCAGAACCAAAGACGCTTAGTTTTTCACGAATTCCGATGGCTGTTTGTGTTATAAACGGAACCAAATTATTTGGAATACCCAATGGTAACTCTCCAATCAACACAGAATCGTGAGCGCCAATGGGATTGAAATATCGCAGCAGAATGGCTTTTACATTTGTTGCCTTACTAGTATCCGTGATAATGTCTTCTGAAATTTGCTTGGTATTCCCGTAGGGAGACATCGCTTTTAGAATAGGAGATTCCTCTGAAACAGGTAAAACTTCTGGCTGTCCATAAACAGTGCAGGATGAGGAGAAAACAAGATTGTCGATTTGATGAACTTTCATGTTTTCCAAAATATTCAGCAAGGAGCCAAGATTGTTTCGGTAATACATCAATGGATCGTTTACCGATTCGCCAACTGCCTTAAAAGCAGCAAAATGGATAATCCCATTTAAATCGGAATGACGATTAAAAAAATCGTTTGTTTTCAAGGTGTCTGTGAGATCGAAATTCTCAAAAACAGGTCGAATGCCTGAAATTTGCTCAATTTTATCGACCACATTCGCATGCGAATTCGAAAGATTATCAACAATAATAACTTCAAAACCCTTTTTTTGAAGTTCAACAACTGTGTGAGAACCAATATATCCGGTTCCTCCGGTAACTAAAATTCTTTTCATAAAAAAATAATTAACCTTGTCTTTTTTAATGAGACTTTTATAGTTCGAAATTAACTATTTATACTGAATTATTCTAGTTATGAAATCAGTTGATTTAATTCATAATCCAATCCAAAATTTCCGAATCGTATGGTTTTGTTTTTGGTGAAATTACTTTTTCGAGATTGCCTTCTTTTCCAATCAAATATTTCTGGAAATTCCAGCTGACTTTTGAATCTTTGAATTCATTTAATTCTTTGCTGGTCAGCCATTTATAAAGCGGATGCATATCCTTGCCTTTCACCGATATTTTGCTCATCATCGGAAAGGAAACGCCATAATTTAAGGTGCAGAATTCCTTAATTTCATCATTTGAACCAGG
>CAYPOW010000258.1:0-4841 GCA_964412145.1 uncultured Draconibacterium sp.
TTATAATATTTGGAAGTAATGTTACTTCCTTTGATATTGCCGCAGGTATTGATAAATCGGATATAATAACTGGCTTTTTTCTATTCAAATGATGTCTATTAATAATTGGATCGTTTGTATTTGATGCTATTATAATAATATTACAGTTCTTTAGAATAGATAACTTAGTTGCAATTTCAATTTTTGGTTGATTCTCAAGCCTTAGGCTTCTATCTATTTCCTTTAATGTATTGTTTAATTTATTTCTGTTTCTTCCAATTAAATATACCTTTTCAAAAGGTATTTCTGATTCCAGAAGGCTCATTGTAATTATAGAACCGATATTACCAGATGCTCCTACAACGCCTAATGTATTATCCTCCATGAATCGATCATTCACCTTAATTTGTTCAATAAGTCGGTGAATGCCCGATGCTGCAGTTAAAGTATTTCCAGTAACAATCTTAGTATTTTCAGGTTCAACAAGTGAGAGTCCATTATTGCTTAATATTGAAGTATATGCGCCGAGGCTGAGCACTTTAACCTCCATTTTACCAGCCATATCAACTGCTTCTTGAATTTTCTTGACTATTTTTCTCCTTTTATTTTGCTTGTTAAGACGTTCGAGTTCGGCAGAGTCAACAGGAATTAGAATAAATGAGAAATGAATTTTACCGTGGTAAAGATTTTTTTGAAGAATCACAAATGGCTTCATCTGAAGTAGTAATTGTATCCGATTAAAAAGTATTCTAAGTCCTGTATCTGAAGCTTTGCAAAATTCTTTTTCAAGGATACGTAGTTCCTCTGTTGGATATGCAAAATGTGCAATTATTGCCACATTTACAGAATCTTCCTGAGGCTTTTCCAAAGTTGTCTCCATGAATCCATCTTCAGGTATTTTACCTTTATTGTCATCAAACGGATCATTATCCATCAGGGGAGAAAACAACTCATAGAATTGTCTTTTGTCGATTTTATCAGCCAGATCTTCAATTGCATTAGCAAACCTTTCTATTTCAGAGTCTGTGATATAAGCGGAAGGTTCAATTCTTAGAACATTAGGAGCAGATAGCGTTGGAAAAATCCTTATATTATGTTTATTGAGTAGATAGGAGGAAAATAAAAGTCCGCAATATTCTTGATTATAAATATTCCTCAGTAAGCCACTTGCATCATCTGACCGATTGGTAAATCCAATTCCTTGCATAAGTCCACTACCAGATATTTCTAATATCACATTTGGATATTTTTCTTTTATAAGATTTAGCTTATTCCTGATTTTCCCTCCTTGTAACATCGCTTTTTCAGGAATGTTTTGATCATTAATGATCGAAAGAGTTTTTAAGGCAACTCTGGCCGCAAGCCCACCATTGGCGAATGTTGATGTATAATATTCACCGAACTCAGTTTTAAAGTGGTTGTTATCTATAAGAATTGCTGATATTTTCTCAATATTGCCCCCCAATGACTTCCCAAAAAGATAATATTCAGCTTCAATTTTATTTGCAGTAGGTATAGATCCACTTCGACCTAGGCCACATTGTATCTCATCCATGATTAAAGGAAAATCACTTTTTGAAAGGTAATTTAATACATCAGGATTTGTTTGGCGAATACCTCCTTCTCCGATAATTGGCTCAGCAATTGCTGCTATTACAGTGCTTATATCAAACTCGCTGCAAATGTATTCATTGCCTTGGTATACTACTTCTTTTAATCGAACCGCTTTTGTATTTAAGTCCTTTTCTAATATAACCCGCCAATTCGTAGAAGTGTCATCAATAAAAACCGGTGATATACTAAGAATATTTTCAAATATTCCTCTTTTTTTGTTATTCGCAGATAAAGATCTGGAACCTGTTGTGTTACCATGGAATGACTTTTTTATCGCAATTACATGAACAGGAACATTTGAAATAATTTCTTTATTCGATTCCCAGACTTGCTTTAACAGACTTGATGCTGCTGCACCATATCTTTGATATTGTAATTGCTCAAGTTCTTCAATTTTTTTTCGCCATACAAACAAGGCATGATGTAATGCTATTTCAACAGCCTCAGAACCTGTTGAAGCAAATAAAGCATTAAAACTTTGCCCTGTTTCTTTACTAATCATTAAATTTAAATGCTCAGCAAGCAATCCAACATACTTTTGAATACTACCCTGATCAGATATCGCGATCTCATTGTGCTTTAGAAATGAGATAACAGTATCTTTTATTTCCTCGTTATTATGCCCAAGCAGATTGGATCCGTATCCCCCAGTTATATCAAGAATTTCAATCTCCTTGCCATTTTCGTAATAAAATATGGAATCTTTTTGTCCGCGGTGATAGGTCTTGTCAATACATAGTGCTGAAAGTAAATGCCCAATATGAGGATTATGGTATTTCGTGAAAGAATTCGTATATCCATACTTGGATTTTATTTCATTAACAGTCTCATCATAAAACACTGTGTCAACAAGTTTTTTGATAATATCATAGTAAAGCGTATTTATTGCGAAGGAAGATGGATTTCCTTTAATAGTTCTTGGAAATTCTTCATTGACAATTGCAAACCTTTTAACCATTCGGTGCCTGTATTCGAATGGCTCTAGGCTTTCATTCAGATGAATATTTATTGATTCAATTAAGCTGGAAAAGCTTTTGATTGTGGCTTTATCCGTTACAAGACCTTTCTGAAGTTTATTATCCTCTATGAATACTATAATTGCTATTCCTGGTGTGCATTTTAATGGGTAATATTCAACATGTTTTGAGGCCAGATGTAATTTTTTATAGTGACCTTTAATTGAATGAAGCGACACTTTTACGCCAAATCCATCCTTAAAAAAATCGCTTTTTTCTCTACCTATATAACGAATGATGTTTTTTTGTACAAGCTCAACAACATCTCCCGTATTAAAAAACCCTTCAGGGGCTTCATTGTTATTTATAGGCATATCTAGATTTGCCTTCATGCCAAATTCAGATTTGATAAACATTCTATAATGTTCATCGCTCTGGTTTAATTTTTTTAACCCAATGGTTATTCCGGGTAAAGGAAGTCCTAATGAATTGAGCTCATTTTCAGAAGCATTTTCAAATAGTAGAGTGTTCAATGCTTGTTGTGTTTCAGTAGTTCCAAAAGCATTAAAAATAGTCAAACCAAAGCTGGATTCAATTGCATCAATCGCATGTCTATCTATTGGTGCACCACTTGAGATCAAAGTCTTGATACTACTTTTTAACGCGGTTTTTAATTCTGGAAAATTACGGATAATCTCAAGCAATAAATTATATACTGAAGGGCCTCCGGTAATATGCTCTGGCTTCATTCGCATTAGGAAATACCTCACAGTCTCTGGCTTTTCCTCAAACCATTCAGTTTTAATCAAGCACACAGGAACCCCGGTCCATATTGCATTAAAAAATGCTCTAATGCCCATGGTGTGTGTAAAAAGAGGTGTAAATCCACGGCCTCCTAATTTATCCATTTCAAAAAATCCAGCTTGATGCCAACTCAAACAGCTTTTAATAAAACTCCCTTGATTATAAATAACAATTTTTGATTTGCCTTCAGATCCCGAAGTTGTTATAAGCATAGCTTCTGTATCAGGATTTGTATTTTTGAAAGTATCAATTATTATGGAGGCTTTTAAGTAATCCGTTTCTGATATGTCATTATTTGTTAGTTCGGGAAAATGAAAATCCTCGAAAATATCATAACAGTTAATGCCTTTTAATTTGGTAATTTCTTTTATTGCGCCAATAATTGACTTTTCTTTTTCATGATGCTTAAACGCGAATATTTCTTTTCCAGGTATCACAACAACACTGCAAGCCGTTTTTTCTAACCATGAATACAGATCGTTGGTTTCCATATACATGGGTAATAAAACTTTTACTCCGTATGATGACATGGCCAGAAACAGCAATGAAGTAAAAAGTTCGTTGTTACCAGAAATACTTGCAAGAAGAACTGTGTCGCCTGGTTTTATTTCTTTTTCTTTAAATTGATGATAAAGATTAAACACAATATGACGCAATCTTTTTAAAGAAATTGTTACAAGAATGTTCTCATCATGGCTCAGAATAATATTAGCATTTTCATCCCTGTGTATAATTTTTTTAAAAATCAATTCGGAAATGTTTCTAACTGGGAGACCTGAATCATTCAATTCAGAAATAAAAGTATAATCGAAATAATCTGAAGCGTTCATATATGGTACAAAGCTTTTGCTTAATAATGTACAATATACAACCTAAATTGATTAAATATCTAGGGGGGTATTCTAATAAATACATATACAACTCCAAAATGCATAACCAATCTGCTATGATAGGTATGAAACAGATCAGTATTCTTGGCTATGTTTCCACAGCTCATCTTTTTTTATTCTTCCACCTGAGATATTACACTGGCTCATTTAAAGATTTTCATCACTCACTTATTTCCTCTCTAAATAAACCCCCTTTTTGCTGACGATTCAAACTATTTATGAATTGGTTGGTGGAATTTTACACCACTCTTTAGAATCCTTTCTGGATCATCAGAAATCCCCATCTTTAATGAAATTGGAATCCTAAAAATTAAGATCTTTGGAGTAAATTCCTCACGCACTCACCTCACGCAAAAGAAAAAAGGACTTAGGTAAAAACCTAAATCCTTGATTATCAAGTAGCGGGACCGAGAATTAGCTGCGCTGATTCTTTTTTAGGGGGGCTATCAATTTCTAAACCCTTATTGCTTCGCAATAGAATCTTTTTTATTTCTCACTTCGCATTCAAACATGTTTGATGCTCGTTCAAAACAAAAAACCCCCATACTTTCGTATAAGGGTTTTTAGTGTAGCGGGACCGAGAATTGAACTCGGGACC
>CAYPOW010000259.1:0-4836 GCA_964412145.1 uncultured Draconibacterium sp.
TTAAATTTATTCATTTTTTAAAAATTGGTTTTTTAAAATCGATTTGTGAAATGATAATTCCAGCCAGCATAAATAACCCTCCTATTCCTGCACGTAAATCGATGACCTCATTCAAAATGAGCCAACCACCAATTAACGCAAAAACCGATTCGAAACTAAATATAATGGCTGCATGTGCAGGATGTGCTTTCTTTTGCGCATAAGCTTGCAATGTATAGGCAATTCCAACGGAAAACAATCCAGCATAAATAATTGGGTAAGCAGCTTGTTGAATGCTTTCCCATCGGATTTCTTCGTAAAAAAGGGCAGCTATTAAACTCAGCATAGCAGTTACACTAAATTGAAATACAGACAGTAAGAATATATTATGTCGCGGAGCAAATGTTCCAATCAGCAACATATGAAAAGCAAAGAAAACAGCGCTGGCAATCAATAAACTATCGCCTAATTCCAGGTTAAATCCATTCCGAACACTGAGTAAATACAATCCCAGAACAGCCATAAGAGCACCCGCCCACAAAGTTTTGGTTACTTTTCTTCCAATAAACAGACCAAAAACGGGCACCAGAATTACATACAGGCTGGTGATAAATCCTGCTTTACTGGCCTCTGTATAAATCATTCCAATTTGCTGAAAAGTTGATGCAATAAACAAAACCAAGCCTAAAATAAGGCCCGATTTGATTGCTTTTTTCCATTGAAATTGTTCATTCACTTTATTATTTCGCGTAATCGCGTAGATAGGCAAAAGTGAGATGGCCCCAATGAAAAAACGTAAAGCATTGAAAGTGTATGGTCCTAGATATTCTGCACCTTTGCGTTGTGCTACAAAAGCAAATCCCCAAATAGCTGCTGCCAGCAGTAAAACCAGATTTGATTTAAAATTTCCTTTTTCCATATAAATATCGTGCGAAGATATTTCAAATTCGGGAAACAAGCTTGTTTTCGTTAAAAACTCTAAAATCTGAGTGGAATACCTGAAAAATAGGCTAATTTTGAACCAACATTTGCAACTATGAAATATCCAATAGGAATCATTCCAAACCACAGCTATGATAATATTGGATATTCTCCCGCAAAAGCGGGACAAGCTATCTGACCTAAAAATCAAATTATTAACAGATGAAAAATCTCTTTAGAATATTTTTTGCTCTCTTTTTGATCTTTAATCTTGAATTTTCAGGATTTTCCCAAGTGAATACTAAACGGTTTCTGGCCATGGGAAGAACGGATTTGATGAATGATAATTATACTGAATCGATCAAGAACCTGACTACCGCAATCAATGCAGCTCCCGGTAAATTTGAACCTTACTTTTTTAGAGGATTGGCAAAATATTCTTTAGGTGATTACAATGGTGCCATCGACGATTTAGATCAGTCCATTTCCAAAAACGCCTATTTCTCTTATTCTTTTTTGTATCGTGGACTTTGCAAACAGCAACAGAAAAAATTCCACGAAGCATTAAAAGACTATGCTGCTGCCATTCATCGCGGGCCAAATAATCCGGATATTTATGTGAATCGGGGCTCAGCAAAACTTCAGCTCAAGTTGTATCAAAGTGCAATAGCCGATTTCGATACAGCCATAATTTTAGATGCCAAAAACGAGAACGCTTTTCTAAATAAAGGACTGGCTCTCTTTGAGTTGAAAAAAATGGACGAAGCTCTGGATGAAATTAACAAAGCAATCAAACTTAATTATTTAAATAAAGCGGCTTATTTGCGCAGGGGAATTCTAAAACTTCAGATGAAAAATTATGAAGAAGCCATTTTTGATTTTGAATTATCGATGAAGCTGGATGATACAGACCCTCTGCTTTATTATTTTAGAGCGATATCCAATTATTATTTGGAAGATAAAGAAAAGGCTTATGCCGATTATGGCAAAGTACTTGAACTTGATCCTTACAATGCACTTACTTTCTATAATCGGGCTATTTTAAAAACGGAAGACAAAAACTATTTAAGCGCCTTATTGGATTACGAAAAAGTTACTTCCATAAATCCAACAAATATTTATGGATACTACAATAAAGCCAATGTGAAAAGTTTAATGGGCGATTATAAAGGTGCCATAAAAGACTATGATAAAGCCATCGAATTATTTCCTGACTTTGCACGCGCCTATTTAAATCGATCATCCATAAAAGAAAAGTTGAATGATAAAAAAGGAGCCTATACCGATTATTTGACTGCAGAAGTTATTCGTGAAAAATTCGATCGAAGTGATTCCATTCCCGAGTTATTTAAAGACAGTCTGCAATTGACCAAGCTCATTGCTTTTGAAAGTGACTTTAACAATGCGAATGCAGATAATGGATTTATTCAATTTAAAAATGTCTATATCGAATTGGAGTCAAACTTCAATATTTCGATGCTGGCAAAGGATGAAGAGCTGTATATCGATGAGCGAAGAAAACAGTATTTTGTTCCCGAAATTGCTGAATACAACGAATCGAATCTATCGCAATACAAACTGGCTTTTGGCTTGACTAAAGAAGTAAATCTTTTGCATCCAACCAAAGCCAGAGAAATTCTACAACGATTGAATAATGCACTGAAAGAACAACCAAATAATCCATATAACCATCTGTATATAGGCATTTTGAACGAACGAATTGGGAATTTACCAAGCGCAGAACGATCCTACCTTGAAGCTGTAAAACTAGATCCTACTTTTGGATTTGCTTATTTGAACCTGGCGAATGTGGCCTACCTGATGGCAATGGAAGATGTAGAAAAATCGTCAAAATCGAATGAAAACCTAATCAATCAGAACCTGGAAGATTTAAAAAAACCAAACGATCAATTTGTTGTGCCGGATTTAAAAAAATCCATACAATATTACAATATGGCGATGCAAATTTATCCTCATCTGGGATTTATCTTTTACAATAGAGCCAACCTCTACAGCAAGATGCAAGAATATATGAATGCCATAAACGATTATAATAAAGCCCTTGAATTGCAGCCTAATTTGGCCGAAGCTTATTATAATCGTGGCCTTACCTTATTGCTTTTACAAGACAATGTCTCAGCCTGTCCTGATTTAAGCAAAGCAGGCGAACTGGGCATATCAAATGCGTATAACGTGATTAAACGTTTTTGCTCAGAGTCGAAATAAATTCCTATACTTGCACCCATTATTTAAGTAAATCGGTATATGAATAAGCTTTTAACCATTATCAAAGAGTTGAATCTTACGGCTTTTTTTATCACATTAATATTGCCTCCTTTTATACTGATTCCAGTTCATATTTTCGTTAAACCTTCTATGCTTTTAGCAGAGCGTTTCTTTCCTGGAACATGGTGGTTAGAAATTCTTGTTTTATCGATCTATTCCGTTTGGCTTGGACAAATAATGGTAAAAACAGGAAATATTGGAAATGTTCGTATCAAATACTGGTTGTTTTTCTCATTTATTTTCTTTGGACAATTTATCTTAGGACTTACTGTAAACAGTAATTTTTTAATGAGTGGCGATTTGCATTTACCAATACCTGCTTTAATTGTTGCCGCTCCTATTTATCGTGGCGAAGGGTTTTTTATGCCGATACTTTTACTTTCAACGATGGCGATAGTTGGACCAGGCTGGTGCTCTCATCTTTGCTATATTGGCGCTTGGGACAATTGGGCTGCAAGAAATAAAAAAAGGCCCAAAAAAACTTTTTCGCGTAAGCAAACCATCATTATGCGCTATGCGATGTTGGCCTTGGTTGTTGTAACAGCCGCTCTGATGAATTATTTTGGAGCATCCATAAGTGTTGTATTTATTTCTGCTTTGGCATTTGGCTTATTGGGAGTTTTCCTTATGCTGGTTTTCTCTCGCAAACTGGGTTATATGTTGCACTGCACTACCTATTGTCCTGTTGGTAGTATCACAACACTTGTAGGTAAGCTTTATCCGATGCGCGTAAAAATAGATCAAAACAGCTGTACTTCTTGTGGAATTTGCAGCACAGAATGTCGCTACG
This sequence comes from uncultured Draconibacterium sp., assembly GCA_964412145.1. Classification (GTDB taxonomy): domain Bacteria; phylum Bacteroidota; class Bacteroidia; order Bacteroidales; family UBA12170; genus UBA12170. The sequence goes on from CAYPOW010000259.1 coordinate 3,977, forward strand.
ATGCCTTAACGCCTATTGATGTTAAAAGCGGCTCCGCCGGATGGAATTGCACACTTTGTGGCGATTGCCTAACATCTTGTCATGCCAACTCCATTCGCTTTAGTTTTTTCGGTTCGAAGAAGAATGCCTGGATTATTTATATTTCGATAATTGTTGGATTGCATGCGGGTTTTTTGGCGCTGGCAAGACTTTAATCAACCAGCACTTCGCCCAATCACTCCTGTCACCCTGAGCTTGTCGAAGGGGTCTCACCCTTGCTTTTAGTTATTTGCTATTAGCTTATAACTTTTTAAGTCGTATCCCCTTAAGTGTCAGCTTTTTCTTACCTTCCCTGCGTACACACAAAAAAATCCGTCAGCCAACTGACTCCCTAGGGAGAAATTGTGTTGCATTTTATTTAAGAAGGCAAACATCTATGGCGAAAGCTATTTATAGATAACAACTAAACCGTTTGCTTTTGGATGTAGAGGATGGGTTTTGCATATATGTTAACTAGCTGTGGACAATAAAAAAACAGACAATATCATCCCTATAAAATTTGTAAAAAATGTATTTCGAAAATATCAAAAAGTTTCCAATACAACTATTTATAAGCTGGATCGTTGATAAAGCTTAATTTTTAAACATTTAAAAACTAGCTACTTAAATTAATTCTAGAAGAATGAAAATAAATTAATACTAGATAAAGGAACTACAAAAGTTAAAAAGAGTGATAAAGAGATTGGAGAATTATAAAAAAAGCAAAATAATTTGACAAGTATTTTGCTGCGTAAATAATTTAGCAGTATATTTGCTGTCAAATTGATTTAACAATTAAAATACTGTCAAAATGAATAAGAATTGGATTTTGCCAAAAACGA
>CAYPOW010000260.1:0-4823 GCA_964412145.1 uncultured Draconibacterium sp.
AATAAGCGCCTCATCTTAGGTGTTTTATAATAATTTATTGTAACTTTGATTGTAATGTATAAACAGTATTTATTTAAACATGAATAAATAGAAATAAAAAAATGGCGTTATACAATTGTTGTATGCAAGGCTGAGAGACCGGATTGTACAGAAATAAAATGACTTGAAAAATTGGATTGAAAATATAAGCTCATTGATTGAAGTTTGGTGCAAGAAAAAATTAGTTTTCGCCTGCGCACTTCTGCCCTATGGGACAGTTGGGGAAGCCCACGCATATTGCATACATTTGCAAAACGCACAGACCAGCTCCCAAAATTTTCAAAAGAGTGCAATTTCCCTATCTTCAAGCTTCATTCAAACATTTGTTTATGCATAATAGACTTTTTGCAATTGGAGATATTCACGGATGTTTCGATTCATTAAAAAAATTGGTGGAAAATAAAATACAACTTCATAAAAACGATAAACTCATTTTGCTCGGTGATTATATTGACAGAGGTGATAAAAGTAAAGAAGTTGTAGATTTTATAATTGAATTACAGGAAAAGGGATTTGATATTATTCCACTAATGGGAAATCATGAAGCCATGCTACTTGATGCTTCTGAAAACGAAATAAATACTTCAAAATGGATTCAAAGCGGAGGGGATGAAACATTGAAAAGTTTCGAAATCAGTTCTTTGAAAGATATGGAATCAAAATACATGGATTTCTTTAAAGACTTGAGATTTTATTACTCATTTGAAGCTTACCTTTTTGTACACGCTGGTTTTAATGATAATGTGCTTAATTCTTTTACGGATTATTATTCAATGCTATGGAAATGCAAAGAATCTTACGCAAATCCTTTATTAGCAAATAAGACTATTATTCATGGTCATAATCCGATAAATGTTTCTAAATGTGAAGAAAGAATTCTTTCTAAACTTAATGTAATTAATATTGATACTGGCTGTGTATATAATGATAAAGAAGGTTTTGGTAGACTTACTGCATATGAATGCAATAGTAAAAGAGTACTTTTTGTTTAAATTAATATAATAAGTATATTTGCAATTCGCGATTCGCGAATCAGAGAATGGCTAGGGTAATTAATGAGAATAGTTATGAAGAAACATAATGGAATGCGCCCACAAGATATTGTAGTTCTATTGAAGATTATTTCAATAGAAGAAAATAAGTGGCGAAATATAGATATTGCAAATGCTATTGGAATAAGTCCTTCTGAAGTTTCTGAAGCATTAAATAGATGTAAGATTGCAAGACTTATTGATAGTAAAAAAAGAAAAGTAAATATCAATTCTTTCACCGAGTTTTTGGTTTACGGTTTAAAATATGTTTTCCCTACTGAACCGGGAGCTATTGTTAAAGGGACTCCTACGGCTCATTCTGCTTCACCCATAAAAGAATATATTTCTTCTGATGCTGATGTTTATGTATGGCCGAATGCTAAAGGTACTCACAGAGGTCAAGCCATTGAACCATTATATAAAACACTTCCTCAAATAGTGCAGAAAGATAAGTTGTTCTATGAACTATTAACCATTGTAGATACCATTCGGGTTGGTCGTGTTAGAGAAATAAAAATTGCAATCGACGAATTAAACAAACGCTTAAAAAATGCCTAGCACAAATATTCTAATGCTGCAAACCGTAGCCTTTGGTTTGGGAGATTTGAAAGATGAAATGGTATTTGTAGGAGGTGCAGTTGCTGAACTTTATGCTGAAAATCCTGCTGCTTCTGAAATAAGACCAACTGTTGATGTGGATTGTGTAATTGAGATAAGTTCCCTACTCCAATTTGCCCGACTGGAAGAAAACCTGAGAGCACGAGGATTTAAAAATGATTCTTCAGAGGGAGCACCTATCTGCAGATGGATTTACAAAGATATTAAGGTTGATATTATGCCTACAGATTCAAGTGTCCTTGGATTCAGCAATAAGTGGTATGAGGAAGGAATTGAAATTAAAATACCAAAAACACTCCCCGATGGAACTGTAGTGTTTGTATTTCCACCCGAATATTACTTAGCTGCAAAATTTGAGGCGCACAAAGGACGTGGTGGAAATGATTTACGCCAAAGCCACGATTTTGAAGATATAATTTATATTTTAGATAATTGCTCGAACATTTTGGATAATATTACTGGTTCGAATCCAAGTGTAAAATTGTATTTAAAAGATGAATGCCAAAACCTTTTGGAAAACCCAAACATCACAGAAGGAATTGAAAGTGCATTGCCTTATGGTTCAAGCGAAGAAGGAACGGACATCATTTTAGAATTAATCCAAAGCATTGCGGAGATTGAATAATGGATAAATTATTAATGCGATTCAAGAGTTGATGAAGCTCCGATACGCTGTGTACTGAATTTTTAATTACTCTTCATTTACATAATTTCTCCAAAAAGGTCATCATTACTTGCCTAAGCTTTAGCCGCCTTTTTAACATCCTCGAATTTTATCCATTCAAAATAAGCGCCTCACCTTATGTGTTTTATAAAAATTTATTGTAACTTTGATTGTAAGGTATAAACAGCATTTATTTAAACAAGTATAAATTATGCAAAAAGATATCCGGGATTAAGCGTTTTTTTATTTTTACGACTGATACACAGCATATAAATGCATTAAGCCTAAAGAAAATATAAAAACAACATAACTTTATACGCACGTTATAGGCAAGCTTAAAAAAACCAAAATAGCCGAACTAAAATTTTAAAATTATGGCATTAATAAATTGTTCAGAATGCGGAAAAGAAATTAGCGATAAAGCTATTAGCTGTCCAAATTGTGGTAATCCAATAAACCAGTCAATTGACATTATCAAAAATGAAATTAAAAATGAGGAAGAATTGAAATTTGCTGAATTACCAGACAACCTTGAAATTGGAAAACAAATTGTTAATTGGGGCGGAAATGCAGCTTTCGATGGTTATTATGACCAAAGAGAAAATTTAATTACAGAAATACCGAGCGGAACAGTAAAAGTTATACTTCATACTCACGGAATGCACATAGTAAAAGGTTTGATATTTTACCCCATTCATAATTCTCAAATAATAAGTTTAAAACAAACCTCGCAAGAAGATTTATCAAAAACAGATAAATCAGTTATTGGTAGAGCAGTTGTTGGGGGATTAATATTAGGACCATTAGGTGCAATTGTTGGAGGAATGTCAGGAATTGGAAGTAAAGAAAAAATTAAAAACAAACATTATCTTGTAATTAACTATTGGAACAAACTGACAAAAGCACCACAGACACTATTAATAAGCGGAGACAAAACATTTATCCAAGCTTTTATTACAAAAAATGAAAAAGAAAAATTAATAAATGAAACTGAAAATAGATTACCCGAAAAAGATACAATGCCAGCTTGGGCAATAATTGCGCTTTTAGTTATTGTTGTTTCGATTTTAGTAATAATATTCTCATGACAATAAAAGCCAGCCTATAATAAAGTGCATATTTCAGAGCGGGGTCGGTACGTCAATCAACGGCGGATTCTTGCATCGCCGTTCATGTCCTCCGGACAGGAACGCTCTCCGAAATCCGCTCCGCAACATGCACCAACCATTAACGGCAAGGGAAATGAACAAAGTGCAACTATACATAGATGAGACTAAGGGTAAAGATTTTTTTATCCATGCTTGTATTTTTTCAAATCCCAATAATTGTATTGCTTTTGAAAATGACATCAAAAATTTGATAATCGAAAATAGAAACATAGTCGGAAAAGATTTTAAAGGATTTCATGCTCGGGATTTAAACAAAAAAAATTGGAATAAATTGTCTCCAATTTATGAGAGAATAATTCAACTAATTTTTATAAACTCACTAGACATTCATATCTATTTAGAATCAAAAAACAAATACGATAAAAACAGTAAGACCTTAAGAAATTGGCTAAAAAATAATTTAGAGGACACAGACAATAAAAATAAGGTGAGACAAACTTTTTATGACATTGCTCCTAAAGACTTTCCCGTTCTATATAATCGTTTTGATATGCTTTATATCTTTTTGATTCATAAAAATAAATTCTGTGAAAATTGTGAATTTGAGATATATCCAGATTCTTCTGGTAAAGTTTTAGACTACAAACAAGAAAAAATTGAATTCACCCATTCAAGCCAAAAAATTAGAAAATCATTAAACTTTTATGACTCATTTCATATTTTAGCAAACGCCTTTATTGAAACATTTGATGAGATTGGATTAACACCTAATAATAATCAAAAGGTTACAAAATTCTCACCGACAAACGATATTGACTGTTTTCTAATTCAAGCATGTGATATTTTGGCAAATTTTACTTATCATCATTTGAATTTTATATTTGGGAATAATAATCCTAATAGCAAATTAAAATCAGAGTTATATTCAAGGTATATCCCAATTAAAAAAGATAACGAGATATTAAGAGATAGCTTTTCAATATTAAATGGAGAATTACATTGTATTAATAAAGACATGAAAATAAATATAAATAAATAATCCCAGCCGTCAGACTGTCTAAAAACCCCCTACATATTCTTTAAAAATGCAACAAAATATTAAACTTAAAATTATAACTCGAAGTTTTAATATGCTTATATCGAATGTTTTTGCTACTTTTAATGAGATATTTTACCCAACTTTGAAATTGAAAGGAAGTTAATAGACGGACTGCCGTTACCGCACATTGAAAAAAAATCAAAACAACTTGATTTAGCATAGTTATTGTACATATATTTGTACAATTAAATGTACATTAAAAAATAAAACAATGTTAACAACAACAATTTCTGACTTTCGAAAAGATATTAAAAGATATCTCG
>CAYPOW010000261.1:0-2409 GCA_964412145.1 uncultured Draconibacterium sp.
GGGTTTATGATTCCGCAATATACTGCCGCTTCTATCGTTAGTCAAAATAAGCAATTGTCTGTCCCCGCCTCTACCGACAGTATTAGTTCTTCGCAAGGTCAGGAAGACCATGTGAGTATGGGTGCCAATGCAGCCACTAAGGCATTTAGAGTGATGGAAAATATCAAACGGGTAATTGCTATTGAATTGTTTAACGGAGCGCAGGCGCTTGAATTTAGGCGTCCATTAAAATCTTCACCTCTTATCGAAGAGTTGATAACTTCATTTAGGCAGGATATTGCTTTTATAAAAAGCGATAAGGTAATGCACAATGAAATAGAAAAAAGCCTCGCTTTTCTTGAAAATTTAGAGGTCGAAGATGATGAATAACAACAATCAATGAAAACAAAAGCACTTTATTTTTCTTTATTCCTGATGCTAATGTGGACAGGATGTCAAAAAGAAGCTTATACACCTTTGCCTTTTGTGGAAGTTAATATTCAGATATTTCCAAATTCGACTCAATATTTCAATTTAAACTCCATCGGTGGTTTTGAATATTTAACAGCCAATTCACCCAGCAGAGGAATTATTGTTTATCGAATAAACCAGGAAGAATTTGTGGCTTTTGAGCGTACCTGTCCACACGATCCTGATGCCTGCTGCACTGAAGCAGGCTGCGCAAGATTGGTGGTTGAAGAAAATAGTTTTATGATTTCAGATTCTTGTTGTGGTTCTTTGTATCTTATCCTCGACGGAAGCAATATCAGCGGTCCATCGCAATATCCTCTAAAACAATATCATACATCTTACGACGGAACTACTTTGCATATTTTCGACTAAAGCTTGATGCTTCCCAGAAATCCAAAATAAGACGATTTATCTTCAATTAAATAAGCGCTCCGCAAACCAATTTCAAAGGGAACAAAAGAGCGTAAAAAATGGACATCAAAAAGCAAATCGTTGCCAAACGACCTGTATTTTTCTTCGCTTCCATCCAAATTTCGAGCCTCATCATAAAAAACGGCCAGCGTAATTCTTTTTAAATAAACCAAAGAGCCTAAAGTACAATCAGGATAGGCCAAAGGCAATTTATAATCAAGCTTATAACTAAATACTTTATTAAAATCCAATCCCGTATATCCTCTCGCAAAAACAATACCATCTGAATAAAAACCGGCATCTCCTATGCGTTTTTGATAAGCAAGATAAACACGTAAACCCTGGTGTTTTATTATCCCGGGAAAATAAAACAAAGAGCTGAATGCAAACAAATCACCACTTTTTTCAAAAGGTGTTTGTCGGTATAAAAAAGATAAATGCTGTCCCCATTTTGGATAAACGGCCTGTTTGGCTGATCTTTGGTAATTTGAAAAAGAAATGGAATAATCCACTATTTTATAATTGTTGCGATGAAGATGAACACCCGAAGTTAAAACATCAATTTGCTTATACTCATAAATTAACTGCGGTTGAATGCGCTGATACCAATTGCCTGAAGTAAAAAATAAAGGCACATACACACTTGTACGAATATTTGTCTCATTAAAACCAACCAGAAAAGTGCTGTCGCGTTCAGTGTCGTGGAAATTTCTTTCGCGATAACCGTATTCCCCGCGCAAACTAAGTGCAGGATACCATCCTAAATAAGTTGCATCTGCAAAATAAGTCCCCTCCTGATAATTTATATCATATTCATAACCCATACTCATGGAAAAGGTAGAAAGTTTGTTTTGAGAGCTAATAGAGACCCCTGGTTTCAATCCATAAGTATCCATCGAAAATGAAAACGGACCCCAACTGTGCGGATTGATTAAATTGCCTAGTTTGCTGTATTTTTTAATCTCATACTTCGTTTGTGGAATCAATTCGCTTGAAAACAAAGTATCTTCCTGCTGATGCAAAATTTCGGCCAACTGAAACGCATCGTTTTTAACATGTTCGATTGATTTCCAGTTATTTACATCAAGATTAGCCATTGCTATTTGATTTCCATTAGCTGTATATTCTGAATATGTCAATTGATCATTCATTTGACTGGGCGAATGCGCTCCGAACGCAGAGGAAGTAGCCTGATAAATTTTGTTATTTGGCAAATGCAGCGCATAAATATTGCTAATTCCTGAATAAGCTGATTGATACAAAACATAGTCATTCCAGTATACGGGTTTACTAATATCTATTCCGCTGAATGGAAGCAGATATTTATAATTACCCGTTGAAACATCAAATTCTATCAGGCTTTTGCCTTGATCGTTCAAACTAACAGCGATAATGCTTTTTTCATCTTCCGACCAGCTTGGATAGCTGATAAAATCATTGGTCTTGGTTGTAAAATATCGCTCTTTTAATCCGCCTGCCAATTCTATTATTGCCAGACCATGCTCAGAATTTACCGAAGATTCGCTTACGACTATTTTTGTAGCCTTA
>CAYPOW010000261.1:2509-4794 GCA_964412145.1 uncultured Draconibacterium sp.
GGTGTAATTGAATACGGCTGTCGAGCCACATTATCTAAGGCATTATTCCATAATTCAACACCATATTTGGCTCGTCCATAGCCAACCAAATAATAACCTAAATGATAATAACTGGTTGTATACTCTTTGTACGATCCATGAGCTGCTTTATCATAAGCAAAAGGTCCTTTTTGTAAAAGCTGAGCGCGCAATTCCATTTCAAACAAGGGTTGCCTGCCTCTGCCTGTTTTGCTTAATGCTGTTTCTGTAACCACTGCATCACCTTCGATAAACCACCAGGGCACAAATAAGCCATAAACACCGGCCGTAACCTGCTCACCAAAAATCGCAAATAATACACGTGTTAATCCCTGATGCATTTTATCAATTTGCACAACGTGACGATATTCGTGCAAGGCCAATTGTTGCAACCAATCTTGCGCATAAGAATCTTGAGGTGGCTGTGTAAACATTTCTATTCTTCGAGGCGCCCAACCAACTTCAGCATTGCTAACAACTGTTCTATTATGAAGCAGGATTGATATTTTTGGGGGATAATTATTTAGTGTTTTCCCATCTAATATTCTTGCATATTCCAGCATATTAGCTGTGTGATTTGCCTGATTTTCAAATCCCTCAGGAAATATGATCTGAAAATACGGGCTGTTTATTTGCTTCCATTTTAAGCCTCCAGGACTCTGACCACCAGCATAAAATTGCGCTTTAATTGAAGTTGAAAACAGGCCTATAAAAATGGCCAGTAAAATAAGTCGGTGTGTATATAAATGAAGTTTTAGAGTCATAGTACAGTATCTGTAAGCCACAAAATTAAGAAAAATCAGGAGAATTAAATCATTTAAGCCCGCATGTAATATTATATTCAGGCCAACACATCAAGAGAAAAATTGATGATTTTTACATTTTGAATTCGCTTTTCAAGCAAGTTTCCATGCCCAAATATAACCTGTTTTTTGGTCTTCGTTAAGCACTTTGGTAGTATATCCCAGTTTTGTAAGGTAATTATTAAGAAAGTCAGTGTTTTGTTTTTTCTCTTCACTACGATGAGTTTCAATACATAAAGAATTTATCTTTTCGAACACCTCCACGGGTAGTCCATAAAGAATTGGGTACTCAGATCCTTCTACATCAATTTTAATAAAATCAATATTTGTTAATCCCTTATCAAAAATAAATGAATCTAATTTTACTGATTTCGCAATAAATGTCTCTTCTTTTGTTTCATTCTGAAAAACACTTGCCATTGTTGTAAACCCATCAACAGTGCTTGTGTTAAGGTTAATTTCACCATCCTGGTCACTAACTGCTAATTGAAAAACTTTCCAATTAAAACTTTTAAAAATATTCTGATAATCCTTCATCATGCGAACACAATAAGGATGTGGTTCAATTGAAAATATTTTAGCTTTAGGAAATTTTGAAAATGCAGCTAGGGAGAAAAAACCCACATTCGCGCCTAAATCAATGATTACAGGTTGAGTGTTTTTAGTTAGTATCGCACTTGGTATATGGCGAAAATAAATATTATCAAAGAAGCTCTCCTTAAATGGCCCCAACTTATCTCTCTCAATTTCTATTAATCCGAAATTTTTTATGTTAAAAGTGAAGCTTTTTTTTGTTCCGTTTATTTTAAATAATAAATAATTTTTCCAATTAATAACAGTCTTAAATAGACCTATATACCGCTTTATTTTTATGTTTAATTTTCCCATATAAATTTTCAAGATTGGAATTAATCCACAATATTTACAGTGCAATTTTTTGAATTAGAGGATAACAATTATCATTGTTTCAAAAAGTATACATTTAATCTGCTTAACAACGTGCAAAAGTATTACTATTCTGAATCATAAATCTTAAGTTTGCAAACATTCTTTTTCAAATGATCAAATTATCTGTTGTTATTATCACATATAATGAAGAGCGCAATATTGAGCGTTGCCTTGCTTCTGTTGGAGGAATTGCTGATGAAATTATTGTAGTAGATTCTGGATCATTAGATATGACACAAAGTATTTGCCAAATATATGGGGCTAATTTTAGTTTTCATGCATTTGAAGGCCATATCGAACAAAAAAATTACGCACTCACTTTAGCTAAAAATGATTTTGTTCTTTCGCTGGATGCCGATGAGGCTCTTTCTGAAGAACTAAAAGATTCGATTTTAGAAGTAAAAAAAAGCGGGGATTTCGATGGATTTACAATGAACCGCCTAAACAATTATTGTGGAAGCTGGATTAAGCACAGCGATTGGTATCCTGACATTAAATTACGTCTTTTCAATAAAG
>CAYPOW010000262.1:0-4788 GCA_964412145.1 uncultured Draconibacterium sp.
AATCAAACCGATTGCAGTTTTCAGGTAACAGTAAACAGCACTGTTGGAATTGAAGGTCTGGAGGAGAACGGATTGCTAATTTATCCGAACCCAACAAATGATAAACTAAACCTTGTATTTGGTACTTCTAAAATCAGGAAAATAAAAATTTCGGATTTATCAGGTAAAGTGTTAATATTCAAAACGATAAATAATTTCAATGAGACTGTTGATTTATCTGCTTTCGAAAGGGGTATTTATCTTCTTTCCATTTTTGAGGATCAAAAAGTATACACAACAAAGATTGTAAATGAGTAAAAATTAAAAAAAATGAAAAAGCTATTATTTCTTCTCTTAATTTCTTGCCAGATTTCATATGCGCAGAAATACGATCCCAGAGCTGATCAATTCAATTATGTTCCAAACGAAGTTTTGGTAAAATTTGCTGATAATGTTCAGGTTTCTAAAGATGCTTCCTCATTGAAGTCAACGGGCATTATTAATTTTGACAATATTTTAAAATCAGCTGATATTGTCAAGTTAGAGAAACTTTTTCCACAGGAGAAGACGCTAAAAGCTGTTAGGGTGGTAAAGGATCCTCACGGAAGGGATATGGTTATTCCAAGCTTGCATAATATTTATAAGTTAACTCTACCAGCTTTAAAATCTGGTAGCAACGAACCTATAAATGTCCAGGAATATATAGAACAGCTTCAGGCTCTCCCTGAAGTGGGATATGCCGAACCTAACTATTACTACTCTGTTAATGACTTTACTATTGATTCTGATATTATAACAAGCGATGAGGTTGGTAAAAGAACTAAAGCCAATGCAGATTATACACCCCCCAACGATCCATTATACAGCCAACAAACAAATATTACAGCAACCAAAATTGACAAAGTTTGGGAAAAGTATACAACTGGAGATGGTAGCCAGATAATAGGTATTTTAGATACGGGTTCCGATTATGAACATCCTGACTTAAAAGATAATATTTGGATAAATGAAGCTGAATTAAATGGCGTTGAAGGTTTTGATGATGATGCCAACGGCTATATAGACGATATAAGAGGTTGGGATTTTATCAACCTAGATAATGCACCATTAGACGATAATATGCACGGAACACACGTAGCAGGTATAGCAGGTGCTGTTGGTGGTAATGGTATTGGCATTGCGGGCGCTGCATGGAATGTAAAGCTAATGCCGATAAAAGTATTTCAAAGTAATGGGGTTGGTAATGCCTCTACCATTGCAGAAGGTATTATTTATGCCTCTGAAAACGGGGCTACTATACTAAATATGAGCTTTGGGAGCTATGCCGAATCCATTACAATGAGGCTTGCTCTTGAAAACGCATATGCAACAAGTGTATTAGTATCTTCAGCTGGAAATGATGCATTATGTATTGGACCAGTTAAGTGTCCCGATCTTCGTTGGGGCTATCCGTCCTATCCTGGTTCTTATAGCTTTGTAATTGGTGTGGAAGACTTTCCAAGACCGCCTTTTGGCTATACAAATTTTGACCAGGACGGCTCTGTCTTTTCGGGGTATTCCAATTTATTAAACTATGAGGTTAAAGCAGATGGAAATGGAATTATTAGCACTGTGCCAAATGGAGGCTATAGAACTTTAACTGGAACTTCTATGGCAAGCCCTTTGGTTGCGGGTGGTATTGCATTATACTTACAGCAAAAACCAGACGATAATAAAGAATTACTATTTGGAAATTTGATTAACACCGCATCTTCCTATGTTGATTTTGAGAAGGCGATAGAAGTAGTGCCAACACCTGTTTTAAATATTATTGGTTATCAAATAGCTGATACTTTAGCAGATGGTGACCGGGATTGGAAAGCAGATGCAGGAGAAACAATTTTATTAAATGTTGAAGTGCGTAATACTTGGGCACAGACTGACAGTGTTTTTGTTGGGGTTAAATTTCAGGAGTTTGAAGATATTTCTACAGCATTAATCGAAAACGGAGATGCCTTAATTGGAACAATTGGGGAGTATGCCACACTAACCAATTCTAAAAATCAATTACGAATTAAAATTCAACCAAATGTTATACATGATCGTAATATCCAATTTGTTCTAGAAGCTTGGAAAGGGCTTAAAAAAGAATATTTGGCAAAGCAAAATATTACCATTCGGGTAGAAAATGGTACAGAGTTAAAGGGTGTTTTGGAAGATACATTGCGATTGACTCCTGATAAATTTTGGTTGGTCAGCAATAGTTTTAAAATTGCACAAAATGGAGTTTTGATTTTAGGTCCTGGGACGCATTTAAAAATTGAAAAAACAGTGACGCTTGAAGGTAGTATAATTGGTAATGGAGAATCAAATAATCAAGTAATAATAGAGGGTCCTTTTGGTTTTTATGGTCCAGGGAAAATGCTGTTTAAGCATGCCAACTTTACAAATTTTAATTTTGGAGGATTTAGCTATTATTCAAGTATTCTTGGTTGGGGTAGTGGAAATTTTTCGTTTTGTTCTTTTAATAATATATTGGGCAATGTTACACTACCCAATAATGGTGGTGGGATGACTTTTTCCGATTGTTCTTTTTTTGAAATTTCTGAATGGAAATTGGGAGGCGGTAAAATTAACAATTCTAATTTTTATGATTTGAAATGCTCTAGTAACTTTGAGCCTTTTTCTTCAGTTAACGTTTCGAAATATTGTAATTTTTCTAAAATTGATTACAAAAAGCCTTTTCTTAATAAATGGCAAATGTTACCTATGCCGGGTGAACCTGTTGTTGATTATTATGATTATAACAATGTATTAGGTAATTTTAAATACCTTTTAGCGCCGGAAGGAAATTCCATTACTGCTTACGAAACATACTGGGGAACGGTTGATGAATTAAAAATTAAAAATAAAATATATGATTTTTGGGAAGATTCAAAATTAGCTATAGTTAAATTTTCTCCTTTCCTTCAAAAACCGTCGAATTTGGCACATGCATGTGTTTGGAAAGTTGTTGTCAATGGTAAAGATGCGCAAGATGAATTTAAGGAAATGGATCCTTTGGGTGTTGGTACCCATAAATTTGAGGTTTATTTTAATCGGCCAATGGATACCCTATTTGTACCATCAGTTACCATGGGCGTGAGAGAACCTTATAATCAAGTCTTTATAAATGAAAACGGGAGTTGGAGTACAGATTCATTGATTTACTCGGTTTATAAGAATATTACACTCACAACCAATAATGGATTAAATAGAATAAAAGTAGTTAATGGTAAAGATACCGAAGGATTTGATTTAGTACCAGAATCGGAACGCTTTAATGTGAATGTTCAAAGTGCAGGCTCTGCTTCGGCCGGTTTTATGGCTACTCCAGGTTTGGGAATGATTGCTTTGGATTGGGAAGTGCCTGATGAAACTTTATTGGCAGATGTATTGGGTTATAATATGTATCGTTTTCAAGCTATTACAGACAGTACTTTCTCAGATACTACAAAGCTAAATACCGTTTTAATAAACGATGCTCAATTTGTAGACTATAATGTGGAAGAAGCTAAGCGGTACTATTATCAATACAAAATTCTTCGTACCAGTTTTGACGAAACTGATTTTTCAAAAACGGTTGCAGCTTCTCCTCTTACATCTAAGCTTGGGGATAGCAATGGGGACTTTAGCGTAGATGTAATGGATTTAGTTCAGAGTGTTGATTATATTCTGGGTAACAATCCTACACCCTTTATTTTTAAAGCAGCAGATGTGAATGCAGATACCTATATTAATGTATTGGATATAGTAGGTACGGTAGATATCATATTACATCCTACAACCAAAAGAATAGCTACCTCCAATCAGGCAATTCAATACATTTCAAACTTTCCAATAGGAGAAGCACTTTTCTATTGGGAAGGTAATGATTTATATGTGGAATCCAAAGAGTCGATCGCAGGTCTTCAACTTGCTTTTGAAAAGGATTTTGGCTATACGCTTTCAGAAGCACTTCCTAAATTTGAGTGGCTGAATTATACACAAGACGAACAAAAAATACTGATGATGTATAGTTTTACAGGATTAAAAATTGTTCCAGGTAAAACAAAATTACTCTCCAGAACTTCTGAAGAAGCAACGCTTGATATAAGCAGAGCTGCAGTTGGAACACCAGAAGGGCTTAAACTCACTCCTATTTTTAAAGATAGTGGAGAGCTACTCGGTATAGACGCACCTATGCAAACGGATCAGGCAGAGCTCATCAAGTTGTCCCCTAATCCTTCCAATGGTATGTTTAATCTTCAATACTATATTCCTGAGCAAATGGACAAAGTGCTTATTCAGATTTATAGTTTAAAAGGAGAACAACTTTGGGTTGGTGATGCCTTTAAAAATACACAAGGCCAGGCCACAGCTACATTAAATCTTGGTCATCTAAAAGATGGAATTTACTTAATGGTAATGGATGTGCTTAGAAGCGGGGAAATAAAAAAACGTGAAGTGAAGAAAATAATTATAAGCAAGAACTAATGAAACGATCCCTAACATTAATCGTGGGGTTCTTGCTTATTTTTGTACAACAAAACTTAGCACAGAACACCCTCAGTATCGCTTCTAGCGAAGTAGGTAATAAAACAGATTTTGAACTAATTGTATCCTTGGAAAATGTTGATGCAATTGCGGCACTTCAATTTGATCTTAACTTTAATAAAGATGCACTGAGCTTGCAGACAGGACATTCTCTAAGTGATCGTGGAGCTGACCATTTGTTAACTGTAAGCGCACCAACTCCTGGAATTGCTAGGGTAGTAATCTATTCACCCAATAATAACACAATAAGTGGAA
>CAYPOW010000263.1:0-2619 GCA_964412145.1 uncultured Draconibacterium sp.
TATTAGTAAAACGGGGCCAATGGCGGCCGCAATACTAGCTACTAAAACAATAATTTTTTTTGTGGAAGACGATAGCTCGTTAAATTTTTCAATGACTCCTTTAAGCTTGTAAACAAAAGGCTGGATGGCTTCGGAAATAATTTTACCAAAACTTTCCATTAAATCACCCAAAGAATTAGTGAGTTGTTTCATTGGTCCTAAACCAGTAACAGCTTCGGCCTTGGCAATCGCTAATCCTCCGGCATATAATTTTGAAACAATAGCAGCCTTTTCGGTTTCGGTGGTTGCTTTTCTTAATAGTGGCACATAGCGGTTAAGCATTGTATATTCGCCATTTTGGGCGAGCACCACCATTTTTAAAGCAGATTTTAAATCGATACCTAAAGCCTTTGATAATCCAATGGCATTTTTTGTGGCTTCAATTGTATTCGGCGAGCCCATCGATTCGGAAAGCTGCATCAATTCCAGCGTGGCTTCATCGCCTACAGTGGATATTTTTTGAAGCGAAGCGGCAAAGGCTTTGTATTTGTCCATTGTAACTTCCACAGCTTTGCCATTTACACTTAGCTGAGCGGCTAATCTGGCCTCGGCTTGTGCCTGTTTATCAAAAGCAATAACGGCAGCGCCACCCATCGCCATAATGGGAGCAGTAACGTACATCGACATCGATTTTCCAATGCCTTGCATTTTTTTACCTACCTTTTGAAGTTCACTGGAAGCCTTACGCATATTGGTTTGGAAGCCTTTAATATCGGCTCCTAACATTAGGGTGAGCGATGCGAGATTTTTTGCCATGTCTTATTTATTTTAAAAAGGCGGCAAATGCTGCTTTTTTTACTTGTTCAAAAACTATGGGTGCAATATCAATCGGGATTTGAATAAAAAGAATGGAACAATGTTCCATTCTTTTTATTCTCTTTTTATTATTTAATGTCATAAAACCCGCAATTTTGCACGTGTGGAATTCCTATTAAGCAACCGATTATTAATCGGAATCCGTTTTGTGATTTTACCCCCCTTCCCTAACTAACTGAAAGCGTGTGTGTTTGTGGATATTTTCAAGCTTATAAGTGCTTGATTACATTTTACTTAACTATGGAATTTTCAGCGGTTTTCGTTTGTGTTTTCCTTAGTTCCATATATGTTAAGAATAGGGAAGTACAAGATAAAAAGCATCAGTTTTAAAGAATGGCATCCAGTACCTTTCCTGAACGATTTTGAAGCCTTAATTCTTCATCTGCAGACTGATTGTATATCCGTGTAGTTTGCTCGCTTCTATGGTCTAAACTTAGCTGTGTTTCATAAGCTCCTAATTTCATTGTGGAAATTACTCCATGAGTGTGGCGAAGACTATGCAAGGTGATCTGTTTTTCTTTTATGTCAATAGCTTTTAAGTGTTTATTGAAAGCATCACGCATTGAACGGCGGCTAAGCCTTTTTCCTTTTGAGGAAATTGAATGAGAGACAAACAGCGGCCAATGATTCTTAAAGCCTGGTCTAGTTAGTAAATAGTCGTTTATAGCATCAGTACATTTGTTTGTTAAAGGTTTGAATCTATCTTTATGGCGACTACCTTTATTTTTGTACCATACAATCAATGTACCGTTACGGTCTTTTATGTCTCCTATATCCATCTGCTCAACACTTATTGAGCGTAATCCGGTTACAATTAAGAGAGAAATAAAAGCATAATCACGTAATCCAAGCTGAGTACTTTTGTCAATGCTTAACATTAAACTGTGTACTTGATCCTCTGAAAGTGGTTTTTTGCTGTAATGCTTTGGAAGCTTTGGTAGTTTTATTCCTTCTGAAATGTTTGAGTAAATACCATTTTTAGCGATCCACTTAAAGAATATTTTGATTGTAACCAGGTAAGTGCGAATTGTATATTCACTAGTCCCGGCATCATAATGAAAATTTTTATATTTGATAATATGGGAAATACCTAATTCTCTCCAGTTATACCCATTTTGAATAATCCACTTGAAGAATAAACGAACAGTAGTGTAATATTGTTCACGTGTGGAATTCATCACGTCCAGGTCATCACGAAAGTTCTCTAAAAGTTCTGAAATATCAAGCTGGGTTTTCATTTGGATTTGTTTTAATACTTTTAAAAGTTAATAGTTCGCTCTATAATTAATAGCTCGATCTATAATTTTATCTTGATATTCTAAGGCTTGAATTTCATCCTCTGTTATCCGTCCTGGGACTTTAGGAATTTTAATACCTCTAGCAACGTTTGGGTAAATTTCATTTTGTTCAATCCATTCCGAAAATATTTTAATTACAACAATGTGAAGCCTTATTTCTACTTTAGTATCATAGTTAGCATAAAGATATCTTTTGTACTTGATGATATGTGAAATTCCAAGCTCTTTCCAGTTATGCCCATTGTTCTCTAGCCATAGAAAAAAACGCTTCATAATTACGTGCCATTTTTTTTCTTTTTCTATTGAATCTTGTTCTTGACTGAAATTTTTAATTAATTGTGCAATGTTTAATTCTGTTTTCATAATACTCTTATTTTAAATTTATACTAATTCATTTATTTTGATATCTAAGGCCAATCAATAAGCTCACAGGCTTCAAAATTGACGCATTCTGCATTATCCTTTG
>CAYPOW010000263.1:2719-4782 GCA_964412145.1 uncultured Draconibacterium sp.
GGCCAATCAATAAGCTCACAGGCTTCAAAATTGACGCATTCTGCATTATCCTTTGGCGGCCAATCAATAAGCTCACAGGCTTCAAAATTGACGCATTCTGCATTATCCTTTGGCGGCCAATCAATAAGCTCACAGGCTTCAAAATTGACGCATTCTGCATTATCCTTTGGCGGCCAATCAATAAGCTCACAGGCTTCAAAATTGACGCATTCTGCATTATCCTTTGGCGGCCAATCAATAAGCTCACAGGCTTCAAAATTGACGCATTCTGCATTATCCTTTGGCGGCCAATCAATAAGCTCACAGGCTTCAAAATTGACGCATTCTGCATTATCCTTTGTTGGCATCGTAAGAAGTTCAAAATCTTTCTTTTGTTTTTTCATCTCAATACGGATTTGAATTTATAGGCTGGTTTGTAGCTTCATAATTCTTAAAGCGCGTGTATTGGCCTTCAAAGTGAGTAACAAATTCTGTGATTCCAATATTTCGGCCTTTTGCAATTATGTTATGAACTAAGCCTTCAGCTCCATAGTTTTTACTTTTACATTCAAAATCAAGGCGACCATAACGCGCGGGCTGCCATAAAAGCCATACAACATCAGCGGCGTTCTCAATGTCGCCCGATCCTTTTAATCGTGATAACGTTGGTTCCGGGTTCATTTTATCGCGGCTAAGCTGACTAACTAAGATAATAGGCACTTTTAATTGTAAAGCAAGGTTTTTAAGACTGTTTGATATGTCGGCTATGGCATCAACTTTGTTTTTGCGTGAATCATTTGGCGTTATTAATTGAAGGTAGTCAATAACGACTAATTGAATGCCTTCATGAAGTACCATTATACGAATTGATCTTTCCAGGTAATCATATTTTGATGAGGTCATTTCGTCAATGTAGATGGGTGCTTTTTCCAGTTCTTTAATTCCGCGCTGAACGCGGTCAATTTGCATTTCATTAAGTTTGTAATACTGTATTGCTTTTGAGCTGACTTCAATCTGACTTGACAAAATACGTGCAGAAAGCTGCTGCAAGCTCATTTCACGACTATAAACAGCACATTTGTATTTTAGCAAGGCGGCAAATGCCACAACTTTTAAAGCAAGTGCCGTTTTTCCGTTCGAGCTTTCGCCTGCAATAATGTATAATTCGCCGGGCTGAAATCCACTTGAAAACTTGTCCCATTCATCAAGGCCGCTTGGAATGCCTGATAAATGGTTCGGGTTGTTTATGTTCTTATCAATCTGAGCTGTGATTTTCTCAAATCCTTCTGAAATATGGTGAATGTTATTACTATTAAAGCCGCTTAATTTTGAAAAGGCTTCCACTGCATTAGCCATTAGCTCAAACACATCAGTAGTATCGTTATACGCTTTGGCCTGAATAACTGAGCTTATGCGTATCATTTCACGTGCTAAGTATTTTTCCTGAATTATTCGGGCATGTTCCTCAATATGTGCTGTACTGCCTATTGAGCTACACAATTGGCTTAATTTATAGGCTCCTCCTACCTCATCAAGCTTGCTCATTGTTTTAAGCTTATTGGAAATAGTAAGTAAATCAATATTTTGGTTTTGGGCGGCCATTTCCCAAATTGCCAGGGCAATTGTTTTATTATTTTTTACATAAAAGCTTTCCGGGCTTATGATATCCGAAATATCTTGAAAGGTTTTTTCTTCCAGTATTAGCGATCCCAAGACAGCCTCTTCTAAATCAATTGCTTGTGGTGGTATTTTACCAGGTACGTTATTCATATTTTTTTAAGTTTTTGCCATGGGGGGCTTGTATTTCCTTATCCAGCTTACGCAATGGCTTCTGATATCACGTAAAGGTTTATAAAAGTCATCCTTGGCTTTGAGTTCATCCAAAAAAAGTTTAACCATAGGCCAAATGTCTGCTTGTTTCATTTTAAAAAGGCGTGCCAAATCTTCGTGCCACCCTCCCGATTGTTTAAGCTCGTTATGAATGGAGTTTATCCGGGCGCGTTTCTCTTCTTCATTTAAAAAGTCAGGGTTTAAGACCGTTGCAAGGTAAATTTTTAAAAAAGAAAATTAAATATCACGTTCAA
>CAYPOW010000264.1:0-4771 GCA_964412145.1 uncultured Draconibacterium sp.
TGAAGAATGTTGGATAATTGTTGAATATTTTTCTATGCCTTCATAATCTTTTGAACGAATCTGTTCAAGTAAAAGATTACTAAATCCAACAATACTGTTAAACGGACTCTTGAGGTCGTGTGCGATAATTGAAAAGAATTTATCTTTGGTAGCGTTCAGCTCTTTCAATCTCACTTCACTCTCCTTAAGGGTTTTCATCGCCTGCTTTATTTCAGTAATATCTTCAACAATTCCTTCATAGAAAAGTATTTGACCATTATGATCGCGGAAAGCTTTGGCACTCTCTCTAACATGAATTATGCTATTGTCTTTTCTTTTCCATTGTGATTCTAGTCCTTTAATAACACCTTCCTTTTCAATCTGGAATCGGAAATCAGAACGCTGATAATCAGGGCCGTAATAATCTTTTTCCAAATCGCGTTTTATTAATTCTTCAAAATTATTGTATTCAAGCATTGTTATTAGTGCTGGATTGGCGAGTAGAATTTCACCCTCAGGGGAAGTGCGGTAAATACCTAAAGTGGAATTTTCAAAAATACTGCGAAAGCGCTCTTCGCTTTTTTGAAGTGCTTCTACCGCTTTCTTTCTCTCCGTTATATCCTGCACAAGTAAAAGATATCCTGTAACAGTTGATAAATCGGTTGGTTTTAAAGGAGTAATCGTATAGTGCATTTCTGCTTTACCTTTTCTCTTTGATTTGTATTGTTTAAGTCCTGCAATTTTATCAAAATCAAATGAAGCAATATATTCAATTGGCGCTCCATTTTTTAAATTTTCTTTATTTTCACTACTTAAACTTATACCTTCAAATAGATTGAATCCGATCACCTGACTGATATCTTCAATGCCAAACATATTTAAAGATGCCATATTTGCCCCTAATTGAATGCCTTTTTCATCATAAATTTCAATTCCAATAGGTGATTTTTCAAAGAAAGTTTTGAATTTTTCTTCGCTTTCTTTTAATTCTTTTTCTTTTTGCTTGATTTCTGTAATGTCATGAAAGCTCCATACACGTCCTACAACCTTTCTATCTATTCTTTGGGCCTGAGAAAAGCGTTCAAATATTCGCCCGTCTTTGTATTCGAGTATATCAAAAGAAGTTTCCTCATCATTCAAATATAAATACTTGACTTTATTTAGAAAAATATCAGGATCTACTAGCTGATCGAGGACAAAAGATAATAATATATCATCATCGTGTGTTTCAATTACAGAGGGTGGAATCTGCCAAAGATCAATAAAACGTTGATTAAAATTTGAGATTTCCCCGTTTTTATCTACTACGAGTATGCCATCTGCAGTGGATTCGAGCGCTGCATTTAATAAAGAAACTGATTTTTCAAGTTCTTCCTCAGCTCTTTTTCGCTGAATGACGTTTGCTACCTGACTGGCGATCGAGTCGAGAAAACGAAGATGATTTTCTGTATAGGCATTTTCTTTTTCATAATGTTGAAGCACCAATACACCGATTACGCCAGAATCAGTTTGCAAAGGCACCCCAATCCATGATGGAGAGGGAGAACCGACCAATTCAACTTCGTTTTGCTTTTCCAGTTCTTCAAGCATTTCGATTGGAATTATCATCGATTTTTGTTTCCGGAAAACGTAATGTGTACAGCTTTTATCCATAGCCAATTTTTCTGGCCATGAATCGTATTTATCTATGAAGTATGGAAAACTATAGAGCCCTGTTTCATCATTATAAAGTGCAAAGAAACAATTTTTGGCATAGATAACCGTGCTTAAAGAAGTGTTTATCAGGCTTAACAATTCTTCAAGATTTGCCGTAGTCGTAACGCCATGTGTAATCTCTGAAAGTACTTTTCGCTCAAGTTC
Source organism: uncultured Draconibacterium sp. (assembly GCA_964412145.1). Lineage (GTDB taxonomy): Bacteria > Bacteroidota > Bacteroidia > Bacteroidales > UBA12170 > UBA12170. The sequence goes on from CAYPOW010000264.1 coordinate 1,840, forward strand.
CGCCTGCTTTTGATTGCTAATATCGCGTACGACTGAATGAATGATTTTCTGCTCACTATTCAAAGTAGTCAACGACACCTCTGCCGGAAGAACTTCTCCATTCATCCTTTTATGCATCCATTCGAAACGGTGGCTGCCTTTTTTTAAAGCGATATTCATCATTTCATTGGCCTTTTCAAAAGAAGATTTTCCATCAGGCTGAAATTCAGGTGATATTTCTGAAGGGTGCATGCCAAGTAGTTTTTCCTTATTTTTGCAACGCAACATATCAAGGCAGGCCTGATTACATCCAATAAACTGATCAGCTGTAAGAATTAAGTTACCATCCTTAGATTTTTCAAATAAATCAGTATATTTCTGTTCGCTTTCCAGAAGTTCTTTTTCAGCCTGATTGCGATCGGAGTTTACGAAAAGCTGCCCAACGATAGCCGAAATTGAACTGACAAAAGATTCTTCGTCAGAATGCCATTTTCTTTTAGGTCCAATATGTTCACAACAAATAACACCAACTATTTCACCTTCAATGATTATGCCTCCATCCAACATAGAAGTAATTCCCAAGGGCTTCAAGTATGATTCAGTTAATTCGCAGGTGCGTGGATCGTTCTGAACATCCTCTGCATAGATTCTGTTTTCTTTAATAATGGCTTTGAAATAAGCAGGGAAAACATCTGGTTTAAGGATGGCACCGGAAGTATGCGATTTATGAGCAACATCATACAATGAAACACATTTTAATTCTGAATGGTCATCGTTTAATTGCCAGATACTTGCTCTCTCAACGCCTAATGTTTCGGATATAATTTCTGAAGTACGTCTAAGTGCATTAGGGAAATCAACTTCTACAAAAGACGGATCCATAATGAGTTGAGATATTCCTTTGCGTTGTAATATAGCACGTTTTTCGCTCTGAATTATCTGCTCATCAGCTTGTTTTCTTTCAGTTATATCCGTAATAATTATCAGTGTACCTTCTAGAGCTTCAGCATTATCCAGCATTGGAACCGTATTAATTTCCAAATCTTTTTCAATATTCATAAGTGATTGATAATGAATTATTTCATTTGAAATATTTTGACCGTCAATTACTTTTTGGATTGCCGTAGCTTCAATTGCATTTTTTATGGTTGGTAATTCCCAGATTATTTTACCTAGTACAGGCGACGGTGTACTATGTGGAGTACCTAACATAGCGGCTAATGCCGGATTCTCATACATTATCTTTCCAAAAGCATCTACATAAAGAATTCCAAAAGGAGAATGCTCGGTTAATCGCCGATTAAATTGTTCCGATTTCTTTAGTGCAATGAGCGCGTTTTGCTTTTCAATTTCTACTTCCCTTGCGCGTTTGAATATTTTTTTCGTTAATCGAATAAGTAAAAAAGTCGTAATTATTATGAAAATAATAGTTGATATAACGATCGGTAATGCCTGATTTATAGACATTTGATTAAGTTTGTGATTAAGAAGACCATCTAAAAGTATGGCTGTAAATATGATTGGAATAACAAGTCGTAACACCTTAGCGCTTGCAGAATTGCCCGAGAAATTTCGTAAAAGAATACTTTTTTCACCAGCTAATGAAATCAGACCAATTCCGAGAAATAGAAAAATGATTGCTGAGGGAAAAGATAATGGCACGAATTTGCCAGCATAAAGCAGAGGAGTTCCGAATAAATAGCCAAGGGTTGCAATAAAACCTGCAAATGCCAGAAAGACACCCATAAAGCCAATCAAATTTTCGACTTTATATTTTTCATTAAATTTAATTTTAATGAAAATGCCAAGACCGCTTATAAAAAACAGTAATCCACTATAGGGTGACATACGATTAACCGAAAGATTTCCAAATTTTAAAGAATCTGGAAATAATAAATCAATCATACCAATATTCAAACGATCGAAATGTTCCAGAAACCGTTCAAATGCATAAATTGATAAAATGCTAAGAAATATAACAAGTAATGTTTTCTTTTTTATATCGTGCTGATTATAAATAAGATAAACAAAAATTAATCCAAAGGAAATAGCAAAAATGGCAGACGCCGGAGCCAATGAGACGTATTTTGAGTTGAAGCTTGCAAGGATATAAAAATCAAAAATCCAGCCTGAAAAAGCGAGAAGTCCCAGCAGAATAATGATGATAGCAGAAATTGCAGTTGCTATGGAATAGCTCGATTTCAGCATGGAAGTGTTTAGTTTCCTCATAATTTCTGGTTTTATTGGTAAAATTTCATTCGCAATTTACTTAAATTATGTATTAGCTTCCTTGAATTAGGGGAATTTGTTTTTTTCTTTATTTGAGAATTAAGTTAAAATAAACATATTTAAGTATTTTTATAAAATATTAAAAATCAACACTTTATAAATGTAAATATGTAAAAATAGATCTGAATAATAACTCGTTAGTAAAAGTCCATTTTGAGGGCTAATGTCCAAATAAAACAAAATTTAATAAGTAAATGGGTCATTAGGGGGTTGTTAAGTATTCAATTGGTTGTTAACAATTCAATGTTTATTTTTTTCTTTACACAGTCCTAACCTTCGTATTTATTAGCAGTAAATTCACAAAATGGAATTCTGTTATAAAACTTCAAGTATATGGATTCAATAATAAGAAATCAAAATAGAATGATATATAAAATTCGGAAGCTTATTTTTTTATTTAGTATAGTAGGTCTATCTACACTAAGCTATGCGCAGACTAATAATAGCACTAGCGGAAATAACTTTTATGGTACAAATAATGATGCCTCCCAAAAAAGCAATGGCTTACTTGATAATTGGTATTTTGGATTAAATGCCGGAGGAACAATGATGCTATCAACATTGCGCGAAAAGCCTTACAGTTGGGCCGTAGGCGCATCTTTTGGCAAGCAAATAAATAGCAAGCTGGATATTCAAGTCAATTTTTTGAATGGTAAAATGCATA
>CAYPOW010000265.1:0-3224 GCA_964412145.1 uncultured Draconibacterium sp.
CATTTATTTACAAATAGATAACCGATAATAGACTTGTTTTATTATCGGTTTTTTTATGGGTTTTATCACTTTGAGTGTAGCTGTCATTCCGAATGCAATGTTCGTAGGACTCCTTTGGAGAAGAATCTCCTAAAGTAAAAAGGATTTCTCCTTCGCTGCGCTCCGTCGAAATGACGTTTTCCTGTCATATCGAGCAAGGTCACATCGAGCAATGTCACATCTAACGCGTATCTGTCATTCCGAATGCAATGTCCGTAGGACTCTGCCATTGGCATTCCTTCGGAGCTTTGAAGAGGAACTGCGAAGCCCTCTCCAGTTATTGATTATTGAAGGGGCTGCCTCTTTTTAATAAGTATTTTCTCCTGCAATAACATCGTTCCAATATAATATTTGGCGCACCGATTTTGATAGCACAGGCATAACCCACATTATCAGGACGAGTATACATTATGTCTTCGGTTAGAGTAAAGTCTTCTGTAATGGTCAATACAGGAGGTTCAACAGGTGCTGCAATAGAGGCATCAAATGATGTGACAAAACTAGTGTCCTGCGAAAAGTAGCGGACACTCCAAATGAACGTTTCTTCGAATGGCCGGTCCATGTTTATTTCAATATTCGTAATTTCAAATGCCTCCTTAAATTCCTTCCCGCCTTTACTATCTGCAATAAGCATGGCCGAATCGCTGTCAATCCATAATTCTGGTATGGGCCAATTGTTTTCGAACCATGTGGAGGAAACAGAACCCTGATCTATAACCTTGCCACTTCTGTAATCGAAAACATGACTAATTTGCATGCTGTCAGATCTGTAAACATAAGCCCAGGTTAATGCTTTTCCAATAGTATCACAAAACAAGGAAGAGACTTGTACCAACTGAGCATCTTCCGCAATTAGCCAAGCTGCAGAGTCAACAGAGCTTAAGCCTTCCCGGGCTGTTGAATAGATACTAGCTGTACATTCCGGAATTTCATCTCCATATTTTGATTCACATATGTTCCTTTCCCATGTATTTCCAATACAAGGTTCAAGATGGACGAGGTCAATTCCATTCTCAATAACCTCATTATCTGAAATTACATTTCCGGTTGAAAAAAAGCAATTATCATAAGGACCATCGTCAGGACATCCCATTTGTGGTCTCAAAATAATTCCTCTATGCCCGTTGTTTTTAATGATGTTGTTTGTAATGCTTGATTCAATTGTTCCAAAGAACAATATACCGGTGCCACCATACTTAATTTCGTTCCCTTCGATTGTCAATCCTTTCACATCACTTAAATGTTCCGGGTCAGCCATAATGCCCGTCCCATTTTCTAAAAAAACATTGTCTATTATCTGCCCATCGGAACTGTATTGAAAGAGGATGCCAGCACCAACACCGTTAAATGTGCTATTTTTAACTATCCCATTACTCGGTCCTTCCCCGGCAAAATTAACTCCCACGCTTCCACCCTTAAACTCACAATTGTCTACGGTAAAAGTACTATTTGCCATTACAATCTCCTCGTTATGCATTACAGGAAGGAGTTCAATATAACAATCCCGAATAATCACATTCTGACTTTCTCCTATTACAATTCCATTAAAAAAGTTAATCGGATCATCGCTAACAAGATTTTGAACCCTCATATTTTCAATAATAGTGTTGTTCGATTTACTCATCACTATCTCAATTCCAAAGTTTTCTACCGTCCCATTTTTGATAATTATTCCATCATAATTTTCGACAAGTATACCTTCAATATGACCGTTACTCAAATCACCTGAGATTGTATGTCCATTAAGGTCTAGCGTAATATTTGACGCACCAATTTTCAATGCACAGGCATAACCCACATTATCAGGACGAGTACAAAATATGTCTTCAGTAAGTGTATAGTCTTCAATAATGGTTTGGCCACATATATTTAAATTAGCATTTACACGTAAACGATATCCATAGCCACTGGTGTCCGGATTGTCTGTGTAAAAATCCCAAATTACATGTTTATTTGTTCCTTGAGTTATACCTTCACCTATATCGCCGGTCAGGCTTGCACAGGGTAAAGTCCAAGATGTTCCATTATCGTCAGATGCTTCAATATCTATATCAAGCAAAAGCTCCCCGGGACTGATTAAGTCATAATAGATATCTACCCACAGAGAGCCGTCTGTACGCTGCTCAAAGCGCACATTTTCAACCACAGGTGTTTGGGCTAAAAGAGCGCTTGCGACGACAAGCAGAATTCCTGATATATAAAGTTTCATAAATCTATCTTTTAACATTATGTAATTATTTTAAATATTCACATTTTGCGTTTTAATAGTATCTTTTGTGTGAAAGAGTTGTTACCAGATTTAAAATGGCATAAATACAAGCCGCTTTTTACTGGTATTCCTCTATAGTCCAACCCATTCCATATAAGCTTATATTCCCCTGCTTGCTGGTCGTCCGACATAAGTTCAACAACTTTTTGGCCAATATTGTTATAGATAACGAGTGAAACATGTGCTTTTTCCGGCAGATTATATTTGAAAGTTGTTATTGAATTAAACGAATTCGGATAGGCTTGCAGAAGTATATAGTTGTTGGGCAAGGAATCGATTGTGGAAACATCCGTAGACAAAGAAGTGCTAAAATTCCAAACATTTGAGAATAAACCATCACCCGCATCATTTGAAGCACATGCATGCCAGTAATATGTGGTGTTATTCTCAAGTCCTGTTGGTGAAAATACAGTATCGGTCAAGCTGGTTTGATCAATAAGCACTATTGAAAAATCGGATGACTTCGAAACCTGTAGTTTATAATAATCAGCAGTTGCGACCGTATTCCATTTCAAATCAGTATGGATAGGGATATTTACTGCATCATTTAAAGGTTCGGCAAGTACAGGTATATCAGGCAATGCTACAATGCATGTAAATTCCCATGTAGATGAAGGCTCACTATCCCCTGCAACATTGGATGCGCTGACTCGCCAATAGTAAGTGGTATTATTCTCAAGTCCTGTTGGTGAAAATACAGTATCGGTCAAGTTGCTTTGATCAATAAGCAATGTTGAAAAATCGGATGCCTTCGAAACCTGTAGCGTATAAAAATCAGCAGTTGCGACCGTATTCCATTTCAAATCAGTATTGATAGAAATATTTAATGCATCATTTAAAGGTTCGGCAAGTACAGGTATTTCAGGCAATGCTACAATGCATGTAAATTCCCATGTAGATGAAGGCTCACTATCCC
>CAYPOW010000265.1:3324-3436 GCA_964412145.1 uncultured Draconibacterium sp.
CAATAGTAAGTGGTATTATTCTCAAGTCCTGTTGGTGAAAATACAGTATCGGTCAGACTGGTTTGATCAATAAGCAATGTTGAAAAAACGGATGACTTCGAAATTTGTAGAG
>CAYPOW010000265.1:3536-4730 GCA_964412145.1 uncultured Draconibacterium sp.
CTGGTTTGATCAATAAGCAATGTTGAAAAAACGGATGACTTCGAAATTTGTAGAGTATATGAAGCTACGTGGTCTTGTGAAATCCAGATCAAAATGACTGTGTCTGGAAGATTGTTAACTTCATTGGCAGGGCTGTACAGCATCGGAGCAGTTGGTGGCAGAGAGGTCAGAAATCCAGAGGCCGATTCGCCTGTGCCTTGCTGTGCCACTGCAATATCGCATAACAGAAGACCAATAAACGAGAGCATAATCATAATTTTTTTCATCTGCTAATAATTTGTTTTTTTAAAGGCCAGATGGAATAGGCCATGATCGGAAATATGGATTATTTTCGTTTGGCGTTTCCAAAATCATGGCTATTTCATGTTTTTATCCACTATTATTTATGTTAATCTATCATTCAATACATATCAGAAAAGCTTATTTCATTAACAGCAATTCGCAGCTTCTTTAAGAAGCACGCATTCTATACGACTTCTAGAATGGAAGATTAATATGAATCGCTCATAACCAGCTGATTATATGTTATTACTGATCTACCCTTTTAGTACCCACGATTTATTCAACTTTTCCTCTCTATATAGTAAATTGAATTATCTGCCTCAAGAAATGTAGATAGAAATAAACTGAGATAGTAAAAATTAGAAAAATGGGATGAGTGTGTTTTGCCCTTTGCTCCGGCATAAATGAAACAGTAATTTGAATAAAAAGAGGAATAATTTTTCCGCATTACATCTCTATTTTAATAACTACGAATAATTTATTTTTCTTTCTATAACTGCCCAGATAACAAAAAATGATACAAATTAACTATCTATTCTCTGGCCAATTATCGATACGCACTGATAAACAAAGATAATCATTAATAAGAGCAGAATCAATAAGTCATTTTTAAAAAGTAGTTTAATCAGCTATTCAGAATAGAAATCATAAGCTATCAATTTGAATAAAATCCTGTAAGTAGTTAAATTATATAGCCCTGTACGAAGTGCAGGATCTGTCGAAAATGAATCATTGCAACCATTGCAAGGTTTGAAAAGTATCATGTTCAAACCAAAAAACAAAAACTTCCAAGATAATTCCTGAAGGCTTCAATTGAGCGGGAGACGAGACTCTCCCAAAGGGACTCATATGGAGGAACTTACCACCTAAAGCTTGGAAGGCTTTCGCTCTACCATTGTCTCCTAAAACAAA
>CAYPOW010000266.1:0-4717 GCA_964412145.1 uncultured Draconibacterium sp.
TAAAGGCTAAAATTCATGAAGACATTTTTGTCATTCTAATTTTATATGTGTAATAGTTATTGCGGTTTTTTAAAAACAGGGAATTCTTAATATCCCATTAATAAAAATTTATTAGCCTCGTAATTTATTGATATACAAATCGATAAGCTGCATTAACTCTTCTTTTTTGATTGGTTTTGAAATATAATCGTCACAACCTGCTTTAATTGCCAATTCCCTATCACCAACCATAGCAAAAGCTGTTTGAGCGATGATTGGAATATCTGGAATGAATTTTCTTATCTGCCTGGTAGCTTCATAACCATCCATTTCAGGCATATTAATGTCCATCAGTATAAGATCAGGTGAATTATTTTTACAAAGATCGACGGCTTCTTTTCCATCTTTTGCCCAAATTATTTTAACACTCATTTTACGAAGTGAAATTTCTAAAAGAGCATAACTGGCTTCATCATCCTCAGCTATCAGTATGGTTTTTCTAGCATAGTTAATTCCCTTATCTGAAGCTCCATTTTCCACATAAGGAGTAGTTTCAATGATGCTATCAGGCAAGGTAAAATAAAATTTAGAGCCCTTGCCTAGCTCTGATTCCACCCATATATCCCCATCAAAAAGGGATGCTATTTTTTTTGAAATTGACAATCCTATTCCGGTTCCACCATATATTCGCGTGTTAGAATCTTCTACTTGCCTGAAAATATCGAAAATAATTTCCAACTTATCCGCAGGAATACCAATTCCCGTATCTTCTACATAAAACTTAAGTATCTTTTTATTTTGATTTCTTACTATTTGATACCCAAAGTGCACATGCCCTTCATTCGTAAACTTAAGTGCATTCTTAAGTAGATTTATCAGGATTTGCTTAAGTTTTGATGCATCCGTGAAGATGAGTAAATCTATACTTTCAGGAGGAATTATCAATTTGAGATCCAGATTACTCTTGCCTGTTCTTTTTTGTTCAGCTCTAACTATTTCATCTATCTCATCTAGAATTTCATGCAACTTCTCTTCTTTTTTGGCAATTTTAATTTGACCTGCCTCAATTAAACTTATATCGAAAATATCTTCAACGATATTTAAAAGATGTATGCCACTATTGTTAATCGTTTTGTTAAATTCCAGAATATCATCTATGGACAGATCTTGATCAATAATTTCGGAAAATCCGATAATGGCATTGAGAGGAGTGCGCAATTCATGAGACATAGTTGCTAAAAATGTTGATTTTAATTTATCCGATTCGGTCGCTTTCTCAAGTGCATTTAGCAATTCCTGCTCCGTTTTCTTCCGTTCAATTGAAACGCTTATTGCATGAGAAACAAATTCCAGCATTTCGAGATCCTGGAAACCATAGGCATGCTCATCCGTATAGCTTTGTACAACAATTGCACCTGTTGCTCTGCCTTTTACAATGAGCGGAACTCCGAGCCAAATTTCAGAACCTGTTCCCACTGTTTCAATTTCTCCACTTGATTCTAGTGCAGCAAGAACTTCTCTTGTAGCCAGAAGCGGTTTTTTTGTTTTTATTACGTAGGCAGTCAGCGTTTTACCAGCAGGAAATGAAGAATGGGAATCCTTTTCATCTACAATATAAGGCAACTTAATTGTATCCGTTACTTCATCATAGGTAGCAACAAAGAAATTAGTTGTGTCGATAAGCTTCCCCAAACTCTGTCGAATAATACTGATTAATTCATCCAGATTATCAGTAAGATTTACGGCATAAGATATTTTATAAATTACACTTTGTATTTTGGCTGCTCGCGTTCGTTCTGTAATATCATTTGCAATGGATAAAATTCCCGTTTGTCCATCGGGAAGTAGCACTTTTGTTTCATTAAGCTCTACATTTCTGATTGATCCATCTTTTGATATATTTATTACTTCCTGCCGTAACGTTTCACCATTCATAATTTTCCGAATATGCTTATTCATCTTCTGGTGTCGTTCCTTTGGAACCAGCATATTTAAATTTGCATTATTCAATTCGTCGGAAGTATAACCTGTATTCGTACAAAACGAATTATTTACATCAAGAATTATCCCATTCTTATTTATGACAACTATTCCGCTTGGCGATAAATCGAAAAGTGTCCGATAATATTTTTCTCTTAAAGCTAGCTCTTCTTGAATTCTCTTTGTTTCACTTATATCTTTTACCGTTCCCAGAACAACCTTTTTTCCTTCATAATTGATGGTATCAACTACTATATTAACAAAAACACGTCGATTACCATTTTTATGGAGAGCGCAAAATTCGTATTCAACAGAACCTGGGTCTCCTTTCATCCCCTTAGCATAGTACTCTTTTATCATTTTTACATCTTCAGGCGCAATAAATTTTTGGAAATTCTGGCCCAAAACCTCCTCATTTGTATAACCAACAATAGCAGCAAAAGCATCATTTGCAAAAATTAGCTTTCCATCATCGAGAAGAAATACACCTTCCTGAATATTTTCGATCAAAATGCGGTATTTCTCTTCTGATTCTTTTAACAGAAGTTCCGCCCTTTTACTATCTGTAATATCTTCAATTGTACCTTCATAATACATTACTTCCCCTTCCTGATCGAAATAGGCAGTAGCGTTTTCGCGAATAAAAATATCTTTGTTGTCATTAACTTTCCAAACAGATTCATAGCCTTTTAAATATCCATCTCGATTAATGAGGTCGAGAATTTTACTTCGTGGAGTAACAACATCAAAACTTTGCTTTTCCAAATCATGCTGCCTTAACTCATCAAAATTCTTAAATCCAAGCATAGAAATGAGTGCCGGATTTGCATATTCTATTTTACCACCTGGAGTAGTTCGGTAAAATCCAATGGAAGTATTTTCAAACATAGCTCGAAAATGCTCTTCACTCTCCTTCAATGCTTTTTCCGATTGCCTTTGCTTTGTAATATCGTGATTAATAGATAAACTAGCTTGTTCTCCTTTAAACTCAATTGGAGTCACAATTACTTCGGTCCAGAATTCTGTTCCATCCTTTCTTCTTTTCTTCTCAATTGTTGTTACTGGCTTCCCTGATTTAAGCAGTGCATCCCAATCTTCCGTACTTATCTCACCTGAACCAGGAACAAAAATATCATGTATGATATTCAGTTGCAATAATTCTTTCCTTGAATAGCCCGTTTGTTGTTCAGCAGCGGGATTGACTTCCAAAATCATCCCTTTTTCTGCTCCGCCAATTTTAGTAACAAAAACAGCGTTTCCTAAATCCTCAAACAATCGTTTAAACCTTTCCTCACTTTGCCGGAGTTCTATTTCAGCTTTCTTTCGTTCAGAAATATCACGCCATACAGTGTGAAGAATTTTTTGGTTTTCTTGGTTTTCAATAACCGTCAATACTACTTCAACTGGAAATATTTTACCGTCAGCTTTTTTATGATCCCATTCAAAACGATGACTGCCTCTTTTAAAAGCCAATTCCATCATTTGATCTGCTTTTTCAATTGAATTTTGCCCGTCTGATTGAATTTCGGGCGACAATTCGGAAGGGTGCGTATTTAGAAATTCCTCTTTATCGACATAATGAAGCATATTGACTGTGGTTTGATTACAATCCACAAATTTTCCATTATGAATAATTAAAATGGCATCTTTCGACTTTTCAAATAGGTCTTTATATTTTTTTTCGCTTTTCTGTAATTCTTTTTCAGTTTGCTTTCGCTTAGTAATTTCACGTGCAATTCCGAGTACGCCTACAATCTTTCCATCTGAATTTGATATAGGTGTTTTTATGGTTTCAAGTATTTCACTATGCCCATCACTAACAAAAACAACTTCATCTTCTTCAATTCGTGATTCCCCATCGGTAATTGCTTTCATATCACCTTCGTGAAAAAAATCAGCTAATTCTTTATCTATAAAATCATAATCGGTTTTTCCCAATATCTCAGACATTGGTGTCCCAAAAAAATTTTCAAATCGACGATTGCAACTAAGGTAAACTCCATTTATATCCTTCAACCATATTAAATCTGGAATTGATTTAATTAATTTGTGTAGGTGTAGATCATTAATATTGAGATTTTCACCAACTAAATCCATTGTCTTTTCAGTAATAGTTTGCTCAGTTTCAGATTTCTCATATTTACCGATCTTGCTTTTCAATTGATCAATTTCGCTAATAAGTTGTTCTTTAGTCTTTTCTCGGTCTTGCATTTTTAATCTATTTATTAAAGTATTAGCTACCTTAAACATTAGTTATACAAATGTAAACATTCAAATAACATTTGCTTATCAGTTTTAATGACCGCTTATTAGCAACTATTTTTCTTAAAAGTCGTGTTCCTCGAGTAAAATAAAAACACAATTCTGTTTTTTGAGTTTAAAGATATTGGTTATTTTGTAAGTAAGCAATAGTAGGAATAAAAAGTTGATTTATACGAATTTTTCGGTAAAAATTATGAAGAATTTAGGATTTTATTTTTAAGTATAATATGATGTAAGATAGTAATTGTCTAAACTAAAGGCAGAACTAACGGACTGCGATCTTTGGTGTACTTTACTTTGCCTCTGTTATGCTCAGACAACCTTTTATCCAAATCTTTTGTATTGCCATAATAAAACGTATTATGACTCAGGCTTTTTAGGATATACGTGTAATATGCCATAAAAATAAAAAAGGGAAGTGTAGTTAACACCTCCCGTTTCAGCGGAGAAAGAGGGATTCTCCCATTGGGATTCCTTTGGAAGAACCTCTTGATGT
>CAYPOW010000267.1:0-4690 GCA_964412145.1 uncultured Draconibacterium sp.
ATTTAGATTGAAAAAATAAAAATAGAAAGAAACAGGTGATTATGCAACGGTCTTGTTTTGAGTTAAACAGTTGAAATATAGTATTTGCGGACTTTCCATACTATCTCATTATTTTCTTTTATTTATCTGCCAATTTTGTTAGGTAACCAAGAACGAGATTGAGTAACAAAAGAAAATCCTGTTTGTTGAGCAGCCTTTACACGCTCGTGGCAATAGGCATTTTCAGATCCATTAATATCAAATCTATTTGTGGATTATCCTTCACGCTTATAACGTGATCCATGTTATCATAGGCAGAAAAACAGTAGCCTTTGTTAATCTAAGAAGGATTAAAAAACTCATGACCAGACAAACCGTCTTCTACTATCAGAATGTTTTTATTGGTTAAATCGGGAATTAATTGAGCTGCATTTTCTATTTCCTCTATATTACATATTTATTTAAATGGAAAAAGCAAAATAAAACTCAGATCCCTTTCTTTCCTCAGACTCAACCCAAATTCTACCACCTAATAGTTCAGTGAAAGATTTAGCAATAAATAATCCAATTCCTAATCCATCATAGAGGCGTGTATGCGAATCGTCACCCATTCTGAAGCGGTCAAATATGAAACTTAAGTGACTTTCGGGAATGCCAATTCCGGAATCTTTAACAAAAAAACGCCATTCTTTTACGTTTTGTGTTTCTATAAATTCAGCGCCAAAAATAATGGAGCCAGTATGTGTAAATTTAAGGGCATTATTAAGCAGACGCGTTAAAATTTGTATAATCCTATTTTGGTCCGAATAAAGGTGTCCATTTTTGTTTTGTGAGAACGGAACCATCTTAATTTCCACATTCGGTTTTCCTATATCCTTGCTATGGAGTAAAATTTCGGCATAAACCTGCGACAGCATTTCGTTTATTGAAAAAGATTTTAAAATTGGTTTTTCTTCATTACTATCCAATAAACTTAAAACAAAAATATCATCAACAATATTCAGAAGATTTTGACCAGCAGTATTAATTTTTTGGGCAAAATCAACCACTTCAGCTGATTCCATATCCTTATCACATAAGCTTGAAAAACCAATTACTGCATTTAAAGGAGTGCGCAGCTCATGACTCATACTGGCTAAAAAAGAAGATTTCAATCGATCGGATTCTTTCGCTTTTTTCAATGCTTCTTTCAGCTTAGCTTCTTCTTGCAAACGCTCAATGGGAAAACTAATTTGGTGAGCAATAATTTCCAATGTAATTAAATCTTGTTGTGTATAGGCAGTTTCACTATCATAATCCTGAACTGCTAATACACCAATAGACTTGCCTTCAACTTTTATAGGTACACCAAGCCAAACAGCAGCAGGTACTCCAACATGCTCTATTTCACCAGCGTCTATCAATTTTCTTTGCACACCAGGTTTTGCTAGCAAAGACTTTTGATTTCTAATAATCCATCCTGTAAATGTTTTCCCAAGTGGAAAATCCAGGACTATAGACTCTTTACCACTGTTAAAAGCGAGATTTATAAGCTCCGTTTCCTCATTATAAAGTGCCACAGACATATTTGTAGTGTCCAACAAAGTTCCCAACTCCTTTTGGACAAAGACAAACAATTCTTTTAAATAGTGCGTCTGATCTGCTTTATTGCTAATATTTAAAATAATTTTTTTGACTTTTTCTGCTCTTTTCCGCTCGCTTACATCTCTTTGGATTGATAAAAAACCTTTCAATTCACCCTTCTCATCCACTACGGGGTTAGTTATCGCTTCAACATCAACTAATCGTGCGTTTTTACATTTGTTTAGGTAGTCAAACTTAATACTTTGCTTATTAAGCAAAGGAGCAAAAAGCTCTTTATGTTTATTTTGATCTACATCCCCACTATCTAAAATAGTTGGTGCCATTTTTCCAACAACTTCATCGCTTGTATAGCCGTACAATTTCGTAAATTGTGGATTTACATAAGTGAAAATGTTTTGAATATTGGTCATGAAAATCACGTCATTCGACGACTCAACCGCTATATTCAATAAACCAAGTGACTCGATAGCCTTTTTGTATTCTGTAATGTCTTTATTAATTCCTCTTCTACCTAGGAATTCGCCTTTGTCCGTAAAAATTGGGCGACATTTATGCAAAACCCACCGCTCGGTTCCGTCGGGTCTTACAATTCTATATTCAAATTCATGCTCCCCTGTTTTTTGCTGCTCCTCTTTATAATGATCGGCAACTCTCTTCCTGCATTCGGGATGTGCGATCTCAATAATTAGTTTGGCATTTTTAGTAAATTCTTCTGCTGTATGCCCACTTATTGCCAAACATGAAGGTGAAACATAATTGTAATCTCCATGTTCATTTTTCCAGTATTCCCAGGCATAATTATAATCGGCCAGGAGGCGATATTTTAATTCACTCTCTTTTAATCTTTCCTCTTTTTGCTTTTTTTGTGTAACATCTGAATATATGCTTACAATTTGTCCGGAAGAGATTTTATAAATATAATTCTCGCGCCAACCTTGTGCGCCTTCACCTGAATAAAAAGTAACCGGGTGCGTAATTGGTTTGCCTGTTTTGTAAACTTCTTTGAAAGCGTCTATTACTCCTATTTCCTTTACTCCCGGAAAAACTTCGAGTACATTTTTGCCAATAATATTTTCTTTTTTTACGTTTTCCAAACGTTCGGCAGCCGTATTAAATTCGGCAAAAATAAAATCCTCGCCATTGTTTTTTACATCATAAATAGCAATTCCATTATGCTGTAAATCAACAATTTTCTTATATTTTGAAAAAGATGCTGATAATTGTTTGCTTAGCTTTTCTTCTGTGTCTTTGATGCGAAACATCACTTTTATTAAAGCCGCCAATTCATTGTAATCGCAGGGTTTTGATACAAAAGCATCTGCTCCACTATTTAGCGCCTTTATTCTGCTTTTAGTGTCTTTTTTAATTCCGGAAATTAAAATAACAGGAATGTGCTTTGTTTTTTCAGTAGTTTTTAAATTTTCAAGCACCTGAAATCCATCCAATTCGGGTAGTACAATATCTAATAAAATACAATCTAGATTTGTTTTTTTGGATAAAGCAATTCCTTCTTTTGCTGATGCTGTAGTAATGCATTTACAATCAGGCAATAGAGATTCAATGGCTGCTTTAGCTCCCGTTCTATTTATTCTATCATCATCAATAACTAATACCTGACGCATAACAAATTATTTGCGGTTAAGTAAGCTTGCTGTATATTAAGTTGGTTAACAATTGGTTTGCATGCAAAAATAATGCATAAAACCATAAACACATTGTAGGAAAAGCCTGAATTATTTGTAGGGTTATTCCTGCATATTTAGTAATATGATGACTTCAAGTCATCGCATTACATATCCAAGTCATCGTATTACTTCTTCAAAAGCACTAATTAATCAGATTTTGCTTCAGTGCAAAGCGAATAATTTCGCCTTTCGATTTCAGATCGAGTTTTTTTATTATACGAGTCTGATAGGTGGAGATGGTTTTTGGACTTAAGGAGAGTTTTTTGGCAATGTCTTTTTGAGAAAAACCTTCCACTATTAAAATCAAGGTTTCCAACTCTCGATTGGAGAGTTTTTCGTGTGCAGTTTTCTCATCAGAATGAATTCTATTTTTGGCAAGTTTTAAAGCCAGCTCAGGACTAATATATGTTTCGCCATTGGCAAGCAAACGAATAACTTCAACCAGTTTTTGAGGAATACTCCCTTTGGATAAATAAGCAGCTGCTCCAGATTTTAATGCTCGTTCAGCATATTGTTCTTCCGGAAAAATACTCAAAACCAAGACAGGAAGATTTGGTCGAATAGTCTTCAGTTCGCTTAAAACATTTAAGCCATCGCGATCGGGCAGCGAAATATCGAGCAGAACAACATCGTACTCATTTTGCATTACCTTGGTAATTAATTCGTTACCTTTTTCAGCTTCGCTGGCTACTAAAATATCTTTGTGTTCGAAAAGAATTTGCTTTATTCCTTCACGGACTATCGGATGATCATCGGTAATAATAATTCTAATCATGCTTTGATTTTATCTATGGGCAAAGTTATTAAAACTTGTGTTCCCTGTTTGGGTTTGCTTAAAAATTCAATAGAACCCCCACAAAATTTTGCACGTTCACGCATTCCATAAATTCCAAAAGATTGGGGATTGTAAAGTTTCCTAGGGGAAATACCACAGCCATTATCGTGGATACTTATTTGTAACATCTTGTTTTGCTGTTTTAAGTGAAAATTCACCCTATTCGCCTTAGCATGACGAAGCACATTGGTAATGCTTTCCTGAACCATTCTGTATATATGGCTTGCACATACAACGCTATAATCTAAATCCAATTTCTCAAATGTTGATTTAACAGTTAATAGAGTCTTTGTACCTGTGTCTTCAAGAAACCATTTTAATGCTGCATCTAAACCCAAATTATCGAGCACGCTTGGACGTAAATGACTTGAAATGGAAGATAAAGAGGCTAAGCAATCTTTTAACAAAACTTTCATCTGTTCAGTTTTCGATAGATGTTCTGCTGGATCTAGAATTTTGTTTTTAGAATATATGGCTAAAAGCATATTTAAAGCAGTTAATTTTTGCTCTAAATCATCATGCAAATTCAATGCAATACTGCAACGTTCTTTTTCAATCTCGTCTTGCAAGTTTAAGCTAAGTTTTTGCAGGCTTTTGTTCGTTTTTA
>CAYPOW010000268.1:0-4638 GCA_964412145.1 uncultured Draconibacterium sp.
AAAACTAGATCAAGTTGAATTAATGAAACAGTTTATTGGAACCTGGAAAGGTGAATTTGGTGGCAACTCAATATTTATGAGTGAAAATAAACCGTTTGCAAACGGAATTATATCTACTAGTAATATTAGTAAGGATGGAAAAATTATTGAGTCGGTATTACAACTTTTTGGATATGATAATAAAACCGACAAGTTTATTATTGCAGAACTTAAAGAATCTTCTTCAGTCATTGAAATTTGTTCTGCTTGGTTTACTTCAAAACACAAAGGGGAAATTGTTATTACTAATCCAGAAAATGCTCCGTTCAATTTCAGATTTGAATTTATAAGCCCAGATAAAATTATTCAAACTGCAATAAAGGACAATCAAATTGTGAATGAAATTGTACTTAGTCGGATGCATAGTGATAATAATGGAAAAGAATAAAAGGATCGTTAATTACATATCTTAAACTAATAAAAAACATATTGGTAAATTGAAAATGTAGGACAATAATTTAAATATTGATAGACCGATTGGGTTAAATAGAATAGTTAAAAGGTGAGTATATAAAGTTTAATGTGGCATTCGAATTAAAATTAATATCTGATATTTAAATATATTTTATAATTAAAACAGATTCAAAATGAAAATACTAATAACTGGTGGTACCAATGGAATGGGTAAAGGAGTTGCCAAAATATTAGCACGTATTGATAGCCAAACTCATGAAATTATCATTCTTTGTAGATCCAAAGAACTTGGTGAGGCTACAATCAAAGAACTTGTAGGTGTTACCCTGAATAAGAATTTGTCAATTATCCTATGTGACCTCACAAAACTTAGTGATGTTCAGAATGCAGTCAATGAGATTAAAAGCAAACATAAGTTTCTGGATGGTATATTCATAAATGCTGGTTTAGGTTATGCTGCCCAAAGAGTAGAAACTGAAGACGGAATGGATTCACATTTTCAAGTCAATTATTTATCTCAGTTTATACTGACTTTAAATTTATTGAGTTTATTAGAAAACGCTGAAAATGGAGGAAGAATCATTTTCAATGTCACTGAAGGGGGCGAAATATTCTGGGATGATATGCAAATGAAGAACAAGTGGGGTTATGAAGATGGCATCCATCAAGCTATGCTTGCTAAACGAATGTTCTTAGCTAAGTTACATAATTTGTATAGAGAGCAAAAAGACTCGAAATTGTCTTTTATTGGTTTTCAGATTCATAAAATTGTTTGGAGCAATCAGCTTAACATAATTCCAACTTTTATGAGAATAATGGCGACTCTAATGAAGTTGTTAGGAACATTTATTTCAATAGATAAATGTGGAATGATAATGGCTCCTTTGTTTACTGAGAAGCAAGAAGAAAGCTTGAAGAAATCAGGTAAATTTATTACTTGGAAGAAAAATGGATTTACTTATATGAAAGAAAATGAAATGGTTTTAAATCAGGAAATGCAAGATAGATTATGGTTAGCCAGCTTGAAACTGTGCAAGGACGAAAAAACTAGTCAAATTGCAGAGAACCTTTTCAATTAGTAAAATAGCGAATCCACCACTTATTTAGAAGGATGAATAAAAAAACGACAATAGATTCGGCGAATGATTTTGCACAAAGCTATGATGATTATATCCATAATTGTCATTGGATTGGTTCAGATATTTTATTTGGATTAATGTACGAGTATATTGAATCAAACCAAACGCTACTTGATATAGGAATTGGTACAGGATTGAGTTCAATGCCATTTAAACAATTTGGATTAACCATATACGGAATTGATGGTGCTATGGAAATGATTAAAGTTTGCCAAGACAAAAAAATTACCGAAGGTATTCGACAAATCGATTTGACTAAAGACCAAGTATGGTTTGAAGACAAAACATTTGAACATGCAGTTTCTCATGGAGTCTTTCATCTTATTGGAGACTTAAAACATATTTTCAAACAAACGGCTTTGATTTTAGATAAAAATGGCTGTTTTGGATTTACCTACGAAGGAATGCAAGATTCAGCAGATGATTATAAAGAATCATCTATTGTCGGAATTTTTGAGAGGCAGAATTTGGAATCAGGAATAAAGGTATTCCGGCATACTGATAAATATATATTTGAGCTCTTGGAAGCAAGCGGTTTTCAACTTCTTAAAAAGACTGAATTTCTTGCATTTGTAGATTCAAATACAAAAGCAAAAACATATTTTAATGTTGTTATAGCAAAAAGGAAATGACACAACTTTAAGAGCATTTACAAAGCATGAAACTGAAACGAAAAATGGATAATAAAATACTAAATACAAAACTTGGAGAAATTGAATACACCACGACTGGAAATGGAAAACCTGTTTTATTTATACATGGCGGACATACAAATTGTAATTCAACACTATGGCATAAAGGATTTGATTTAAAAAAGTTTCAGTTGATTTCACCTTCTCGTCCTGGATATCAGAACACTCCCTTAAATGATAATAAAACTCCGAAACAAGCTGCTGACTTGATAATTTCATTGTTGAATTATCTAACCATAGATAAAGTGATTTTGTATGGGATTTCTGCAGGAGGCTTAACTACGATCGAATTAGCCAGCAATTATCCCGAAAGAGTAGAAAAGTTAATCTTAGTCTCGGCCATATCAAAAGAGTGGTTTGATAAAAAAGGGAAGCTTTATAAAACGGCACATCGCTTGTTTAACCCAAAAGTTGAGGGATTTGTTTGGGGAATGATTAGATTTTTCTCGGGATTGTTCCCAAATTTGATTGCAAAAAACTTTTATCCAGAGTTCACTACCAACCTGCCACATAAACTAATAAAGGAAGACGTAAAAGAATTGATGTCGATGTTTAAAAATTTTAGTTCAGGACAAGGTTTTATTAATGACATTGACCAAAACATTGACAATGATGTAATTACTAGAATAAAATGCCCAACCCTTATAATTCATAGCAAAAATGATAATAGTGTTCCCTTCGAACATGCCTTACATTCAAATAAAATGATTAAGAATTCACAGCTTGTTGAACTGAATAATGAATGGGGGCATATAGTTTGGATAGGAGCTGACTCGAAAAAGTCAATAGAAAAGACAATAAAATTTATAGAAGAAAATAAATAAACTTAATCGACATTGAAAATGGAACGTTTCTTAGTGCTAAGCACAATATTCAAAGCTTTGTGTGTCATGGTAAAAGAGGCGTCTACAAACTTGAAATAGATAGATAAAATGATGAGAAAAGGAATTTTAATAGCATTATTTGGATTGATTGGAATAATACAATTAGCAGCTCAGGCGGCAGATAAGATTGTAATTGACAAAGATATTCAGCTGATTCATCTTCAAGATTCTATTTTTGTTCACATCACATGGCATCCACTTGATGATTTTGGGCGATTTCCTTCAAACGGACTGATAGTGATAAAAAACGGTCAGGCCTTGATGATAGATACGCCAATGGACAATGATAAAACCGCGAAATTAACGAACTATTTAAAGGATTCCTTATCGGTCGATTTAACGAAATTGATTATTGGTCATTTTCACGATGACTGTATGGGTGGATTGGATTATTTACAAAGTATCGGGATTGAATCAATTGCAAACTCACGAACAATTGAGAAATGTAAAGAAATTGGATTGCCAATACCTACAAAATCTTTCACAGACTCATTGACTATTGATTTTAATGGAGAAAGAATTGATTGCCGATTTTTTGGAGCAGGACATTCATTTGATAATATCACAGTTTGGATTCCAAGTAAAAAGATTCTTTTTGGTGGCTGCTTGATAAAATCAAGCAATTCAAAAGGATTGGGCAATTTATCAGATGCAGTAGTCTCAGTTTGGGACTTGACGATTAGAAAGTTAATAGAGGAATATGCTGATATTAAATTTGTGATTCCTGGACACGGAAATTTTGGTGGAGCTGAATTATTGACTCATACAATTGAATTAGTTAAAAAACATAAGAATAAATAAAAACCTAGAACGCACAACAAAGGCTGCATATAGCACAAGCGGCATAAAGAAAATAGCAAATGAATAGTTTTGAACACAATAGAGAAAGCTGGAATGAATTGACAACTTTACATGCTGATTCTAGCTTTTATGATATTGACAGTTTTAAGAAAGGAAAAACTTCTCTAAACAATATTGAAGTTGAAGAATTGGGAGACATAAAAGGGAAGAAAATTCTTCACCTTCAGTGTCATTTTGGAATGGATACTTTATCATTAGCAAGACAAGGAGCCGAAGTTGTGGGTGTTGATATTTCTGATACTTCGATACAAAAAGCAACTGAATTGTCGGAAGAATTAAAAATCCAAGCAAGGTTTATTCGTTCAAATGTATATGATATTGAACAAGTTTTAAATGAGACTTTTGATATTGTTTATACCTCTTATGGCGCTATCAATTGGTTAGATGATCTTGATATATGGGCGAGAATCATAAGCCGTTATTTGAAACCTAATGGAATTTTTTATATGGTTGAATTTCATCCATTCATTTACACTTTAAATGATAATTCTGAAATCGCTGAAAGTTATTTCAAAACACAAGCATTGGAAACTTCTGTAGAAAAATCTTACACTGACAAATCTGAAGTTTCTAAAAAGAATCTAAAACACATTGAATGGCACCACAGTT
>CAYPOW010000269.1:0-4636 GCA_964412145.1 uncultured Draconibacterium sp.
GGGAAAGAACTTATTGCCAGAGAAATACATCGCCATTCCAAACGGAATAAAGAAATTATGCTGAGTGTGGATATGGGTTCCGTTAGCGAATCACTCTTCGAAAGTGAGCTCTTTGGTCACAGCAAAGGCTCATTCACCGATGCAAAAGAAGATCGAATTGGTAAATTTGAGGCGGCCAATAAAGGCACACTTTTTTTAGATGAAATAGGAAATCTATCTTTATCGTTGCAAGCAAAAATGCTCACTGCTTTGCAAAATAGAACCATAGTTAAGCTTGGAACAAATACTCAAATACCTATTGATATAAGACTGATTTCTGCAACCAATAAAGATTTGAAGGCAATGGTTAGCAATGGTCTATTCCGAGAGGATCTTCTATATAGGTTTAATACGATTACTATTGATCTCCCCCCATTAAGAGAAAGGGAAAACGATATCTTATTGATAGCTGAATTCTATTTAATTAAGTATGCAAATAAGTACGATAAACAGGGATTGAAAATCAACCAAAAAGCACAACAAAAACTATTGAAGTATAAATGGCCGGGCAACGTAAGAGAATTACAGCACTGCATAGAAAAGGCAGTAATTTTAGCCGATGATAAAGTGCTTACTGACGCCAGTTTTAGTTTAAATGATACTGTGAGTGGTTTACAAAAAACGCTTCATAATAAAACCATCGATGAAATGGAAAAAGAGATGATACTCCATGCTGTTCAAAAAGAAAAAGGCAATATGAGTGCTGTTGCTAAACATCTTGGGATTACTCGACAAACGCTATACAATAAGCTTAAGCGATATGGTATATGAGTTATAAAAACTTCTATATCGCTATATCGGTTAAACTGATTATCATTATCCTAATCTCTATAATAGGATCCTATTTGGTCTTTATTGAAAAAGCCTATGTTTGGAGCATCATCCCTATAATTTTCTTGATTTTAGCTTCATTAGATCTAGTCAGGTATTTCAATAATATCAACCAATGGATTGCATTTTTTTTATTGGGAATAGAAAATGAAGACACCTCGTTAAAAATTCCAAAAAAATCGGGAAATAAAGCTATCGATGATGTCTACGTCGGTATCGATCGGCTGAATACGCTTTTCAAGCAAACTAAAGTCGATATTAATATCCAGAAGCAACATTATCGCACACTTATCAATCAATCGGCCACGGGGCTTTTTTCAATCAACGAAAAAGGCAGAATCATAAATACAAATCCAGCAGCTTATAAGCTTACGAGTTTACTCGATTATCAGCATATCAACTCCCTTAAAACCATAGATGCTGCCTTACCCGAATTTATCATGCAGTCCGATGAAAAACGGCATCAACATTCGGCTATTTTCGAAAACAAATACGGTCAAAAACTGCTCTTTAAACTTTCTGAAATTAAAACTTCGAAAGAAAACATTAAGGTAGTAGCTGTTAGTGATATTACTAAAGAATTAGACAATAGAGAGGTAGATGCCTGGATCAAACTAGCACGAACTTTATCGCACGAAATCATGAATAACATCGCGCCAATAACCACCTTATCTCAAGTAATATCTGGTTATTTTACGCAAAAAAATAAACCAATCGAAACAAAAGATATTGATGCTAAAACCATAAAAAATACTGTAAAAGGACTTAGTGTTATTGAAGACAGAAGCTTAGCATTAATGAATTTTGTAGAAAACTATCGGAAGTTTACAAAACTCCCTCTGCCTAAATTAGCAGAAATAAATTTGTCAACACTCCTCGAAAACAACATTATCGCAATTGACTCTCTTCATCAATTTAATACAATTTCTATTGAAAAGAAGATTCCTGAAAACGTCATTTTTATTACGGATGAAAATCTTTTGTCCCAAGTCATTATCAACTTACTTAAAAATGCTTGTGAAGCATTGATATTAGAGAATGTTGAAATACCAAAACTTAGTGTTAGCCTGTATAAAGAGCAAAATACAGTAAAAATAGAAATCACAAATAATGGCCCTGGTATTCCAGCTGAAATTCGGGAACAAATTTTCGTTCCATTCTTCACTACTAAAGAAGACGGCTCGGGAGTAGGCCTCAGTCTTAGCAAGCAAATAATGCTTAAGATGAATGGCGATATTTTACTTAATTCCTCCAAAGAGAAGTATACCACTTTTACAATTGTATTAAACTAGACCTAATACCATCGCTTTTTTATCATCTAATTTTTCGAAAAATAGCTAACTTCGCAAAAGAATTAAAGTGGAACAATTAAAACGAATCCCATGGAGAATAAATATTTTGCCCACGAAACGGCAGTAATAGATGAAAATTGTCAAATTGGCGAAGGCGTAAAAATCTGGCATTTTAGTCATATTATGTCTAATTGCACTTTGGGCGACAACTGCAATATTGGTCAAAACGTAGTTGTATCACCAGAAGTTGTTTTGGGGAGAAACGTGAAAGTACAAAACAATGTATCTATCTATACCGGAGTTATTTGCGAAGATGATGTCTTTCTTGGACCAAGTATGGTTTTTACTAATGTAACTAATCCCAGAAGCAATGTTATCCGACGTGGAGAATATGAACGCACTTTGGTAAAACGAGGAGCTTCCATTGGAGCCAATTCCACTATTGTTTGCGGTCATGATATTGGAGAATTTGCTTTTATTGGCGCTGGTGCTGTGGTGACTAAAACGGTTCCCGCTTATGCTCTTGTTGTTGGAAATCCAGCACGTCATATTGGTTGGATGAGTGAATTCGGTCATCGTTTAAATTTTGATGAAAATGGAATTGCTATTTGTCCTGAAGGCCAGGAAAAGTATCGTTTGGAAGAAGGGCAGGTTAAAAAAATAGGCTAGTCATTAAATAGATTTTCAAAGATTTTATCAATTTCATTTATTCGATTTATTTAAATCGCAATACATTTTCATTTCTGTATGTCATTCTTATTATATTTGCGCTAGAATACTATGCATGCATTATAAATTAACATTATGAATCAGACAAAATACCCCAACCTATTAAAACCATTAGATTTAGGTTTCACCACTTTAAAAAACAGAGTCTTAATGGGCTCAATGCATACCGGACTTGAAGAAGGAAATCCGCATAAAATGGCAAGATTCTATGCCGAAAGAGCCAAAGGACAAGTAGGTTTAATAATTACAGGCGGGGTAGCACCAAATAGAAGTGGATGGACAAAACCATTTGCTGGGAAATTGACCAACAATAAAGAAGTAAAATTTCATAAAATTGTTACAGAAGCTGTACATCAAGAAGGAGGGAAAATCTGTATGCAAATCTTGCACGCAGGAAGATATGCTTACCTCCCTTTTAGCGTTGCCCCTAGCACTTCTAAAGCACCCATAACTCCTTTCAAAGCAAGGAGAATGCCTAATTTTTTAGTGAACTGGACCATCAATGATTTTGTACGAGCAGCAGCTTTAGCTCAAAAAGCAGGATACGATGGTGTAGAAATTATGGGTTCCGAAGGATATTTAATCAATGAATTTTTAGTAGAAAGAACCAATAAAAGAACAGATAAATGGGGCGGTTCTTACGAAAACAGAATTCGATTTGCATTGGAAATTGTAAAAAGAACCAAAGCGAAAGTGGGCAATGAGTTTATCATCATCTTCCGCTTGTCGATGTTAGATTTAGTAGAAGGGGGTAGCTCCTGGGAGGAAGTTGTTTTTCTGGCAAAAGAACTTGAAAAAGCTGGAGTAACCATTATCAATACCGGTATTGGATGGCACGAGGCTCGTGTTCCTACTATTTCTACTCGCGTACCGCGAGCTGCATTTACGTGGGTAACCAAAAAAATGAAAGAAGAAGTATCTATTCCTTTAATTACAACCAACAGAATTAATACTGCTGATATTGCTGAGAAAGTTTTAGCCGATGGAGATGCGGATATGGTTTCTATGGCCAGACCTTTTTTAGCAGATTCCGATTTGGTGTTAAAAGCCATAGAAGGTAGAGAAGATGAAATAAATACGTGCATTGCATGCAACCAAGCTTGTTTAGACCATCTTTTTCAAAATAAAAAAGCCTCTTGTTTGGTAAATCCAAGGGCTTGTCGCGAAACAGAATTAAATTATTTGCCAGTTAATCAGGCGAAAAAAATTGCTGTAGTTGGTGCAGGGCCAGCAGGAATGGCTGCCGCTACCGTTCTAGCAGAAAGAGGTCATCAGGTTACTTTGTTTGAAGCAGAAGCAGAAATTGGCGGGCAATTTAATATTGCGAAACAAGTACCGGGTAAAGAAGAGTTTTATGAAACCATTCGCTATTTTAAAAGAAAAATAGAGCTTACAAAAGTTGATTTAAAACTCAATACCAAAGCAACAGTTGAAGATTTAAAAGCATTCGATGAAGTTATTTTAGCATCAGGAATTTCTCCCAGAGACCTTAAATTGCCTGGTGGAAATGAAGAAAATACACTAAGCTATATCGATGTTTTAAAACATAAAAAACCCGTGGCTAAAAAAGTGGCTATCATTGGTGCTGGAGGCATTGGCTTTGATGTAGCAGAATATTTAAGTCACGAAGGAACGGCTCCTAGCACTGATATTCCAACTTATATGAAAGAATGGGGTGTAGATATGAATATTGAAACCCGAGGTGGATTAGCAAAACCTGAAAAAGTAAGTTCTCCCAGAGAAAT
>CAYPOW010000270.1:0-4623 GCA_964412145.1 uncultured Draconibacterium sp.
TATATGAAAGAGAATTTTGCTGAAATAGAAAGTTTTTGCAGAATTACACACAATAGCGTAATGCAAATTAAAGCAAACAATAACTCTTTCTACAACCAACCAATTGTTTTAGAAGCATCATCAAATTTTTTCAGCTTTTTTAATTATACCCTACTAAGTCGCAATGCGCAAAAGGTGCTCCAATCGAAAAATGATATTGCCATTTCGAAAGAGCTTGCAATAAAATACTTTGGCAATGAAATGCCTATTGGTAGGCCTATTAAAGTAAGTTTCAGAAATGAGGATAAAGAGTTTTTAGTTAGTGGAGTTTTTGAAAAACCCTTCGCAGTAACACAAATTGATTTCGATATGGTAAGCCTATTGGATGGAGAAAGAGATGGTCGTTGCTTTGTGAAATTGGATTCTCCTTTGAGTAAGCAAAAAATGGAATCCGAGTTTGAGCGATTAAAAGATGAAATTCCCGTTATCAAAGGCGACAAACCAAATCAATATTCCCTGCTGCCGATTCAGGAAGCCTACTTTAGTTCTATGCGAAGATCAGTATATGACCTCACACGCGATAAAGCAGACCTTTGGATAGCTATCTTAGTTGCTTTATTGATCTTGGGGGTTGCCCTATTTAATTACCTCATATTAATTAGAAACAGATTAAACGATAATTCAAAAACCTATATAATAAACAGAATACATGGCGCCTCAAATAAAAATTTGACGCTGTATTTTATGAGGGAAGTTTTTTCTATGATTATTGTTGCTATTGGGATTGCTGTAGTTCTATTGAACCTATTTATACCCTATTTTAATGAATTGCTGACAACATCAATTACGACTTCTGTTTTTATACAGCCTATTAGCTTATTGATATTTGTAATCCTTTTTGGATTGGTAGCCGTTATTTCCTATTTCTATGTGCTAATCCACATAAGAACAAAACTCTCAACAACAAATATAAAAGGCAGCTTTCAACCCATCCGCAGAAAAATAGACGGAATGAATATTTTTCAGCTTGCAGCAATGATAATTTTGGTAATCTCTTCTTCCGTTATAATCAAACAAATTCAGTTTATAAAAGATAAAGAAATTGGGTTGGACAAAAACGTTATAATAGTAAAAATCCCTCAAGCCTATCAAAATAAGTCGGAGGCTTTTAGAGATGAATTAGCTGCCAATCCAAATATTAATGACCTTGCTCTAGCTAGCTCTTTACCTTTGTTCGGGCATTGGAAAAGACTTTTAAATTATAATGATTATGGTGTTGAAAAGGAATACTATCCTTGTTTGTTTTCGGGAGATGCAAGCTTTGTAAAGACTCTGGGAATAAGGTTATTGGAAGGCGAAGATTTTTCAGGAAATCCGGAAGTTGATCAGCATAAATGTCTTATAAATAAATCATTGGCTAATATTTTTCCTGATCATCAACTTATTGGTAAAAGTATGCCTGGAAATCCTGACAAAACAATTATTGGCATTGTTGCAGATTTTCATTTCTCAAGTTTAAAAAGAAGAATTGAACCTGGCTTTATAGAATATAGAGAGAAAGGCCCAAATGTTTTAGTTAAAGCAAGAGAAGGTAAAGAAGATGAAGTTGAAGCTTCAATAGCAGCCATTTGGTCCAAGCTAATTACCGATTATCCGGTAAATTTCGAAAGCCTTGATGCACGTTATAAAAGTCTTCACGATGAGAACGAAAATTTTATTCGATTAATTGGCTATTGTAGTATCATTAGTATTTTTTTATCGATGATGGGATTGTTTGCAATTTCAGTCGATAAATCTATAAAACTTACTAAGGAAATTGGTATCCGTAAAGTAAATGGGGCAACAGTTTTAGAAATTATCCAATTGCTGAATAAAGACTTTGTTAAGTGGGTTTCGATCGCTTTTGTTATTGCTGTTCCTGTTGCATGGTATGCTATGGACTCTTGGCTTCAGAACTTTGCATATAGAACCGAATTGAGCTGGTGGGTTTTTGTCTTGGCAGGGATTATAGCTTTGCTAATTGCTCTAATAACGGTAAGTTGGCAAACCTATGAAGCAGCAAGAAGAAATCCAATTGAGGTTTTGAGATATGAATAGAATGAGATAAATGCTAATATAAGAATATGTTTAAGCTTTTATATGAAGGAGTTACTAGGGGATTTAGAAAAAATAAACTCGATTTTTTTCTGAACCTAATTGGCTTATCAATTGCTATGTTGGTTTTTATTAGCATTTCAATTTTTGTGAAATATGAGTTAGGTTACGATAAATATCACCGAAATGCCGACCAGATTTATCGTATCACAACTTCGATTACTTCTCCAAATGGCCAGCAAACAAATATGGCTCTGGCTAATACAGCATTCGGGCATATTTTAAAAAACAGTAGCCCCGAGGTTGAAGACATTGTTTGTGTTGATGTTGGTGGAGATTATAATATTATCTATGCTGATAAGGAATTTAAGCAAATAAATATCCGCAGAGCAACACCATCAATTTTTGAAGTTTTTTCCTACCCCGTTATTGAAGGTTCTGTTAAGGAGTTTTTAAAATCGCCAAAAACCATAGTACTCACGGAATCGTTGTCGAAAACAATATTTCATGAAAGCCCGCCATTAGGGAAAATAATAACTATTAATAAAGAAAATTATACAGTAAATGGAATAATAAAAGATTTACCTGGAAATACTGATTTGCAGTTTTCGGCCTTGATTTATTCTGCAATAAATGGCACTGAAGAATTAGTTGAATGGGGAGATTATTTTGTTTATTGCAAGCTGAATTCTAACAATATTGGAGAGTTTACAACAAAGATGAACCAGTTGACTAAAGAAAAATATGGCAAGTTGATGGAACAAATGGGTGATTTTAAATTGAATCATAACTTGCAGCCACTTCAAAGTATTCATTTCGATAACACGCTGCTTGCCGATACACCAAAAGGAAATAAAAAGATGGTTTTTCTTTTTGCAGGTATCGCATTTTTAATTTTAATAATTGCTGCCATAAACTACGTAAATCTGAATATCGCACAATTAATAAGAAGGCAAAAAGAACTCTCAATCAGAAAAATTATTGGTTGTAGTCGCAAATGGATTTTGATTCAAGTTTTAAGCGAATCGTTTTTTAATTTTATTTTAGCTGCTCTTATCGCACTTTCATTTTCTTTAATACTGCTGCCGGTTATTAACGGATTATTTAACAAACAATTCACGGACAATTCTATTCTTCAGCAAATCATCCCATTAGTTCTTATTTTCTCTGCAACAGGTATTTTGGCCGGAATTTACCCTGCCTATAAAATTGGCATATCAAAATCCAGCGGAAAAAGGGCATTTAGCGGGTTCGGTAAATTCCTTGTTACCTTTCAAAATGGGGTTTCAATAATTATGATTGCTGCTGTTCTTTTATTAGGCAAGCAAGTGCATTTTATGAAAGGCCACGATCTTGGCTTAGGGATAAATAAAAACCAGATTATTGCCATTAATCTTCCGTTCGTTGCGGAAAATTTTCCAAAGATTGAAACCCTCCGTCAGGAATTTTCAAACTTAGTAGAAATAGAATCCTTAGCTTTTGGGGGTGGAGGCACCAATTTGGGAGCTACTGATAATTGGAATAGTGCAATTATGGTTGCTAAAGATGAAGAGGGGAATGATGTGCAGTTTGTGAGCAACCAACCCAGAATAGATGAAAATTACATAAACCTATTTGGGCTGAAAATGATTGCAGGAAGACCATTCAATCCAACAAGTGAATACGATAAAAAATGGGCAGTAATTGTAAATTCTACATATGTAAAAACAATGGGATGGAAAGAGCCGCTGGGCAAATCTATTTTTGAAGATTCTGATCTCAAAGTTATCGGAGTTATTGAGGATTTTCATTTCGATGCATTATACAACCCAATTGAACCTTTAATGTTTCAGATGCTTGAAAATAATCCATCCTTTCTATTTGCATCTATCGCACCTAAAAATATTAAGCTTATCAAAAGGCACTGGGAAAAAACATTTAGCGATGTGCCATTTGAATACAGCTTTATCAATCAGCGTTTTGATAACTTGTATCAGAAAAGCGAAAAGGAGGTGATCATTTTTACCTATCTGACAATTATTGCAATTTTAATTTCAAGTATGGGATTGTATGGTTTAACTTCTCATTTTATCATCAATAAAACGAAGGAAATAGGCATCCGCAAAGTAAATGGCGCCAAAGTTTCTGAAATTCTTTTGATGCTAAACAAAGACTTTATAAAATGGGTTATAATCGCATTTATTATTGCAACTCCTGTTGCGTATTATGCCATGACTAAGATACTTGAGAACTTTGCTTATAAAACCGAATTGAGTTGGTGGATTTTT
This sequence comes from uncultured Draconibacterium sp., assembly GCA_964412145.1. Taxonomy (GTDB): domain Bacteria; phylum Bacteroidota; class Bacteroidia; order Bacteroidales; family UBA12170; genus UBA12170. The sequence goes on from CAYPOW010000270.1 coordinate 4,341, forward strand.
GCCTTGGCAGGGATTATAGCTTTGCTAATTGCTCTAGTAACGGTAAGTTGGCAAACCTATAAAGCAGCAAGAAGAAATCCAATTGAGGCTCTACGTTATGAATAAAACTAAAGAACAATAAGATGATTTTACACTATATTAAGTTTTCAATCAATAGGATATTAAAGAATTTAGCATTCTCAGGGATAAATATTATTGGCTTGGCTATAGGGATTACTTCATTTTTTATTTTGTTTATCTATGTGGCTAATGAAAAAAGCTTCGATACCCATTTTAAGGATTA
>CAYPOW010000271.1:0-4541 GCA_964412145.1 uncultured Draconibacterium sp.
TTCTTTTTTGCTTTTTTAAGGATGTTACTTAGATGAATACGCATAATAACTGCATAATTAGCAAACCCTTTGCCCAATTTTGAAAACCCGTCAACAACAGTTCGGCCATGTAATTCAGCTTCTTCGTACTCCCCTAATTCCGATAAACAAAATGCAAGGTTGTAGATACTGTGCAGCGTGGAGGGTTTGTTTTGTCCATAAACAACCATTTTTCGCTCAACAGCTTCTCTGTAAAATGGTAAACCTTCTTTATATTTTCTTGCAGAACCATAGGAAGTTGATAAATTATTAATTAGCGTCAGACCCAATTCGGTATGTTTTCCAATACGCGCTTCGGAACGCCTTAAGGTCTCTTTTAATATTTTTTGGCTTAATTCGAAATCACCCTTGGATTCCTTAATTATCATGGCCAGGTTATTTAAAGCCTGAATGGTTAATTCATGCATTGGCCCTAGTGATGATTCAGTATAATTAACTGTTTCCTCACATAATTGAGCAGCTTCCTCAATGTGACCCTTTAATCTAAGCGACTGACTCTGTCGGGTCATAATAATTGCTTTCAATGTATTGCGTTGGCTTTGTCTCAAAACTTCGTCCTGTTCTAATTCTCTCAAATCAGCGCATGGCGTGTTGTTTTGAAATGCCTGCATCAATTCATTGTAGTTTGCATTTAAATCCGAAACTTTATTATTGGATAGCATAAATTGGTGAATATGCATTCGGAGATTAATAAATACAGGGTGATTGGGTGGGAGATGAGTTCCGGCGGTTAATAGAATTCTTGTCGTATAAATTTGTCCGGCATCAAAATCTAATTGTCCAAGAATAGTAGGAAGTGTTGATGCAAGCACTTCCAATGTTCTGGAATGAACCGGGCCAAATTCTTGCTCGAAAATGGCGAGTATTTTAAGTCGTAACCATAATGCCGCATCGCTTTGTAATCTATACTCCTCCGTAAGTCGGATTAATTCAATTAATGCATCTTGTTTCCAGTTTTCGAGTACTGGTTTTATATATTTATCATTCTCTGGCTTATATAAAAGGATATTTTTGTTTTCATTTCGAGGAGCCCAAAATCCAAGTTCAATACCCTGATTATTATTAAGAATTTCGGAATAATATCCCAGTTGGCTACACATTGTTTGATACAAAATATCCAATGGTTCTGACACCCCCGCTTTATCCCACCAAACGGCATATTGCTCCGGCATTTCTTTTCGCATGATTAAGAAATTCTCTAAATTGGAAAGAATCAATTGCATTTTCTTTGGTTCGTTGCAGACGAAATAGTGCTCTAATAATTCGGCAATCGCACGTTCTTTTTCATTTGAATTCCTGAAAAAATCGGCTAACTGAGCGTGATAATGTTCTTTTTCAGCGCTATCCGATAAATATTTTTTTAAAATAGTGTCTTTTAATATGTGATGATAAAAATTTAGCAAACCATTTTTTGAATGTAAATGAGTGCGAAGCTCACGCCACAAAAGTGCCAAATCTGAGGGCGAGACACTTGGGCATAACTGTGCTATTTCAGCCTCTTTTAAACCGGAAACACTACAGGATAAAAATGCCAGCGGTTGAATTACGTTATTCTTTCCAATTTCCCTTTCAAGACGTTGTAGTAATTGCTGATAAAGAGCTTCCAGTCCCGCTTTCCCTGTTTGGTCAGGAAATGCATGAATTCGTTTTTCTAATCTTTCATAAGAACCAAACATTCTTAATTCTTCTAAAGCGATGGTAAGAAAAAGCGGTAGATTAGCTGCAGGATGATCTGATACTAAATGTATGTGTTTAACGTCCATAGTTTTTGCCGAAAGGGCAGGCAATTGACGAATAAGTTGCACGCGTTCTTCTTTCCTTAATAAAGGAATTTGTAAAAAATTGGCATTAAACTGACCAAGCTGATTCATGTTTTGATTGGAATAGGAATGGTCGTCTGATAAAGTGAATAAAATAGCAACATTTTCTTTTAACTTTTCCGGAATCCATCTTAAATCTAAGCCTTGATTTTTTGCAATGATGTCTAATCCGTCAATAGCAATCAAAACTTGTTTGTCAGGAGACAGATTCATAATCAATTGCAAAAGAGTCGAACTCAGATAATCTTTTTGAGTATTCTGTGGAATCGTTTGGTCCGATATATTCCCCATCAACCGAATTAATCTTCCAAACAAACTCTCTGGGCTATCGCCAAGAAGCGAAACTCCTGAAAAATGAATGATCGCTTTCCCATCAGGATTTTGTTTTTCCCACTCTTTCACAGCTTTTGCCAGCAAAGCCGATTTTCCGCTTCCAGTGCTACCAGTAATTACAACTGGGGCTAAATTTGCATTAAAAAGAATCTCGCTTATTTCATTAAGAATCTCATCTCTTCCAACAAAGAGGTGTGTGATTTCATCGCTGTACCGATGATGTTCTTCATCTTCCAATACATTTATATCTGTAACTGCTATTGGTGATTTTAGAAGCTCAGGAAATTCAGCACATAAAAGCGACCACAAATTGCTGCTTACTTTTTCAGCAAAATCATCAAGATTAGTTAGTAAAATTCTTGAATTATCTTTCAGCCACGATTTTGCTTCAGTCGGCAAGCCATTGAAAGCTTCTGCCGAAATAATACCGTCTTGTATATTTTTACTTAAAACACTTTTAACAGCTTCGGGAGCTTCTTCTTGTAGCAAATCCCAATCAATGCTTAGTCCGCCAAAATTGCAAGGATAATTTTCAACAGCAGGAAAAGTCAAGGGAAAATTCCGGATATTATTTTTTAATTCTTCAAGTTTTTGAATATGCTCCAGACTTTCCGATTGAACAATATCAATGAGTTCCGGTGGCATTGTTTTTTCAAATGCAGGATCACGAAAAAAGAAAAGTGCATTGTGTTTTAATGTTTCAGAATTGGCAAAACCGGAAAATAACTTTGTAAAACTACTCCTCGATTTTTTTATTTTAGAATCATCCAGATTTTGGGACAGAACACCATGGACTATTTCCATTGCCGTTATTGAAGTCCGGTTGGAAATGTTAAGTTTTGGAAATTTGTTATTTAGCTTTTCCTGATCGGCATCGGGAATCCAACCATATCGTTCGCCTAAAATTCCGAGAAAAAATGGCCGGCAATCTTCAATTGAATTAAGACAAAATTCAATTGTTTTATCGTTTTCTGCCTGTTCTTCAGTAATTCCCCATCGTAAATCAATGTCAATTAATTTAATTCGATAGGGCAATAGTTTTTCCCTGATTTGAGGAAATACTTTTTTAACCAGCACGTCCCGTTCACTGGGCATATCTTTAAATGTGGAAGAGATAAAAATTGAAAAAGTTTGCCAACTCATGTGTTTATATTTGGGGTGATAAATAAGGATTCAACTCGAAAAATTGTACGATTTTATTCTTGATTACATCGCCTTTTTTGGTGAATCATTCGATAGTATATTTGAAAGAATAATTATCCGTTTCGACAGACAAATTATTTATTCTGACCTGAATTTTTTCCTTATCATAATCAGAAGAATTTCTTTCTTTCTCTCGAATAAGTTGTTCAATTCTTTCTTCGATTTCTTCGGAATTGGCCTTGCCTTTGGAGATCATGTTTAATGGATAACTATAATAGTAACTATATTCTCCGTAAGAATCTTGTTCTGCTTTTTCCAATTTCGTGTTAACTTTAAGCAATTCCGCTTGCCCTAAACTGGATTCATCAGTATGTTCTATCAGAAAACCGATATCTTCGCTAATAAATGTTGCTCCCGTGTAAATGGCAATATCAGAAAGAATATCATCTTGTGAAGAACCATATCCGGGGGCAATCAGTGCTTGAATAACTATCCCTTTGAAAAAAGCCGGTTCCAAAAATTTACCAGCTTCACTTTCAAACCCATTTGAAACAATAATTAGCGGCCTTCCCAATCCGGAAATATTATCTATTGCAGGAATATTCTCCAGGGAAGATATTTTTTCACTTGATTTATGGACTAGTAAGAATGGATTTCTAAAAATGCCATTTTTAGCATCAGTTAAGGCGTCTGATTTTTGAGGAGCAGCATGCCCTTTACTAACGTCATCTTCAATATTTTTTGTATTTTCATCATTCAAATGCTCTTTCACCGATTGTATAACTTCGGAAACAACTTCTGCGAAAGTAGCATTCTGTGCATCAATCCATTGGTGCGATCGAATAAAATATTTGATGGCGTACGAAAGGTTAACATCCTCAATAATGATTGGAATTATGGGGATTTTGCTATCCTTGGCTGTTTCAAGTTCCGTAAGAACCTGGTCAGAATCGTTTGAATGATTAGAAAGAATAAACAATAATGTTTTGGACTGATCCAGTGCTTTCATTATTTCACCGGCCCATTTCTTTCCTGCTGCAATATTTCTTGGAGCAATCCAACAATCAATATTATTCTCTTCTAATTTTACAACTAAATTTTTTGCAAACTCCTGGTCTTTAGATGAATGACAAATAAAAGTGTCAGTAAACATGTGTTTAAAAGTTTTAATAGGTAAAGCGGTTGATTTTAGTCATTGTTAAATTC
>CAYPOW010000272.1:0-4535 GCA_964412145.1 uncultured Draconibacterium sp.
ATGAAAAAACATAATTTTTACGCAGGTCCTTCTATTCTTCCACAATTTACTATTGATGAAACCATAAAAGGGATTCAGAATTTTGAAGGAACAGGTTTATCGATTTTGGAAATTTCTCACAGAAGCAAACAATTTGTCGCAGTTGTTGAGGAGGCCAAAAATTTATTTAAAGAATTACTTAATATTCCTGATAATTACAGTGTTTTATTTTTAGGAGGAGGTGCCAGTACTCAGTTTTTAATGGTTCCTTTTAATTTGATGAATAAAAAATCAGCTTATTTAAATACAGGAGCCTGGGCATCGAAAGCAATAAAAGAAGCTAAATATTTTGGCGAAGTTGTTGAAGTTGCTTCCTCAAAAGATAAATTGTTTAATTATATTCCAAAAGGATATTCTGTACCGGAAGATGTTGATTACTTCCATATTACCACCAACAATACAATTTATGGTACTGAAATAGTTGAAGATTTCGATTGCAAAGTGCCTCTGGTAGCTGATATGTCATCCGATATTTTTAGTCGTCCAATTGATATTTCTAAGTATGCATTAATTTATGGTGGAGCGCAAAAAAATCTGGCCCCTGCCGGACTGACTTTTGTAATTGTAAATAATGATGCGATTGGAAAAGTAGAACGTGCGATTCCTTCTATGCTGAATTATCAAATACATATCGATAAAGAGTCGATGTTTAATACGCCTCCTGTATTGCCTATTTTTTCTGCTTTGCAAACTTTACGTTGGTTAAAAGCTCAGGGCGGAATAAAAGTGATGGAAAAGAGGAATATCGAAAAAGCGAATTTGCTTTATGATGAAATTGATAGGAACAAATGTTTTAAAACTACCATTAACAACAAAGCTGAACGTTCCAGAATGAATATTTGCTTTGTGATGAACGAAGGATTTGAAGCTTTTGAAAAAGATTTTCTCGATTTAACTGCAACAAAAGATATGATGGGCTTAAAAGGCCACCGTTCTGTTGGAGGATTTAGAGCTTCAACCTACAATGCACTACCTAAAGAAAGTGTACAAGCATTGGTCGATTTGATGAAAGAATTTGAAGCCAAACATTAATAATTTAAAAAAATAAGGCTATGACAAAAGTATTGGTTGCCACAGAAAAGCCCTTTGCTCCTGCAGCAGTAAAGCTAATTAAGCAAATTATTGAAGATGCTGGTTTCGAGCTTTCTACGCTTGAAAAATATACTGCTAATGCAGATTTATTGGAAGCAGTTAAAGAGGCCGATGCGCTTATTATTCGAAGCGATAAAGCCACCAAAGAAGTGATTGAAGCAGCACCAAATTTGAAAATAATTGTTCGTGCCGGTGCCGGATATGATAATATCGATTTGGAAGCAGCCACTGCAAATAATGTGGTAGCTATGAATACGCCGGGTCAGAATTCAAATGCGGTAGCCGAACTGGCTCTGGGTATGATGGTTTTTCAGGCCAGAAATCAATTCAATGGTAAAGCGGGTAGTGAATTAAAGGGTAAGAAATTAGGTATTCACGCTTATGGCAATGTTGGACGCATAGTAGCTACAATTGCCAAAGGCTTTGGAATGGAAGTGTATGCTTTCGACCCATTTGTAAAAGATGCTGATATTAAGGTAGATGGTGTTAAGGTTTTGCATACTGTAGAAGAATTGTATAGCACTTGTAACTACATTAGTTTGCATATTCCTGCTAATGATAAAACAAGAAAATCGATCAATTATAAATTGCTCAATTCAATGCCAAAAGGTGCTACTTTAGTCAATACAGCACGTAAAGAAGTAATAAATGAAGAGGATTTATTAAAAATACTTGGAGATCGGCTTGATTTTACGTATCTTAGCGACATAGAACCTGAGTGTAAAGAAAAGATAGCAATAGATTTTCCAGGGAGGTTTTTCTTTACACCTAAAAAATCAGGTGCTCAAACAGCTGAAGCTAACATCAATGCAGGTGTTGCTGCAGCACAACAAATTGTTGGATTTATTAAAGATGGAAACTCGCGCTACAAAGTAAATTAAGCAAAAAGAAAGCTGCGCACCATATAACTTATTTTATTATAACCATCTAATAGTCTTAAACTATGAACAATTCTAATTTTTCACCTTCATTTTTCAGGTTTGAAGACCTTCGCGTATATCAAAAAGCATTGGATTACTATATTTGGGTACAAATCAATACAGAAATATTTCCCAATTCAATTAATAATCCTTTGGTTCTGGCTTTTATAAATTCTTCCATGAATATTCCAGGAAAGATTACAGAAGGGTCTTCTAAAAATAAAACCCAATTTATATTTCATTTGAAGGAAGCTAAAACAGCTATAAGACAGTGTGTTATGTTTACTTCTGTTGCCGTTAAACTAAATTATTTTGGCGATGAGCAAGAAGAAACTAGCAGAAACTTTTTGATGGAACTCACAAAAATGCTTGGTGCTCTAATCGGATCTATTCAACGTGAAAACAACCCATCTCATTCATCAGGTGGGCACTCAGAATACGAAGATAATGAGCAACAGGATAATCCGAACACCTATTAAAAAAATTAAAATTTATTAAACTATGGCCATTTTAAAACCATTTAAAGGCTACCGACCTATTCAAGAAATTGCGGAAAAGTTGGCAGCTCTACCTTATGATGTTATGAATACAAATGAAGCTATCGCAATGGCTGATGGTAATCCGTATTCTCTTTTACACATTACTCGTTCAGAAATCGATTGCCCTATCGGGATTGATGTACACGCGAAAGATGTATATGATAAAGCCGTTGAAAATTATTCTTTGTTTAAAGAAAAGAAATGGTTGGTACAGGATGAAACGCCTAAATTTTATATTTATGCTCAAACAATGGATGGACGCACGCAATATGGTATTGTTGGAGCAGCATCTGTTGATGATTATTTAAATGGAATCATAAAAAAGCATGAGCTTACGCGCCCTGATAAAGAAGAAGATCGGATGATTCACGTGCGCATTAACAATGCAAATATCGAACCTGTTTTCTTTACATATCCTGCTGTAAATGAGATTGATGCAATTGTAGAAAAAATTGTTAAGAATCAATCAGCTACTTATGATTTTGTATCTAACGATGGATTTGGTCATCATTTTTGGGTGATTAACGAGGATGCCGTAAACAAGAAATTAGAGCAGCTTTTTAAAGACAAAGTGCCTTTTACCTATGTGGCTGACGGGCATCATAGAACAGCGGCTGCTGCCTTAGTTGGAGCGGAAAAGCGAAAAGCAAATCCTAATTATACGGGCGATGAAGAATTTAATTTTTTCCTGGCCGTACATTTTCCTGATAATCAATTAAAAATTATCGATTACAATCGTGTGGTTATCGATTTAAATGGTTTAAGTAACAATGAATTCCTTGAGAAATTAGCCACCGATTTTGACATCATTGAAAAAGGAGCTGCTATTTACAAACCCGGCAAACTGCATGAATTTTCGATGTATCTCGATGGAAAATGGTTCGGTTTAACAGCTAAAAAAGGTACTTTTAACGACAGTGATCCAATTGGCGTTTTAGATGTAACTATTCTTTCAGAACAAATATTATCCAAGCACTTGGATATAAAAGACCTTAGAACTTCTAAAAGAATTGATTTTATTGGCGGCATACGTGGATTAGGTGCATTAAAGGATCGTGTTGATAGTGGTGAGTGGAAAGTTGCTTTTGCACTTTATGCAGTGTCCATGCAACAGTTGATTGATATTGCAGACTCGGGAAATATTATGCCTCCGAAAACCACTTGGTTTGAACCAAAACTCAGAAGCGGTCTTGTGATACACGAATTGATTTAAAATTAAAATCGAATAAATAAAATGAAACCGGTTTAGGCCGGTTTTTTTATGCGTTTTTATTATTCATTAAGATATATTTATGCAAATTGCCTGTATATTTGCTAAAATTTAAACCAATAAAATTAAAATTATGAGACTAATTGCTTTTCTCAAATTGAGTATCAGTTTTTCAATAATCGCGTTTTTATTTTTGGCCTGTGGCCGCGGTCCTATTTATAAGTCCGTAGCTGAAGAAAAAATGAAGTCGGAAATTCAATATATTGGATTTGATAATCAAAGTATTATTCGCTATGCAATTTCAAACGATAAAGAGTTCTTATACATACGCTTAGAAGCTATGAGCCGTCCTACTGTTTTAAAAGTTATTCAATCAGGATTTTATCTTTATATCGATACTTTAGGGAAGAGAAACAAGGTTATGTACTTCAATTATCCAATCGGTAATACTGATCAGCTTTTTCAGGCTAAGCTTTTCGAGGAAAATAAAAAGGAAAATCCGGCCGAAGTAGGGAAGCTTAAACTGGAATCTCAAATCAAGGATGTCCCTCAAGATGCTTTATTTGTCGCCAACGGAGTAGAGGAATCTGTTGTAAATGATATAGAAAAGGGTTTCGCTTTTAAAATTGTTTCTGGTGAATATGGAAGCCTGAATTATTATGCAGCAATCAGGCTTGATCGAATAAAAAAAGGAGGATTCGAATCACTCGATAGATTTACGATTGGAATAATTTC
>CAYPOW010000273.1:0-4487 GCA_964412145.1 uncultured Draconibacterium sp.
ATAATTTCCTGACGCACTATATTTTTTAGATCGCCAAAATCCATAACCATACCTAATTTGGGAGAGCTAAGATCAGCAATAGGTTCACCAATTATAGTGACTAAAAGCTCGTATGAATGGCCGTGAATATGCTTGCATAAACCATCGTAGCCTTTTAAAGCGTGAGCAGTTTCAAATTTAAATTCTTTTGTAATTCTAATTTTCGACATAATAAAACTCTAAAATAAGTATGACAAATTCATTCCTCCTTTATGAAAACTCTTTTTTAGTGTTATTTTGTGTTTACTTAGTATTAAAAAAATTAAACACTAAGGACTCAAAGGATATCACCAAGGTATTCACAAAGGTTTTGTTTTAGATCATTTATTAAGTTCAAAACATAAAAGTAAAACTTAATATCCTAAAAAAAACGCAAAATAGCTTTTTCTATTTTTTTGCAAAGGAACAGCAAATAATTTAATTTGCTTATTGAAAAAGCAAAAATAATGACAACATAATAAGAAAATATCCTAAAATTAATTTCACATATTTACCAATCACATAAGACCTGAATTTGTAACCTAGTGTAATTCCTACCACAACAGCCAAGAATATAAATCCAAACAGAATGAAGGCTGGATAAAAAAGCACTTTGTTGATTATCAATCCGAAACCCATGAAAGCTAAAAATGTATTGATAGAAGAAGCAATTGCTAAACTGCGCAATATTTGTGTGTCTTCATATAAAAAAGCTTGTTTTTCACTCCTGACTCTATAGTTCTCCAACACAAATTTTAAACCCACAAATGCCGTTAAAATATGACCTACATAAACTGAAAAATCTATTATATATTCGGAGATTAATAAACCTATATTATATCCAAAAATGGCCATCAGCAAATTCACTAAGCTAAAAACAATGGCTGATTTTAAATGTGTCCTTGAAGAATAAGGCTTCATTATAACACCTGCACCCACAGCCAGATTGAAAATAGCCCCTGAAAGTGCGAGCGAAAGTAAAAGTGAATAAATTAGTGTTTCATTCATAGTTTAATTCGTAATAAGATTTAATATTTTTTCTAAGTAAATGCGGTCGATTTCATCAAATGAATTTAGATCCTTGCTGTCCACATCCAAAACGCCCACTATTTCTCCTTCTTTATTTTTTATTGGTATAACAATTTCAGATCGCGTTCGTGAATCACAGGCAATATGACCTGGAAATGCTTGAACATCATCAACAACAATGCTTTTTTGTTGATTGATAGTGGCCCAGCATACTCCGGTACTCTTTTTTAAAAGCATACAGGCAACAGGTCCCTGGTATTTAGAAACGATGAGTTCCCCATCTTTCAACATATAAAAACCAGTCCAGAAAAAATAGTCCATTTTATGGTGTAAAACTGCAATAATACTTGCTTTACGAGCTTCCTCATCTTTACAAGTAGTCATCAATTTTTCGAGCTGCGTATATATGCGTAGGTATCGTGCTTCTTTCTTTTTACTTTCCATAAATATATATTGTAGTGATAGGATGACTTTGAGTCATCCTATCACTCGATCAAGCCTAATTCTTTATTCGGATTCCAAAAATTCTCTTCAAAATTAACAATTTTATCATTTTCAATAATTAAACCTTCATTTTGGAGCAATATTTCCATTAAATCAATTTGGCCGAAATGTTGCTTCCCACTCAAGAGACCCAAACGATTGACCACTCTATGTGCCGGAATATTTAATTTGGCCGCATGCGAAGCATTCATTGCCCAGCCTACCATACGGGCGGCTTTTGGAGTGCTAAGATATTGTGCAATAGCACCATACGAAGTAATTTTTCCATAAGGAATTAAAGCCACAACTTCCCAAACATCTTCAAAAAACGACTTTTCTTTATTTCTCACTGCAAAAACTCCTTTGGTAAAACAAGCAATTTATTTTGATTGTAGGCCTCTGTTAATCGAAACTGCATATAATTTATTGGTATTCCCTCTTTAAGAAATATTTTCTCGTAATAAGTCTGTATCATTGATGCATCATCCTTAAATGCAGATGAATACAAATTAAAAGTTGAATAATCGAGTGGTAAATTAAAAAACTTTACCACACTCAATGTATAATCAAAAAGTTCCCGATTATCTGTTTTTTGGTGAATAATTCCTTCGGGTTTTAAAATTTCGCGGTATAAATTCAAAAATCGAGGCGAAGAAAGTCTGCGTCGCTCATGCTTTGGCTGCGGGTCAGAAAATGTGAGCCAAATCTCATCCACTTCCATTTTGGCAAAAAAATAGAGAATCTGATCGATCTTAGTGCGAATAAAAGCTACGTTTTTCAAACCTTCTTCTTGAACTATTTTTGCCCCGTGCCACATTCTAGCCCCTTTTAAATCAATTCCTATAAAATTTCTATTCGGGTATTTTTTGGCCAAACCCACCGTGTATTCTCCTTTACCACATCCTAATTCTAAAGTAATTGGATTATCATTTTTAAAAAACTCTTCCTGCCATTTTCCCTTCAAAGCAAAGCCTCGAATTAATTCCTCACGAGAAGAATAAAACATATGTGCAAAAGTTTCGTTTTCTGCAAATTGAGCTAATTTATGTCGAGCCACTTTTTGATATTTTCTGCAAAGATAAGAGAAGTTTAAAATTGCTGGTAGTAAAAACCTATTGACACATTTTTTGCAACTCAAAAGGCATTTTTAAGTTTCAAAAAAAAAGCCACTCTCCAAAATGAAGAGCGGCTGATATTATACAAACGGATAAGAATTAAACAATTCCTTGATCCATCATTGAGTTAGCAACTTTTAAGAAACCTGCTACATTTGCACCTTTGGCATAGTTAACAAATCCGCCATCTTCTTTACCATACTGAACACAAGCATCGTGGATATTGGCCATAATTGTATATAGTTTCTCATCAACCTCAGCAGCATTCCAATTTAATTTCATAGAGTTTTGAGACATTTCTAAACCAGAAACGGCAACACCACCAGCATTAACTGCTTTACCTGGGCCAAAAGGAATTTTAGCATCGCGAAATGCTCCAATTGCTTCCGGAGTACATCCCATATTGGATACTTCGCCAACATATTTAACACCGTTAGCAAGAAGTTTAGCTGCATCATCGCCATTCAATTCGTTTTGAGTAGCACAAGGCAATGCAATATCAACTTTCGCTTCCCAAGGTTTTTTACCAGCATAGAATTTTGCTCCAGGGAATTCATCGGCATAAGGAGCAACAATATCATTGTTTGATGCACGCAACTCAAGAAGATAATCTATCTTTTCACCAGAAATTCCAGCTTCATCATAAATATATCCATCAGGGCCTGAAACAGTAACTACTTTTGCACCAAATTCAACTGCTTTTGAAGCAGCACCCCAAGCAACATTACCAAAACCAGAAATGCTAACTACTTTTCCTTTAAGCGTATCGTTGTTGGCTTCTAACATTTCTTTCATAAAATAGATGCCGCCAAAACCAGTAGCTTCAGGACGAATTAACGAACCTCCCCAGTTTCTACCTTTACCCGTTAAGACACCTGTGTTTTCGCGAGCTAATTTTTTATACATTCCGTATAAGAATCCAATTTCACGACCGCCAACACCAATATCACCGGCTGGTACATCAGTTTGAGGGCCAATTAGGTGCCAAAGCTCTAGCATAAAGGCTTGAGAAAAGCGCATAATTTCAGCGTCTGATTTTCCTTTAGGATCGAAATCTGATCCACCTTTACCACCGCCCATTGGCAATGTGGTTAACGAATTCTTAAAGATTTGTTCGAATCCTAAAAATTTCAGAATACTTAGGTTTACACTAGGGTGAAAACGTAATCCACCTTTGTATGGACCAATAGCATTATTAAACTGAACGCGGTATCCCAGGTTTACCTGAACTTTACCGTTATCATCGACCCAAGATACCCTAAAAGTAAGGATTCTATCAGGTTCAACTAAGCGCTCAATAATTCCTGCTGATTCAAATTGTGGGTTGTCAGCCAAAACATCCTGGAGTGATTCCAACACTTCTCTAACCGCTTGAAGGTATTCCAATTCACCTGGGTGTTTGGCCTCCAAATTGTTCATGATTTGTTCTAAATTCATTACTTATTTTTTTATAAAATTTGTTTTGTTAATAGTTTCACAGGGCAAAGGTATTTAATTTATTTATACCCTAAATTTTTCTTTATTTAAAACGATTGCAAATGTATTATTTTTCTGATTACAAGATAGTTATAGCCATAATTTATATTCAGTACAGACTATGTTTTAAGAGCTCTTCATTTTCCTAGGCATAGTGCTTAATTGCAGCACATTCCGACTCTAATAAAGACTTCAAATTTACTAAAAAATTACGATCAGTATAATCAATTTTTCCCATCGCTTTTCTAAACTGCTTTGTATCGAATAAGAATTCTCCTTTTTCAGTAATTTGAGAATATGAAAAGTGGATCGTCGGGTGCGTTACAAACATCATAGCCAAAAAAGAAGAAACATCACCCAAAAGAG
>CAYPOW010000274.1:0-4440 GCA_964412145.1 uncultured Draconibacterium sp.
TGTTTCTCCTAATAAAAAGTACTACTATTATTATAAAATACTCAGGACAAATTTATTTGAAACGGATTCTTCCAGAACAATTGCAGCTATACCGCTTACCGCAAAATTAGGAGATAGCAATGGAGATTTTGATGTCAATGTAATGGATTTAGTTCACAGTGTTGATTATATTCTTGGTAACAACCCAACGCCATTTATCTTTGAAGCTGCTGATGTAAATGCAGACACTTATATCAATGTGTTAGATGTTGTTGGCACAGTGGATATTATTTTGCATCCAAGCGAAAAGCGAATTTCTACAGCTCATCAGGAGATTCGATTTATTTCGAATAATCCTGTCGGCGAAGCCTATTTATATTGGGAAGGCGATGATTTATATGTAGAATCTATTAAGTCCATTGCTGGTATTCAACTCGCTTTTGCCAATGATTTTACCTATTCGCTTTCAGGGTCATTAACTAATTTTGAGTGGTTAACCTATACCCAGGATGAACAAAAAGTACTGATGATGTATAGTTTTACTGGTCTTTCCTTAGCTCCGGGAAAAACAAAATTACTCACAAAAACCTCAACAGAAGCAATACTCGATATAAGCAAAGCAGTGGTTGCCACACCTCAGGGCTTTGCACTAACGCCCATATTCAAAGATAGTGGTGAATTGCTTGGCATTGATGCTCCAATACAAACGGATCAAGTGGAACTAATAAAATTATCTCCAAACCCTTCAACGGGAATATATAAACTACAATACTATTTACCAGAGCAAATGGATAAAGTGCTTATTCAAGTCTATAGTTTAAAGGGAGAGCTACTATGGGCAGGAGATAACTTTAAAAATACAAAGGGACCAGCCAATACTTCAGTCGATTTGAGTCATTTAAATGATGGTATTTACTTGATGGTAATGGATGTGCTTAGAAGTGGGGAAATAAAAAAGCGTGAAGTGAAAAAAATAATTATAAGCAAGAACTTATGAAACGCATAGCACTACTAATAGCAGTTCTCTTACTTCTTTTTATACAGGAAAATACTGCACAGAACTTCTTAAATATTACATCACGTGATGTACTAAACGGAACTGAATTTGAACTGATCGTTTCTTTAAGCAATACGGAGGCTATCTCAGCGATGCAATTTGATATTAATTTCGATAAAGATGCAATCGTATTGCAGACTGGGCATATACTAACTGACAGAGCCTCTAGCCATTCTTTAATGGTAAGTAATCTTTCAGATGGAATTGCCAGAATTGTATTATTCTCAGCTGATAATAGCACAATTAGCGGAACGACAGGAGATTTAATGACCTTAAAATTTAAAGCATTATCTCTTCCTGGCGATTTTACGCTAAGTATTTCTAACCTGATAGCTTCTTCAGCAACAGGGTCAAACCTGGCTGTTAGCGGAGAAAGCGGAATAATAAAAGTTTTAGGGCCGCAGTTGAACATAAGTGTTTCAGAAATTGATTTTGGTCGTACACCAAAAGGGACAAGTCCGGTTAGAAGCTTAACGATTCAAAATCTGGGAAATCAGACTTTGACACTGACTAGCTCAAGCGTAGTCACCCCTTTCGGCTTTCAGGAGAGTTTTCCTATAAGCATCAATTCCAATTCTACTAAGAATTTGAACATAGATTTGAATACTACAACGAAAGGTGTATTTACAAAAGATTTGATTTTTCAGAACAACGACCCTGATCCTTTACGACGAATCAAAAAAGTGACTTTAAAAGCCGATGTTTTTGCTATTAACGAAATAAAGATTGGGAGTGGGGCAGGAGAAATAAATACGGAAGTTGAAATACCTGTGGTAATTGAGAATATGGAAGATTTTACCGGCTTTCAATTTGATGTGTTGCTTCCAACGGGAATAGAATATGTGGCAAATTCATTGGTAAAATCTAATCGATTTGACGGGCATTCTCTTGTTGCGAGTGTAATTGGAGGAACAAAGCTTCGCATTATAGCTTTTTCAGCAGAAAATAAAAATTTTATTGGAAATAGCGGTGAAGTGTTCAGTTTCAAGCTAAAACCCAAAGTATCATCAGGGACTTATCCATTATCGATTGAAAGTGCCATCATCAGCTACCCAGGAATGGGCAATATTTTATCACAGGCCTACAATGGTTCTATCAGCATCAGTGCACCTAATTTATATTTAAATCCCGACAACATTTCTTATGGGAATGTGCCGGTAACAGAAACTCGAACTTCAACAATCCGATTGAATAATTATGGAGATGCTTTGCTTAAAATTGACCAGCTTGTTTTTGAAGCATCCGAATTAAGCTTTGATTTAGCATTACCACTGGAAATTGCTGCAGGAAGTTATTCAGATGTTATAATGAACTTTAATCCAAGTATCAAAGGTGGGTTTTCAAAGTCGGTTTCATTTCGGCATAATGGATCAAGCGGTCAGAATGTATTGAATGTATCAGCCACTGTCTTTTCACCGAATTATTTAATGATCAACAATCAGAATGGATATAGAAATACGACGAATACTTTTGAAGTTTTGTTAAAAAACAATGATGCGGTCAATGGAGTTCAATTCGATATGTCCTTACCAGTTGGATTTATTTTGGATTATTCCAAAGTGGCTTCAACCACAAGAACTGAAAATTTCAGTATTTCTGCTTCAAAATTAAGCGAAAACAATTATAGGATTATTATGTATTCATTGAGTAGTTCATCTATTTCGATAGGAGATCAAGCAATTATTAAATTGCCGATACTGGTTGACAAAGAGGTGGCTTTGGGTGCTTATACTTTTGATTTCTCAAACGTAATTATTAGTGATGTGAATAATCAGGATATTAGCAGTGAAGTGTTAGAGAGCAGTTCAATTACTATTTTACAAGGAACTCCTATTATTGCAGCCAACCAATTGTTTTCTGTGAATGAAAATATTGCAAATAATACAATTTTAGGAACAGTACAAGGGGAGGACCCTGATGGAGGTTCGCTGACAAATTGGACAATTATGAATGGAAATGCCGATGGCGTTTTTGATCTAAATGCAAGCAATGGTCAGTTAAGTATTAAAGATAATTCTTATTTGAATTTCGAGTACAAGACTTATTTTGATTTAGATTTGAGTGTACAAAATACAATTGGAACTACCAGTGAAACAGAGAAGATTACGATTCAGGTAAATGATATAAATGAACTTAGGCAAATAGCGGATTCTACAATTAATATTGTGGAAGGATTAACCGTTGGAACACTTATTGCAAATTATCAGGTAGAAGATCCTGAAAACGATGCGCTTAGCTATTCAATAGTTTCTGGAAATACGGAAGGCATATTTGGGATAGACTCTTCAACGGGAATTATTACTAATTTAAAAGAACCTGCCTGCAATGCAAGTTATGTACTTACAATTTCGGTTACGGATGGTAATCTGGTTGACGATGCAACTTTAACCATAAATATTGTTGACGAAACCAATCCCACAATCACCTCCAGTCATTCAGATCAAACAGTTGATGCAGGTTCGGATTGTAGCGCAAGTCTATTAGATTATACTTCAAATTTAACAGCCACAGATAATTGCGATTCGGATTTAACGATTACTCAATCACCAGTAGTAGGAACTTCTATAAGTGGAGCTTCGAATACGGTTACCTTAACTGTAACAGATGATTCAGGGAATAGTTCAGAAGTGAGTTTTAATGTAGCAGTTGAGGATAATACTGCTCCAATAATAACCTCCACTCATTCAGATCAAACAGTTGATGCAGGTTCCGATTGTAGTGCAAGCTTAATGGATTATACAGGAGAATTAACAGCGACGGATAATTGCGATTCGGAGTTGATTGTTACACAATCACCCGTAGCTGGAACATCTATAAGTGGAGCCACAAATACAATTACCTTGACTGTAACAGATGATTCGGGAAACAGTTCAGAAGTGAGTTTTAATGTTGCTGTTGTGGATAATGCAAAGCCCACAATATCTTCCACTCACGCTAATCAAACTGTTGATGCGGGTACTGACTGCAGCGCAAGCTTATTGGATTATACTTCAAATTTAACAGCAACAGATAATTGTGATTCGGAGTTGACAGTCACTCAATCACCCGTAGTTGGAACATCTATTTCCGGAGCTACGAATACAGTCACATTGACAGTAACAGATGATGCTGAAAACAGTTCAGAAGTGAGTTTTAATGTTGCTATTGTGGATAATACAGCTCCTACAATCACTGCTCCAGCGAATGTGGATGTACATAGTGATACTGGATCCTGTGATGCAACAAATGTAGACCTTGGTACGGTGGTAACAGCAGATAATTGTGGTGTTAAAAATGTAAGCAATAATGCACCAGCAACATTCCCATTAGGTGTTACGACAGTCATTTGGACAGTAACAGACAATGCAGAATTAACAGCCACAGCAACACAATTGGTTACTGTAACAGATAATGAAGCACCGACG
>CAYPOW010000275.1:0-4432 GCA_964412145.1 uncultured Draconibacterium sp.
TCAACCAATTACATATCAAATGATTAAAATAAGTACCTAATTGAACACCTCAAAAGATTTATTTAGGCCGATGCCATCATCCTCAATTGTGCATAGATAGGATTTTTCATTTCGATAGGAAAAGTTCACGGTAAGTTTTCCGGCACCTTCTTTGTTCGCTATGCCATGATTAATTGCATTTTCAATAAGGGGTTGGATAAGCATGGGAGGAATGCTAATTTCTTCTGTTTCAAGTTCAGAATCAACAGTTATTTCATACTCTAATTTAATACTTAAACGTTCGGCATCGATATGAGTTTTCGCTTTTCCCAACGTATAGTGTTTTGATCGTAAAAGCTTACTTTAGAGTCGAAATACCAAGATCCCGCTCGCGCATGTCTATAAAGTGTGTTATAAATTATTACAAATCGAGGGTATCATAGAATAGCGCTTAAATTAATTCAATTTCGACCTATTCTATTTTTAAATAAGTAACTTGCTCCTCTAATAGTCTTGTATCTATGGTAAATAAAATCAGATATTCGAAAAAAGCAATTTTCTATTCCGGTTTATTCAGCATTAGTTTGCTAAGTTGTACTCACGAAGATCAACCCAATATAATCTTGTTTGTAGTGGATGATATGGGATGGACCGATACTTCCGTACCTTTTTATAGTTTAGAAACGCCTAATAATCAGTATTTAAACACTCCAAATATGGAGTGGCTGGCATCTAAAGGAATGAAATTTACCAATGCTTACGCTGCGAGTCCGGTGAGTTCCCCAACGCGTTCTAGTTTGTTAACGGGCATGAATCCTGCCCGCTCGCATATTACCAATTGGATAGTTGGAGAGGGGGAACAGTCGGCGGATATCAATACACACTTGATTCCGAATTGGAATTCTGATGGAGTAAATTCTACAAATAATCCATTACCGATGGTTCTAAAAGCGAATGGTTATCAGACGGCACATATTGGGAAAGCACATTTTGGTAAAAAAGGAACTGAAGGAGCCAATCCCTTGAATTTAGGTTTTGATTACAATATAGGGGGGCATCATAAAGGTCACCCTGCAAGTTATTATGTTCCCTATGGGAAAGAAGACTCTGATGCTAAAGTACCTCATCTGGAACAGTTTTATGCCGATAGTCTTTATTTAACAGATGCACTCACTTTTAAAGCGCTCGAATTAATTGAAAAGATGGCTAGTCAGAAAGATGAAAAGCCTTTCTTTTTAAATATGGCGCATTATGCTGTTCATACCCCTATTCAGGGCGATATGAGTTTGATTGAAAAATACGAAAGGGAAGATAAAAATAAATTTGCACAGCAATATGCTACCATGATCGAAAGCATGGACAAAAGTCTGGGTGATATCGTGAAAAAGCTCCAGGAATTAGGAATTGATGATAATACCATCATTTTATTTATGTCGGATAATGGTGGATTGGTAGCACATTCAGGTCCGCCAACAACAAATTTCCCATTAAGTAGTGGAAAAGGATCTAGTCATGAGGGAGGAACCAGAGTTCCCATGATTGTTTATTGGCCGGGCGTTGTTCAAGGGAATACTATTTGTGATGAGCCCGTGATTAGTGATGATTTTTATCCAACGGTTTTAAAAATGGCGAAAATCAAATCTATAAAAGAGTATACTGTAAATATTGATGGCAAGGATATTTCGGGTCTTCTCAAACAGACTGGAGATTTTGAGCGTA
Organism: uncultured Draconibacterium sp.; assembly: GCA_964412145.1. Lineage (GTDB taxonomy): Bacteria > Bacteroidota > Bacteroidia > Bacteroidales > UBA12170 > UBA12170. Next base: position 1,699 of record CAYPOW010000275.1, read on the forward strand.
ATGATGCCATTTACTGGCATTATCCGCATTATTGGGCCAATCTGGAAATGCGACAAGCCGATACCACTATACATCCATACAGTGCCATTCGTGATGGGGATTGGAAATTGATTTATAATTATAATAACGAATTTGTAGAATTGTATAACCTTATGGAGGATATTGGGGAAGCAACAAATCTTTCAAAAGCAGAACCGGAAAAAGCAAAAGATTTCTGCCATAAACTTAGTGCCTATTTAAGGAAAGTAGATGCTCAGTTGCCTATAAATCGAGTTACGAATAAGGAGGTTCCTTATCCTCATTTTTAATCAAGCATGAAAAAACCCCTGAACACACTCATAATTAAACCTGCAGATCCGGCTTGCAATTTGGATTGCGATTATTATTTCTATCTAAAAAATCAGCATAATTTTTATTGTAAATCCTATAAGTAGTTTTTTGATGAAGCTCATCCCATGCTCGGTAAACTTAGTGAGGAATGGAAAGAAAAAGCATTTAAAAATCGTAATGGAAATACTTTTTAAGCCACAGGCCATTTCTAAAGAATAATTAAGTTTTGCTATTTGTTTTACATAAATGTTTAATTTTAGGCAAGACTATTTTGTATTTAAACACAAAAATGAAAAGACTACATTTTACTGATACGCAATTTTTAGGTTTAGCTGTATTGGGTTTATTCTCCAGCTCGTGCAGTCAAAAGAATCCTGTAGTTAAGCCTAATATTATTTATATCCTGGCCGATGATTTAGGCTACAACGAATTAGGCTGTTATGGACAAGAAAAAATAAGAACCCCGCATATTGACCAATTAGCAGCAGAGGGGATACGATTTACAAATCATTATTCGGGGAGTGCCGTAAGTGCGCCTTCACGATGCAGTTTGCTTAGTGGAATGCATCAGGGTCATGCCTACATCCGGGGCAATGATGAAGTTGGCGAATGGTACGATTATACTGGTCAGCTTCCTTTGCCCGACAGTATTTTTACGCTAGGCGAATTGATGCAAGAAGCTGGTTATGTAACCGGAGCTATTGGAAAATGGGGTTTGGGAAATATCGGCGAAGGCCACCCGAATAATCAGGGATTTGATTATTTCTATGGGTATTTGTGTCAGCGACAAGCACATAATTATTTTCCTACCTATTTATGGGAAAATCAGAAACGTGATTCTTTAGGAAATACGTATTTTAAACCCCATCAAAAACTCAGTGAGGGGATTGATATTCCTGAAAATTATAAGCAATTTAACCAAGGCGTTTGGGCGGCTGAAAAGATGACAGAAAAGTCTTTGCAGTTTATTGAGCAGAATAAAGACAAGCCTTTCTTCTTGTTTCTTCCTACACCTATTCCGCATGTATCCTTGCAAATGCCTGATAGTTTAATTGCAAGTTACGGTTACGATTTTGAAGAAACACCTTACAACAACACCAAAGGCTATACGCCTAATTATAAACCACGCGCTACCTATGCGGCCATGATTAGTTATATGGACGATTATGTAGGTCAAGTTATGGCGGCGCTAAAGGAAAATGGCTTGGATGATAATACGATTGTTATGTTCTCAAGCGATAATGGAGCAACATATGCAGGTGGCGTTGATTATGAATTTTTCGAAAGTGTTGGCAGCTTAAAAGGATTAAAGGGCGAGTTATACGAAGGGGGTATAAGAGTGCCTTTTATTGTGCGCTGGCCAGGTCAAATTGAAGCTGGAGTCGAATCGGATCATATTTCAGCTTTTTGGGATATTATGCCAACGATGGCTGAGCTTACACTGCCCGAAAAAATGAAGGGTTACGATGGTATTTCTTTTCTGCCCAATTTATTGGGCGATAAAGAGCAAGTCCAGCATGAATATTTGTATTGGGAGTTTCATGAAAGAGATCATGGTGTTCAGGCAGTAAGAATGGGGAAATGGAAGGCCTTGCGGAAAAATGCACACGAAGATCCAAACTCACCCATCGAGCTTTATAATTTGGATATGGATTCCAATGAGCAAGTTAATGTAGCTGATGATAATCCTGAGATTATTGACAAAATATGGGAGATATTCCATAAAGAGCATACACCTTCTAATCTCAATAATTGGAGGTTTATTAGGAATTAATACAAGTTCCGGCAGCAGATGTTTTTTTAAAACATAAAGTAATAGTATGAAGCTCAAATCACAAAAAAAATCACAGAAGATCTAATTAAAGCATTTGGGAATTATAAAGACGAGTCTTTTGAGTTCGACTATATCGAAAACTATTTTCGGAAGAAACGCAAATCGAAGGATTCTCAAATAGTATCAGATAAGACCTGTAATGACCTTGAATTTTAGGAGCTGTTCATGACTCTTGATCGAACCACATCAAAGGTTGGACAACAATATCTTTACAATAAATTTAGAACCATTCCTAAAGAAGCTGGAAAAATTGGGATACATGAAGTCTTTATCAAAGAGTTCACAAATAATATCGGTTTTAGAATTGATGAACAGCGTCAGTTATGTTAAATAGCGCTTTAAACAAGCAGAACTTGACTGGCCGACACTTTTTAAATCTTTTTTTTGGACTAATTTGGACTGTGGGTTTTATAATCGACTGAAATACAAATACTTAACAAATGCTTCCCATTTATTTCTCACAAACAAAAAAAAATACGCTGTAATTAGTTGAATTACAGCGTATTATATTTTTTAAAGTGATCCAACTAGGGCTCGAACCTAGGACCTACAGCTTAGAAGGCTGTTGCT
>CAYPOW010000276.1:0-4407 GCA_964412145.1 uncultured Draconibacterium sp.
GTTTATGCTGGAAACAGAAAAAAAAGCGATTCAATCTTTTAATTCAGGATTTAATTGCGCCCAGTCTGTATTGCAATCTTATGCATATAAAATGGGAATGGACGCTGATCCTGCCCTTAGTATTTCAAGCGGTTTTGGCGCCGGAATGGGCCGACTGTTGGAAACTTGTGGCGCGGTTACCGGAGCATTTATGGTCATCGGTTTATACAATGGCCAGAAATACGAAGATAACAGTTCAAGAAAAGAGGAGTCCTTTGCTATGATTCAGGAGTTTGCGGATAAATTTAAACTGGTACACGGAACAACGAACTGCAAGGCCTTAATCAACTGCGACTTAAATACTGAAGAAGGGCAACTTTATTTCGACAAAAATAAAATCAAAGATACTATTTGCGAAAAGTGCATTTCTTCTTCTATTAAAATCCTTTATAAATTATTAGAGGATTAAATTCGCCTCGCCTTATCCTTACCAAAATACACAAATGCTATATTTTTGTTAATTAAGCTGTTGAATACAATCAATGTATATTTTCGCAATGATATTTTAAAAAATGGCGAAAATTATTCACAAAGCAGATACACGAGGTCAATCAAAATATGATTGGTTGGATTCGAAGCACAGCTTTAGTTTTGCTGGATATTCTAATCCTGATCGAGTTCATTTTGGTGCACTGCGTGTTTTAAACGATGATATTATTCAAGCAGGAAAAGGTTTCGGAAAACATCCTCACGACAATATGGAGATTATTACAATTCCTCTATATGGAGCTTTGAAACACTCTGATTCGATGGGTCACGAGCAAATTATAAGTGTAAATGAAGTACAGGTGATGAGTGCAGGGACCGGTATTTTTCATTCTGAATACAATGCAAGTGATTCTGAAGATGCAAACTTCCTGCAACTATGGATATTTCCAAATAAAAAAAATGTAAGGCCGATTTATAATCAAGAATATTTCGATCCAACAGATGCAAAAAATAACTGGCAAAAACTCGTGACGAGTAAGGAAAATGAAAATACTCTAAAAATTCAGCAAGATGCTTGCATTTCAAGAGCCTTATTAGTGAAGAATTTGGAGCTAAAGTATAGCCTTTCTCCATCAAGCTATGGCTGTTTCTTGTTTGTAATTAATGGTGAAATAGAAATAGATGGCGAAACTTTTTCAGCCAGAGACGCAATAGGATTGTCAGACCTTTCAGAGTTTACAATCAAAGCAAAACAGGATTCCTATGTGCTAAACGTAGAGGTTCCAACGATCTAATTATAAAAATAAATAAAACCAATACCTATGAAAACAATAAAATCAATTTTAGCAATCGTATTGATTGCACTTAGTTTAACAAGCTTCTCACAAAGTATGAGTGTGGATGTAAAAAATTCGAGCCTAAAATGGCACGGTAAAAAAGTAACCGGCGAACATTCTGGAACAATTCAACTCAAAGAAGGAAGTTTGACAATTGAAAATAATAAAATTACTGCCGGTGAATTTACTGTCGATATGATGAGCATTCAAAATACGGATATAAAAGATGCTGCCTACAAAGCAAAATTGCAAGGACACTTAAAATCGGATGATTTTTTTGGTGTTGAAAAATTCAAGACAGCTAAATTGGTAATTACAAATAGTTCCGCTTTTATGAGCAATGCTGCAAATATAAAAGCCAATTTGACAATAAAAGGAATTACGCATCCTGTTGAATTTGAGGCTCATAAAGAAGGGTTAAAATTCGTGGCTGACATTGTTGTAGATCGTTCAAAATTTGACGTAAAATATGGCTCAGGCTCTTTCTTTGATGGCTTAGGTGATAAAATGATTTATGATGAATTCACACTCACACTTGTAATAGCAACAGCTAACAAATAAACTTGAAGAACAATTTAATTAGTAAAAACCGATAAGGAAAAGCCTTTATCGGTTTTTTTTATCCTCATGGCGCTAAACTAAATCTTAAGAAAGAAATATTAGCTACTTTGAAGCATCTATTTTAACCGCAAAGGACGCTATGATTCCGATAATTACCGGAATACAAAGGACGCAATTATCTACAAATCTGCTATATAAACAAAGTAGCGGACTTTGCGCATTCCTTTGCGAACCTATCGGTTAAAAATACAGTATTCAATAATGATTCTGCCTATATATTTTTTACTACTTGATTACTAACTAAATAATTAGTCGCAAAAAATAAGAAAGCTTAAATGCGTTTTCCCTGAAAATATTAGGCTTAATTTGAATACATTAGTAAAAAAAACATATATTTGATAGCATAAAAAAATAGAAATAGTCGACAATTGATTATATAATACGGATACTTAACTTTTTAGAATTTCGATGAAAGAGATTAAACAAAAAGTAAAGCTGTTAAACAGCATATCGCCTCTTGAATTTTTACCTAACTTATCGAAACATCTGGGCCCAAAAATCTATATCAAAAGAGATGATGAAGGCGGACGTGGTGCAGGTGGAAATAAGCTCAGGAAATACGAAAGAATAATTGGCGATGCACTGGCTTCTAATTGCGACACATTAATCATAGCTGGTCATTACCAATCGAATGCCTCCAGAGCTCTTGTTGGTGTTGCCTGTCAATTAGGGCTTAAGTCTGTTGTAGTTTGCAAGGAAATGATTCCTCCGCAAAATGCTGATTTTCTTAAAAACGGAAATGCACTCCTTTTGAATTTAATGGATGCAGAAATCGTTCCCATTGAAAAAGAAACTGATTATCAAACTGCCATGTTGGAAGTTGCAGAACAAATTAAACTCAAAGGTGGAAAACCTTATATCATTCCATTTGGTGGCTCCAATTTTCTAGGCGTAATGGGTTATGTTGATTGTGCCCAAGAAATTATCGAACAATTTGATGAGTTAAATTTTCAACCTCCAGATTATGTTTTTGTTGCTTGCGGAAGTGGAGGGACACAAGCAGGATTAGAAGCAGGCTTTTTAAGCAACAACTATAAAACTAAAACAATTGGAATTAGTGTTTTGCACGATCAGGAAAAAGCAACAACCATTGTATCTAATTTAAGCTATGAAGCCTTGAAAAGAATTGATCCTGATTTTGATTATGACCTCGATATTATAGTGGATGATGATTTTGTTGGTGAAGCATATGGCATTCCAACTCAGAAAGGTCTAGATGCTATAAAATTGGTGGCGAAATTAGAAGGTTTGTTTTTATGCCCTGTATATACTGGCAAGGCAATGTCGGGACTAATTTCTTATATCGAGGAGGGGAAAATTACTAAAAATGATACGGTCGTGTTTATACACACAGGTGGAATGCCTCTGATTTACGCGTATTACGATCAATTTTTTGAACAAAGCGATATATAGAAACTGGCTAAAAATTATTTATTTAAATATTTAGTTGATTTGTTCTGTGAATTTCTTGGCCACTTCCATAGGAATGCCTTTGGCAAAAAGCTCGAAAACTCCAATGCACACCAAAAATTTTGAGATAGCAAATTCTGATATTAAAATTTAGACAAATTATTAAACATCTGAATATGACGAATATACTTCAAAACGAAAATATAAAACTCCGTGCACTTGAGTTGACAGATATTGATCGATTAGCAGAAATAGCTAATAACAGAAAAATAAGTATCAATCTGCGTGATGGATTTCCTTTTCCTTACACGGTAGATGATGCCAGAAAGTTTATTATGAATTTTTTAAATCAGAATCCAACAACAATTTTCGGCATCGAATATAAAGGAGAATACGTCGGAAATATTGGATTAGTAAAAGGAAAGGATGTTTATCGCAAAAGCGCTGAGATTGGCTATTTTATTGGTGAAGTGTATTGGAATAAAGGCATCGTTACAGAGGCAGTAAATCTAATTACAGCTTATGGATTTGACAAGCTTGATATCATTCGGATTCACACAGGCGTTTTTGATTATAATATAGCTTCGCAAAAAGTGCTCGAGAAATGCGGATTTACAAAAGAAGGAATATTTATAAAATCCATTATCAAAAATGGAAAGATTTATGATGAAATTCGTTATGCTAAACTTAAAGACGAAATGAGATTATAAAACGAAAGTCTATTTTGCTTATTTAATTACTAAATCGTCAATACCCAGGCACCTCGAAACTTTTTAGCAAATTTCTTTAATGATTGATCGGCTTCTTTTTTATCGGCTAAATAATCAATAGCAACACGAATTTTTTTATCTGATTCCACCAAAATGGCTTTTGGATAGCCCATTTCTTTATAACTTCTAACCGCATTAACTGCATCTTTTCGATCTTTATAACTTCCTATAATGATATAATAGAGGGGCGTTTTAATGGAAGATTTCCCTGAATTTGTTGCTCTATAAATCGGTGAAGCCTCATTTAATATTTTCACAGAACTACCACAAACGGATGTGCTTACTTCAAAATCGGCCGATTC
>CAYPOW010000277.1:0-4403 GCA_964412145.1 uncultured Draconibacterium sp.
AGACCACTTTATTTTTGATGATATTTGAAAGCATGGCAAGACAAAGGATTGGTTTTGAATATGCAAGTAATTTTTATTTTTTTTATTTAGTTATTCCAGCTCTTCAATTTTTTTTAATAATTCCTGTGATTTAAAATTATCTTTATGTTTTTTCAGTAAACTCTTTGCTTCAAGTAATTCTCTTTTATCGACTTCTGCATATTTTACTCCAATAAAAATGGTGTTAGCAATATCAATTTCATAAATTTCAGAACTCTCTTTTGCAAGAAGACGATAGATACTTAAGGACTCTTTATATTTATCATTTGCTTGCTCTATCTCATTCCTATATGAATGTAAAATCACCGAATTCCTTAGTGATCGCCCTACAAAAGGAAGATATATATTTGGATTTTCTTTTGCGAGTTCTCTTTCAATTTTTAAAGCTTGATTCTGGTATTCCAGTCCTTTATCAAAATCAGCTTGATTTATATATACAATTGATAAATTACTTAATGTGGCGGCTACAAGTGGTAAATAAACTTTTGGGTTCTTGGTCGCAAGTTCTTGTCTTATAATTAATGCTTCGATTAATTTCTCTTGGGCTATGTTTAATTGTCCAATTTCAATATATACCGTTCCCAGGTTATTCAGAATTGATGCAAGATCCGTTATATATGCTTTTCGATTAGTATTTACTAGCTCTTTTTGGATATTTAAAGCTTCAGAATAACTAATGACTGCAGAATTAAACTCATTTATATCAGCATAAACGTTGGCTAAATTACTAAGGGTTTGCGCTACAAACGGCAAAAAGACACGTGGATTATCTTTGGCAAGTTCTCTGTGCATATTTAAAGCCTTTTTGTAATTCTCAACTGCCTCTTTTGTCTCTTTCATCTTCCAATATAATAGTGCTAAATTATTTAGTGTACTTGCTATAGTTGGATTATACTGATACGGGCTATTTACAGCAAGTTTTCTAAGTATTTCAATATTTTCTTTATAATATTTGAGTGCTTCTGAAAATTCATTGATGTCACTATAATAAATAGTCATATTATTTAAAGTAATCGTCAGGCTGGGTAAATACAAATCTGGGTTAATCCTTGCTAAGTTTCGCTTTATATTAACTGCTTCTAAATACAAATTATGTGCTTTGGAAAACTCTTTATTTTTAGAATATAAATTAGCTAAATTATCTAACGTCGTAGCCAAATCTGGCAAATATTCCATTCTGCCATTTTTAATTAGGTCTCTTCCAATTTCTAGGGCTTCAAGATGTTTTTCTAATGATAATTTAATTTCATTCTGATCTGAATAAATAGTCGCAAGGTTGTTTAAGATTGTTGCAAGGTTGGGTAATTGGGCTTGGGGATTTTCTTTTACAAGATCTCTCTGCATACTCAGAGTTTCTTTATAATAAAAAATTGCTTGTTCAAAACAGTTGAATTTGCTGAGAAAGTCTGAGAACTCAAAAAAGTTAAATAAAGTAGGTTCAAGTACGATTAATTCTTTATAAAGATCTATGGTTTCATTGTATGAATAAAGTGCTGCTGTTGCGTTGATAGCTTGTTTCAACCGAATAATATTCTCCTTTTTATCCAATTCTTTTTGAAGAAAGTACTCATCTTTAATTTTATCCGCTTTTGCTATCTCGAAATACTTTTGAATTGCTCTAAAATAATTACTCCTATCATTATTTCTTAAAGATTTATATTTCTCAATATTTTCAGACAGCATTTTATTTTGTTCAAAAACTTCCTCAATAATTATTGAAAGTAATTCCTTTTCTCTAAGAGTAATTTCTTTGTTTTGATACCAATCATTAATTTTTGAAGTTGTAATTTCCATTCCATTAGCAATGGGTAGTTGTTTTAGATATTCTTGAATATTACGCGGATCAATATTTGAATTCTCAAGTATTATGTCTACTTTTTTTTCAACATCTGAAATAAAATTTGCTGTTTGTTTATGAGTATCTGCAATTTGTCCCTTAATTGTATTGTCAGATTCGATCAATTCTTGATGGTTTTGAGTTTCTTTCTCAGATTTTAGTCGATACATTTTATATCCTGCGAACCCCGTAATTATTGCTGCCACTATTGGTGTAATTATAGCAGTCATTTTCCAAAAGTGATATGTAAAAATCATTTCGATCATTTTTCTGAAAATTCGTATCAAATTTTTGATTTAAGAATTATTCTAATTAAACTTAGTAATATAATCTGTGTATTGTGTCATAATGAACTGCAAAGTTTTTATAATCAACATTGTTTTTATATCGGCATTCACTTTTCTGCATTTCTATTTATGCTTGTTTAAATACATACTGTTTATACGTTAACATCAAAGGTATAATTAAAACCTTATAAAACACCTAAGATGAGGTGCTTATTTTAAATGGATAAAATTAAAACAGGGAAAGGATGTGGCTAAAGCAAAGGCTTTTTGTTTTTTCTTCCGTCAGCTAAATCTGATGGCAATGGATATTCATTTGCAACAAAAATATTTCTTATCTATTCCCGTTTGCTTTAGCAAACGGATAAACGTAAAAATAGTATTCGGCTTTAGCCACATTGCTTTTGTTTTTTCTTCCGTTATAACAAAATCGGAATCACTTATGATCCAAATATAAAAGTTGGCCAGTTTTTCAATACCATCTCATTATTGAAAACCGCAGGAAAATGTTTGGATTATAGCTCAATTCTTTGTTGGGTGAGGCTATTTATATAAAATTCTGTTTTTCAAATCCATTTGTTCGTGCAAAATTCTGGTAATTTCCACCCCTAGCTTGTCAATTTTTCTAAAGAAAATAATATGACGGCCAGCTTTAAATCCAAATAAATTTTTTACTATGTCGCTGTAATTTTTTCCTAGATTTGGATTACTTGCAATTTCTTTACAATTTTCAATCAGCATTTGGTAATATGTGTCAGCTTGATGTTCAGACCAATTATTAAAAGTATAGTTCCAAATTCCAGCTAAGTCTTCAACAGCTTTTTTTGTAAAACTATATTTTGTCATTTAATTTTCTTTTTGATTTTAAATCTTCCAAATGTTGTTCTGGATTAAAATCTAGTGCGATTCCGCTCTCAATTCCTTCTTTAATGGCAGCCTTTAATGCACTGGCCTTATTTTCTTCTTCCTCTAATAATCTTAGTCCTGCACGAATTACTTCACTGACATTTTTATATCTACCTTCTGATATGCGACCTTGAACAAACATATCAAAGTAACTCCCTAATGATATTGATGTATTTCTATTCATAATTTTATTAATCTGTTTCAAAGATACCAATTATTGGTATAATTGTCAAGATATAATTTTTTTTAAACCCTCATAACGTTTGTATAAACGCAATTGTTTTTATTTCAATATTAGGCTTTATGCATTCTATATTATGAATATGCAGTTTATACGATAAAATCAAGTGTACACAAATTCTTATAAATCACCTAAAATGAGGCGCTTGTTTTGAATGCACGAAATTTAAGGATGATAAAGGATGAGGCTAAAGCAGTTTTATTGCTTTTTTTTATCCCTCAGCTGAAGCTGAGGACAGTGGATGGCGAAGGCTTGCTTTATTGATTAGTTTTTTAATTGCATCAAGCATGTCATTGCTGCTGAAAGTATTAATTTCATTCTTGGTTCTAATTCTGATTTTATCCAGACAATATTTTTATTGAATCCAAATGCACCACCACCAAAATATTGTACAGCACAAAGTGATTGTTCGTTCTCTATAAATTCGAAACCCAATGCAGGAAGCATTCTTGAATCAGTCCCGTTTATATTGGAACTCACAGGAACGATTTTTATTATTCGATTTTCATTTCCAATAACACCTTCATACTTGTAATCCACTTCACTGCCATCTGTTTGCTCTAATTGCAAAACCCAAACATCATTTTTGTTACTACTCGTTGTAATAAAGGATGAAAAGAAACTAGCACTCATTAATAGTTCATCTGAACCAATATTAAATTCAAAATTATTATTAGAGAATATCCAAAAAGAACGAAGCTCTTTAATGGTAATATTATTCATAGCATTAACGATAGCCGAATCTGATGTCTTATTACTTAAAACAAAAGAAAACTTATTTTCGGTTTTATTTTCTGTCCTGGTATCAAGTAAATTTGTTTTTTCTGTTGTTACAGTCCATCCCAATTTACTTTTTACAACGGCATAATCTCCGAATTTGAATTTCCAAATTTTACCCATCCATTGCGTTCCCATTTTTACTTTGAACACTTCAGCAGTGGCTGCAAGGTCATCACTAATGATAATATTTTTACTTTGAGCCTGGGTGAAAGAATATCCCATTAAAAGTAATGCCCATAAACAAATTTTAAAAACGACTTTTTTCATAATAGTAAGAGTTTAAGTATTATAAAACTATTAATTATATGTTTAAAAA
>CAYPOW010000278.1:0-4377 GCA_964412145.1 uncultured Draconibacterium sp.
GTACATATTCGGCTACCGCCGAAAACGATACTTAAGTGTTAGCGTTTCGTGCTTTTTCCTCTAGTCTATCTGTACATTAGCCGGGAAAGCTCTTTGGCTGGTTTTGGTCGTGTTTTAGCTTGTGCGACCAGCCAATGTGCTTGACCAGCAATGGCTATTAATTATCAATATACATAAAAGACTGAGGTGGACTAGCATTAAAATCTTTCCGTATACAAAGCGCCTGATTATACTTTCTAGTCTCCTTTATTTTAATAGCATATCCAGTTTCTTTACTTTTAAAATAGTCAAAGAAGTACTTCTTATTTATACCTGCAAATTCTTTAGTTTTTTCCCATAAGGAACTTAAGTCACTATTAATAATTAAGTCTATATCAAATTCACCAATCACCTTTTGAACGGGAGAAGATGAATATACAATAATTGTTTTTATATCTCGATTTTTAAAAACAGAACGTCTAAATTCATATTTTTTTGACCCATCAAATATTTTTTCAGCAAATTCTGGTTTAATTGACAATAATACTTTCATTAGTTTTTGTTTCCTTTAATAAAGTTAAAAACTGCTCCTTTGTTATCTTTTTCAATCCTCTTAATTCATTGTCGGCTCCTGTAATTACCTTTAAATCTAATAGTTGTTTACGATTTAAACGAGAACCTACAGAAAATGAAAATACATATAAAAATTTAATTATAAAGGGTCGATATGTACTATAATTCCAAAACTCTCTTAAATAGTTGTCAGTGAAAATACTACGTTTACGACATTTTAAAATAAACTCATTTTCATTTTGAATACCGTCCACTTTATCTTCAATAATTCCAATCGTGGTTATGACACTTGAATAATATGCACTTTGTCCTTTTGCTGCTGTTCTATAAAACACTAAAATATCACCTCTTTTAATATTCCTTTCAATTGAGCGACAAATGTATACTTTACTTATAGCATTCCGATGTGGTTCGTTTTCAATATAATTACTTGGTGATTCTGTTTTTAAATAAGAATCGGGCAATAATTCAGTATGATATTTCGGATATATCGGAACTAGAAAAACATTTGTATCCGATGTAATAAAAGGATATGTCAGTTTTGGGTTAGAAATATTGAAATTTTTTCTTAAATCCCTTATAAAAACAGATTCGTCTAATTTACTACCATATCTTTGAAAACCCCATTCTTCAAGCAAAGCGACAAGCCTTTTTTGCTCATCACTTTTTTCAAAAATTGTCACATAAATTTCTTCAACTTTATATAGAATAGCATTATCAAAAATAATCTTCAAAAATCTTTCCCCTAATCTTACTCCATTACTTACTACAGACCTCTCGAAAAACCATAAAAATATAACTTTTTTTTGGACATTTTTAGATGGGTGATTTCCCCACTTCCATTATCATGAATTTCCCGGTTGGGGTTTGCACCCCCAATGATGTCAGTTTCCTGCATAACTGTTTCTGTGCAGCTCTGCGGCTTGCTTGTTGCAAAGGTTCAATTCGCACAGTAACGCTCGCAGGTGTTGTCTTTATCCATCCCTGGCATTGGGTTATGGCATAGAACAGATCTACTATTTCATTTTTATTTGTGTAATAGGGCCGCAACCATTCAATTACCTGTTTTCTGGAGTTCCATACAGCGCTTGTCACAAAATCAAACAGGTTTTTACCCTCATTTTCTATGACCTTGAATGATTTATTGCCATCAAGCGATGATAACTCGATCCTTTCAGGTAAACTTTTTACTTCTTGTTGTAACTTTTCGATCAGCGATTCATTTTCCCGGATCTGCGTTTTAAGCCTTCCTTTTATGCTGTTTTGCCTGGGAGTCCCGTCTTTTGTCAGGCCTTCCTTACAGGTTCCCATTTTCTTGTATAATTTGTTTGTTTCTGTCTTAAGCCGCTTAATCAACTTCTGTTTGTTCTTTACCTCTGGGTTCGCGATTGACTGGTTGTCGCTTTCATGAAACAGGTACCCTGGCTGGTAATTATAGGGATGACGGGGTTGTATATGTTTAAATGTATTTTCCGATGCCCCCCACCTGCTGAGTATGGCAAAGGCACAATCCTGTGTACTTAACTCATTGTGGGGAGTATAGGCTAAACCGCTAACCCTTTTATTATTGCTCTTATTCCATAAATAAATCCTTCGTAACGAAAACCTGTGGACTTCTTTTTCACCGGTTTTCTCACCGGTTCCGTATTGATGGGTATAATCCTTTACATCTTCAAATACCCCATACTCCTTCCCATTGACTGTGAAGCTGACAGAAAACAATTCCGCAGACATTGCATCCAGCTTTTTACTGTCGGAATGCTTCTCCCAGGTGACAAAAGGATTTTCTTTACGTACCATACCGGAGAAAAACCCGTTACCATCACCTTCCCGGTCAAATACTTTTATGGGTTTTTCCGCCATGTCACCTTTCCACCGGTCGTCCAGGTTTACCACAAATGATTTTAAGTCACCCTTGCCTTCCTGTATCTCAAAGTCAACAACATTGCCCTGAAGGTCGCACACCACCATGTTCGTGCGCCCCGGTTCCGGCATTTGCCGCTGGGTATTGTAGGTGTGATGAACCTTTTTTTTCCCTGTATAGCCCAAACGGTGCCCGTCTATAAACCAAAGCCAGAGATTCACTATTCCCCGGTGTATCTGGAAACGGAAAAAGTCTTTCAGCAAACGAGGTGACAAACAATCCCGGGTCACCTGGTAAAACCATTCCCATAATTTGTCTTTCCCGGGAAATTGCTGTAAGCCTAATGTTACCTTTGCTTCGTCTCGTCTGATGTGTTTGGTTTGTTCTATCGAACCGATATTGCGGCATACCATTAACAAAAACACCTGGAACAGCTTGTATCTTTCACCAAAATAACCGATGGTGAATTTAAACCATTTCCACGTTGACATCAGGGTTATCTGATGTACAAAGATCCCGGCATAACGGGTCTTTTGCCATGTGTGCTCTCTTTGAAAAGGGACCTCTTCCTCTTCTACTTGTTTCTCATCTCCTTTACGATCGAAAGAAAAATTAAATTGTAATTCTTTCCTTTCCTGTTTTTCCCGCTCTTCCTTGCGCTGAAGCTCTAATACCCGTGCTTTATTCCCAGTTGGGATGCGGGGGGAATCCTCCAACCCTGAGACTCCATGCTGGTGGTAGATGTCCAGCCAATTGTCGATGCTCTGGCGGGATATACCCAGAGCCATGGCTATCTTATTCTTTTTCAATGCATAGAACCGTACCAGATCAATTACGAAAAGCCGAAATTCAATCTTCGGCTTTAGGGGTACTACCTTTTGTAATTTATCGAAATGATAAAACGCAATTCTATCATCACTGATTTTTTTTAACCCGAAACTCTTTCCAATTGGTATCAAATCCGTACTTTTATCTGTGGGAAAAAGAGTACTCATATTGTTTGTTTTTTGTTTGTCGAAACTCAAATATAACAACATTTACTGAAATACTCTTTTCCCCTTTATGTTTTTATTAACTAATTTAATAAATAATCCATTTGTCCAATTAATATTTAGCTTTGAGTGTCCAATTTTAGGTGCCCGATGCCTCTATGACAGGCGCTGCAACCGATAGACATGATTTTATAATTCTTTTTCCGAGAGGTCTGGACTACCTTAAAAGTTCCTATTTTGAGTCTTTTTTTTGGTTTGAAAACGGGGGTAATATCTGTATAATTCTCATTTTCATCTTCGACCTTTAAATAAAGAAAGGAAAGTACATTACCTTTATTTAGAGTTACATAAGCTGTTTCCTCCGATTTTTTATTATACCATTTATCGAAACCAATATAATCTTCTCTAAAACTATCAAAGAATTTATCCTTTAAGTCAACTTCTCCAAAAAGTTTTTTTGTTACACTCAGGACATTGTAATCAACTAATTCTGGATTTTCAGAAACCACTTTTTCTAAAAAGGAGTCGATATTGAAAACTCTTTCAGAAATTCCCAACAATTCCGCCTTTTTATGAATTTTTTTATCTTCTGTAATTAAAATATCAACTCTATCATTGAAAACCTCATTAAGTAATTTTGTGTCATTTAAATCATTTTTATTGTTATCGAATTTATCAGAAACAATTTTAACAGCATCAGACATTGGTGCAACCGTTTTTAATTGTTCATAACTATCAAGTTTTACATTTAAAGTTTGAACAGCTGATTTATTGGAATTTTTGTTTATTTCATGGATTGTAATAGGATGGATACATTTGATGTACTTGGCTTTATCTAACCATTTGAAAAGAATTCCAATATCTCGATTAACTATTGTACTTGTCTCTCGATGAATAATAATATTTGTATCAAGAAGTGATTTCATTTTTTCAGATTATTATTGTGTAAGATAGTAAAGTAGGGTTGAA
>CAYPOW010000279.1:0-4340 GCA_964412145.1 uncultured Draconibacterium sp.
AACTTCAAATTCCGGTTTAAATTTTTCACCTTTAAACAATAAGGTTCCAAAATTATGAGAAAGGAAAAGAGAAATATAAGAATCGGAAAGGAATTCGTTCGGGCGCATAGTTCCAAAACTACCTGGGGCACATATTGTTAGCGACGATCGGTACGTACCTCCACCGGAATACAATTTTGGATAAGGGATATCGCCTAAAACCAGACCTGCTTTGATGGCAATATTTGTTTCACCAAGATATTTGGAATAAAATGATTTTCGCATTTGAAAATCCAATTTTTTAAAATCAAAATTGTCTCCAAGAATTTGCGAAATCTCCTGTGAATAATTAAACCAAAATACCGGATAATTTGTACCCATTGAAATTAACATCCTTCCATTATCAAAATATCTTTCTTTATACGCAAAACGAAAACGGAGGTGTATTTCTGATGTTTGAAAACTATCAAATAACTGATTACCACCTTGTTGAATGAATATATAATCGCCTGTGTTTTCGACTGATTCGTGGCTAAGTCCACCATAAACCTGA
This sequence comes from uncultured Draconibacterium sp., assembly GCA_964412145.1. Classification (GTDB taxonomy): domain Bacteria; phylum Bacteroidota; class Bacteroidia; order Bacteroidales; family UBA12170; genus UBA12170. The sequence goes on from CAYPOW010000279.1 coordinate 533, forward strand.
ATATATTTCAATATTCGGGAACTCAAACCAACTTCCTCCCGAATAGTATAATTCATTTTATTAATGAGAAATTCCTGAAAAGCCAAGGGATCGAAGAGTGAATTTTCATCATTATAAAATACCACGTTTCCACTCTCAATATTATCTGAAAGATAATGCAAATGTGCTTTAATTTCTTTTGGTTTATAGAGTAAGGCCGATGCTTTTGCTCCAAATTTCGATCGTTTATCTTTCAAGCTATATGCATAGTATGCTCCTAGCGCATATTTTTCTGAAAATCGTTTATTTGTTTGAGCCCCCAGACCAAACCAAAAACCTTCGAAAGAGTTGAAACCAGTAAAACGATTGATCAATAAATCAAGATATCCTATGCTTATTTTCCCCGTTAAAAGGGCTTCCATTTGCTTTAATTTCTTTTCAAGTTTTACTGCTTTACCAAGACTATCAATATAGCGATATGTTTCCCAATCGCGTGATCTTAAATTATTTGCCCTAAAATCATTCCATTGCTCATCCTTTCGGTATGCCGCATTTGGATCTATTTCAATCTCTATATGTGAAAATGCCTTTTTGACCAATTCCGGATTGATCTCAATATTTTTAATATACGTTTTGCCGATTCCTATCAATCTTGCATTTTCGCTACCCGAACTTACACTTAAAATATCAAATGTTATATTCGTATTCAATTGCACGGGAAACCAGTGTTCGCCAGCGATCAATTCGTATTTTTGCTGAATCTGAACTCCAATTCCTTTCTCTTCTTTTGCAGGTTTCGCTTTCACATTTACAATGGCCCATTTATCAGTACTTATATGTAAAATTCCTTGCATTCCTTCAAAATTTGCATTTCTATTTGGCCGAAAAGAAACAGTGAAAACGGTGTCCTTTTTTCCTGAATAAACGGTATCTTCCATTTGAAAATAATACTTTTTCAGACTGCCTTTGCTAATAGGATTGATGTAATTCTTGTTGCCAATCTGAATAATTTCATCGTAGAACGAAGTGGATTGTAGTTGCGAAACTAAATAAATAATCAAAGGGTCTTGTATGCCCGAAACCTTTGTGGCTACCACTTTCTCATTATTTCTATCGGGCGCTAAAAACTTTTTTTCTACCACCGTTTCTATTAAAAACAAATCCTTTTTTTTGAAAAAAGAAGCCATGCGATTTAATGAGTCATTTTTGGGCGCTAAGCTATCCTTTACAAAATTGCTTGAATCGATCGTTATGACCATTTTATCGTAGGTAGTATAGCTAAAAGAAGCTAAGTTCTTTGGGTCATTAGAATTTCGATTTTTAACAACATTGGCGATAATTCGATGTGCAGGATTTATCCCTGGAAAAACCTCATATTCAGCAAGATCATATTTGGTTTGCTTTAAATAAATAGTTTTAGGGCCTTTTAAATTGCGAGTCAAAACATAGCGTGTTTCATAACCCAAATAGGAAAAACGTATACTATCCGCACCTGTGGGTAAAACCAAGGAGAATTTACCGTCAATATCAGTTGCTGTACCATAATGGCCATCCGCCGATATTAGATTTACAAAAGCCAATGCTTCTTTAGTCTCTTCATCAAGGACCAAACCCATATATTTAATGCCTTGACCGTAAAGCCCCAAACTAATTGTCAATAAGACACTTAACGTAATTTTTTGTAAATAGTTCTTTTTCACTACTTATTTATTTGATTCGAAAGCTGTTTTTATTTAACTCATCCGCCACTAATTAAATGAAGAATCAAAACGTTATCGCCATCTTTCACAAGAGCTTCACTCCTATTTACTTTTTTGACTAATTTTCCATTAATTTTAGTGACCAATAATTTAAAAGTGAAATTTTTTATAAGCAAAATATCTTCGATACTTAAAGACTCTGATTCAAAATTTTCTACGCGATTATTAAGTGTAATTTGCATTTAAAACATTTTTAAATAAATACTTTTCTTGAAAACGGACTAAAATGTCGGGTTCCTAAGTTTGCTTTAATAACATCCAAAACCCTACTATCATTTTTTTCAAAAACGGAGCCAAAAATCAATTTTACATTTCGATACGCTTTCATGTCGGAATGCATAATGGCTGATGGTCCTAAAATATAAATAGACGCGTTTTCGTTGCTATTATCAATTATATCGACAAAGCTCTTATTAAACATACTGGTTGCCGTTATAATGATAGCATCTGCCTTTTGAATAAAACTCATCTGGTCTTTCATTTCAAGCAAAATATCTTCGTCTTCCTTTTTATCAAAAATGAATAGAGGAATATGAGCTTCCTGAAAACGTTTTACAACAGGTTTAAAATTACCAACCATCACAATATTTGTAAACTTTCTAAAATCAACCGCTTCGAAAATATCTTTATCCTCCACATATTCCTGATTGTAATTTAAAAGAGCATTGTAATACGCATTTAAAAAAATGCGGTGTTCTGTGTTTTCTAATTCTATTTTTTCAGGAATCCGATTATCTACATGCTGCCTGAGTGTTGCACAAACGCCAATATTTCCATTTTGAAAAAGAACGGCTACATACCTTTCTCCGGTAATAAATTCTTTGACATTTTTTAAATCGTAGCCAAACTGTTGGTAATAATAAGTAATTGGGTCTTGCATAGTAGGGGCAAAATTAGTAAGAAAAACGAAGGAAATCTAAACTGATTTATTCAACACTTAATTTTCTTTTAAACCCTTCTTCCAGAGATAAAAATGTTTCAGTTCCGGTAACTTCCAAAATAGATTGTATTCCATAGACCAATATTCGTTTTAAATCCTCATTATTCTTTGCATAAATTTTAAGCATATACGAATATTTTCCTGTAATAGAATGGCATTCAACTACTTCTGGAATTTCAACAATTTTCTGGAAGACTTCTTCATGTGTTTTATCTGTAGTCAGATTAACTTGTATTCCGACAAAAGCCAATGTATGATAACCCAGTTTTTTAGGCGATAAATTAAATTGAGAGCCAACTAAAACACCAGCCTCAAACATTTTTTGTATTCTCTGATGAACGGCAGAGCCTGTTACACCACACTGCCGAGCTACTTCAACAAAAGGCACCCTTGCATCTGCACGCAGAATACGTAAAATACGTTTATCTAAAATATCCAAATGAAAGTTTTTCATAGAAATATAAGCTTGATTTATTTGATTATTATATAATATTGGTAAATATACTTTTAATTTTAAACAAATATAGCCATTTTACTTCTGTTTTATTATTTATATTGCTTTAATCACTTTCAGTATTTAAATTTGTAAAGTTATAATATTGCTAAATAATTTAAAAAAAACATAATCCATGAGTACAAAAAAATTTGATCCGGCAAGTAATATTCAAGGTTTAAAACAATTTGGGGAATTTGGAGGTGTAAACCCATCCATTACTGATTCTTCAACCTTTACTTTTATGACTGCCAAAACCATGTTAGACACTTTTCATGGAGAAGCTGAAGGTTGCTTTCTATACGCCCGTCATTGGAACCCATCTAATAAATTTCTTGCCGATGCTTTAGCAGCAATGGAAGGAACAGAAAGCGCCTGGGTTACTGGTTCGGGAATGGCCGCAATTACAACCGTATTTTTACAATTATGCAATGCGGGCGATCATATTGTAAGCAGTATGACTACTTATGGTGGTACATATGCTTTCTTAAAAAACTACCTGTCTAAATTCAATATTGAAGTTACTTTTGTTAACACAACAGATTTAGATGCAGTTGAAAGAGCGATTAAACCCAATACAAAATTGGTTTATACAGAAACCATGAACAACCCTCTTTTACAGATTTCTGATATTCC
>CAYPOW010000280.1:0-4304 GCA_964412145.1 uncultured Draconibacterium sp.
TCGAAAATAGAGGCAGGCCAAATTGATATCGAAGAAATAGATTTTAATCTTCATAGTGCTACAAGTGAAATTCTCGATTTATTAAAATATAAAATCAAAGAGAAAAAGCTCAAATTAGAAACTCATATTGATCCAAATGTTCCCAGATGGGTTAAAGGTGATAAATATCGATTTAAACAAATTTTAACTAATTTATTTAACAATGCTGTTAAATTTACTGATGAAGGAGGGATTACTGTTAATGTGTATATGACAGGTCAAACACCCACTCATTCTAAAATAAAATTTGAAGTAATTGATTCGGGAATTGGTATTTCTGAAAGCAATCTTAAAAAACTATTTCAATCCTTTTCTCAGGTTGATTCCTCAACTACACGATTATATGGAGGTACTGGACTTGGTCTGGTTATTTCGAAAAATATTGCCAAACTTCTAGATGGAGAAATGGGTGTTGAAAGCGAAGAAGGTAAAGGCTCAACATTTTGGTTTTGGGTCAATTACAAAAAATCGCAACAAGATCAATTAGAAATTGAACCCGTAAAAGTGACAGAAAGAAAGAATACAAACAAACTTCGGATTTTGTTGGCTGAAGACAATCCAATTAATCAGAAAGTAGCACAAATGCATCTTGAAAAACTCGGCCATTCTGTGGAATGCGCCAACAATGGAAAGATAGCATTTGAAATGTATACTAAAAATGATTACGATTTGGTTTTTATGGATATTCAAATGCCGGAAATGGATGGTATTCAGGCTACAAAACGTATTCGTGAATTTGAAGAAGACATCCAGTTGTTAAATCCAATTAAAATTATTGCCCTTACAGCCAACGCTATGAAAGGTGATAAAGAAGCTTGTATAGCTGCTGGAATGAATAACTACATGAGTAAGCCCTTCAAACCTGCCGAACTTTCTCAGGTTTTGAATGAAAGTTGGCCTAAATCATAATTTTCTTGCGATTACCAGTATTTTTGTAGTAATGTAAAATTAATTACATGGAAAACGATACCCTGAGTCCGATTCGTAAAGCTTTAAGAATAAATATGGACGCCACTATTTACGGTACTTTTGCAGAAATTGGTGCCGGACAAGAGGTTGCACGGACTTTTTTTCAAGCCGGTGGTGCCTCCGGAACAATTGCTAAAACAATATCGGCCTACGATATGATTATGAGCGATGATCTATATGGAAAAGAGGCTTCCGGTCGATATGTTTCAAAAAATCGTCTTTTAAAAATGCTTCAGCAAGAAGCAACAGAATTAACAAAAACACTTGGGAAAACCGTAAAAGAAGGAACTCGTTTTTTTGTTTTTGCCGATACTGTTACAACAATCAACTTTTCAAAAGACAAAGAAGGTCACGGCTGGATGGGCGTTCGCTTTCAATTAGACCCAAAAGATGCTACAAATGAAGTTGTTTTACATGTCAGATTATTGGAAAATACAGCCCTCCAACAACAGAAAACTTACGGTGTTTTAGGAACAAATCTTTTATTTGCGTGCTTCAACTATTACAAAAGACCAAACTTATTTCTTCAATCTTTGATGGATTCTTTATTGCCTGATCAGCTAGAAATTACAATGGTTGAGATGTCAGGCCCAGAGTTAGATTATGTTGATAATCGATTGCTTGGTGTTCAACTAGTTAAAAACGGCATGGCAAAGGCAATCATTTTTGATCAAAAAGGTGTTCTCCACACGCCTGAAGAAATGCTCTATAAAAAAAATGTACTAGCTTTTCGGGGAAGTTTTCGCCCTATTACTCTTGTGGGTTTGGATATGATAAAAAGTAGCTATTCGCTTTTTAAAAAAGATAAAGATTATGATAAGGGAAATACACTGGCTCTTTGTGAGATCACACTAAACAACCTGATATCTGATGGTGAATTTTCTGATCAGGATTTTCTAGATCGTGTTGATATTTTAAATGGATTGGGACAAAATGTAATGGTATCAAATTACCGGGAATATTATAAGCTCGTCTCCTACTTCAGTAGGTTTAAGATTAAGAACCTAAGAATTGTGATTGGCGTTTTAACACTTTATAAAGTTTTGGATAAGAGCTATTACAGCCATTTAAAAGGAGGTGTATTGGAAGCATTCGGAAAATTATTTACCGACACTATGAAACTTTATGTTTATCCCGCATTGCAAAACGATCAGGAAAGTTTGATGGATTCTTCTAGTATTCCTAGAAGTCATGATTTAAATTTTATTTACAATTATTTAATCCAAAATCGTAAAATCATTGATATTAAAGATGTTAATATAGATTATTTACCAATTTTTAGTAGTCACGTCCTGGAACTAATTCATAAAAAAGACCCTAAATGGGAAAAAATGGTTCCAAAATATGTTTCAGAGCAAATTAAACAGAAACATTTGTTTGGATATCAGGATAATGAGAAATAATTTATTTTTTATTGTCATTTATTTCTTCTAAATCTATTTCTCTATCTCCAATAAACACTTTGTAATCTACTTCGGTTTTTGATTTTTTCATCAAGCCAATCATCATTATTAAGCTCGACATCAGAATAATGTAAAACAAAAGCCCTTCGCTGACTAATCCAATGCTATATTCGCTCGGAATACTATAGAACAATAATATTGTAATTAAACCCCGAGGGGCAATAAACAATGCAGGAAAGAGATTGGCTCGAATAATAAAACGTAAATAAACATAGCGAATTCCATACAAAATTACCAAAATAAGACTTCCGGTTATAATCAGTTTTAAATCAAATAGATTGGTTATCAAAAGCGAATATCCAAAGATAAAAAAGAAGAGTGTTCGAATAAGGAAGGCGCTTTCTATTGTAATCACTTTAAATTGTTCAATATTCTCTTTGAGTAAATCGAAGTGTATGAATTTCGAAATCCATCGCTTTGATATATATTGAATATTATTCAATACCAAACCGAATACAAAAATGATAATCAAGGAAGAAAAATGTAGAATTTTTCCGCTGGCATAAAGGAGGATAAGTACGGCTATTAAAATAAAGAATCTGACTTTTAATTGATTTTTTGAAATAAAATAAAGCAGGATTAATGTAAATACCAGGCCTAATATTCCAACCAAGGCTAAATCGATGAAAAGGTAACCAAAAGAACCGGGCACAATTATATCATTGAACACTACAAAATTGAATATCAAAATACCAAAAATATCAGAAAATATAGATTCATAAACAATAAACTCTCTTTTTTCAGAGCCAATTTGTTCAACACTGGGAATAGCTATAGCACTACTGATGATTGAAAGTGGAATTGCATTAACAAAGCTAGCTTTAAAGCTAATATCTGGAACTAGCCAATAAATAACTGAAGCCACTAAGACATTGGTTATAAGCAAAATAATTATTGCTGAAAAGAAACTGCTGGCAATTAATGGTAATTTTTTTCTACTTAATTTCAACTCCAGACTACCTTCCAAAACTATCAAAATTAAACCCAAGGTTCCAACTAAAGCAAGAATTTTATCCAATCCTTGTATAGTATTGGCCATCTCTGGTGCTAATATTCGAATGGTTATACCAGTAAATAAAAGTAATAATACGGACGGAACCTTAATTTTCTGTGCTACTAAATTAAAAACATAGGAAAGGATAATTAATAAACTAAAAAAAATTAAAAGAGAATACTGATTAGTCATAGTCGAAGGCTTATTTTCTCAAATTTACATAAATATTCGAAATATGGTAATTCTTTATTTACTGCCCAATTTTGTTAAAATTATAATTTATTAAATATGTTTATTTAACTTTGTAAAATATTTACGAATGTTTTTAGATATTTTTATTTAGCAATCCTTATGGAAAATTATTTCAAGCACTTCAGACAGCAAACTATTGGTAACGATTTAGATTTTGACACCCCTAATGGAACGCAAAAAATGATCTATGCAGATTGGTTAGCAAGCGGTCGTTTATATGCTCCTATTGAAGAAAAAATTCAAAATCTTTTTGGTCCTTGGGTGGCAAATACACATACGGAGACTAGTGAATCAGGTACGCTCACGACTAAAGCTTACCATTATGCACAACATATTATTAAAAAACATGTAAATACTGATGCAGATGACGTTTTAATTACAAGTGGAAATGGGATGACCGGTGTCATTAACAAATTTCAGCGCATACTCGGTTTGAAAAGATACGGGACTCAACAACATCCGTTTAATAAGATGGATATGAGCGAAAATAAACGCCCCGTAGTTTTTATCACTCATATGGAACATCATTCCAACCAAACATCCTGGGAAGAAACTATAGCCGATGTTGTTGTTTTACAACCAGATGA
>CAYPOW010000281.1:0-4276 GCA_964412145.1 uncultured Draconibacterium sp.
TATCGCTTTTTGAATGTATTTTTCGGGTTCTTCTTTGCCGTCGCAAAAATGGTTATGTGTATGGTAATTTGCTAATATTGGTTTCATCAGGCAAATGTAAAAAGAAACGGCTGATGCAAGAAATACTATAGCGGTATTTTTTCTGGAATCTAGATAACTATAAAATGTGCTCTTTTAATAATTCAGGGTATTCATTGTAAATCTTTCCATTTAACACCCTGCCATTAACTTTTTTACTTCTTTTAACACCATCTGAACCCCAAGTACCCCATTGCTTAAAAAAGAAGGCAACGTTTTGCTCTTCGCATTGTTTTTTAATATCTATTACCCATTCGCTTTTCATCGGTCTCGCTTTCGGCCCACTTTCCCCACCAACAATTGCCCAATGAATATTATCTAAATTAAGTTCTCCCAAATTAGATAAAAGCGGTTCTAATGACAAGAATTTTATCGTTGCATTAATATCTCTCAGATAATCTATCCTGTATTTTGTCAATTTTGATTCAACGGTTACACCTAGCCATACATTTATGGGCAAATTTTTATTTTTCAGATATTCTGCCATTATTTTTTCCCTCTTCGTAAGGATTTGATAGGTGTGCTGTGGTGTTTTTTCAATTACTTCGAATATGTCGTCTAAGTATGAAAATGGCATTTGTTCATGGAAAATATCACTCATTGAATTGACAAAAAACTTTGTGGCTTTTTTGATTTTTAACGGTTGATTCAATCTTTCTGGCATTAGATTAAAGCTGAATCCATTCTCATAACCATTAGCACCCATGGCTTTTAATCGTTTTGACATATTTTCAGCATAACAATTTGTACATCCTTCACTAATTTTAGTGCAACCCGTTGATGGATTCCATGTTTGTTCTGTCCACTCTATTTTTGAAGTATTCATATGGCAAATATAATACTTGATTAATGCAATTATTATTTAATCCATCGAAAAGTTACTAAGTCCGATTTGTGAATAGCGTCCCATGATATCTTTGTGTGCCCTTTATAATTTATATTCTTATTTCTTTTTAATTCTCTTAGCTTTCCAATAGTGTGTTGTGCAATATGACCATGGTCACATGTAAAATAATACAATTCTTTATTCGTAACACATTTTTTTTGTTTGAGTAATTCCTCTACTTTATTCTTAAAAGCCTCTATTTTAGTCAACTGTTTCGATTGTTCTGGATTATCAAAATTTAATAACAATTGAGTTTTATTTTCATCTTCGTCAATATCATAATCGGCCTCGCCATTTACTCTATTTTTGTCCCAGGCTATTTTTAAAAATTTCTCCACACCTAGGATATGTTTTGAGCCAAAAATAATTCCATAAATATTAGCAGCTTTTTTAATCGAAAAAGGAAAAATCATTAATTCAGATTCTTTAGGGATTAACGACTTATATTTATCTAAAACAACTCTATGGATAAAATTATAGGGATTCGAACTTAATTCTTCTTCATTAATTTTCAAATGCTTACTAAATTCATCTTCATTACTAAACCTCTTAAAAAAAGATGATGAAATAAAAAACAGAAAATCGGTTCGTTTTAACTTAAGTAACGTATTGAAATTATTCTGGTTTGTAAATTTAATCCCACTCTGGTCAATTAGAAAAAGATTAGGGTGATAACTAGTGATTTCAATAATTTTTTGATAAATACTATTAAAGTCTTCATTCGAATAATGAACATTTACAAACTTTTTAAGTCTACTATTATTATTTAAATAAGACTGACAGTTTTCAACTAAGGCATTGTATTTATAACTGTTGTATTCATTTAAAAACAAATTTATTATTGTATTATTCTTCATTAGATTACCAAAAAAAACATTGACTTTTTTTAGAATTAAAATTGGTGTCCCAGGCTTTCCTTCACTATCGTAACCTAAGCCTGCAAAAAAATCAACAATATTTATTTCTGTTATATTTTTCTGCATAATAAAAGTTGGTAACCAAGATTCAACATAACTTGAAAATATTTCCAATTTGTTTAGGGTTCCTTCATCATATGGTTTTGAATGGTGATCAATGTGCATCATAGTTTTTTATTTAATAAAACATCTAACGACAACAATTAAAGTTGTCATAATTATTGTTAATGTATAGAAATTAAACCACTTTAGCCCTTCTCATCCTTAATTGACGCACAAAAGGAAGGAGTCAAAAACAGCTCAAATACTTCATGGTGTTTTTAAATAAACTTATCCCCTTTTTCCGTTTTTACATCGGTAACAAATTGGCGGATATTTTGCTCGTCTTTTTTCTTGCAAATCAGGAGTACATTGTCCTCATCAACAACAATATAATCGTCGAGGCCCTGTAAAACAACCAGCTTTTCTCCTTTTACATTGATTACGCAATTCTTTGTATCATAAGTCATTACGTTTTTACCCACTATGCTGTTTTGATCCTCATTTTTTTGTCGTGTTGCATAAAGCGATCCCCAAGTTCCTAAATCGGACCAACCAAAATCAGAAGACAATACATACACGTTATCTGCCTTTTCCATTATTCCAAAATCGATGGAAATATTCCGGCAAACAGCATAAGCACCTTCAATAAAACTTTCCTCATTTTTAGTGTTGTAAACGCCAATTCCTGTTTTAAAAATATCATCTACTTCAACTAAATGGTTTTCAAATGCATTTTGAATGGTTTTCAAAGACCACACAAAAATACCTGCATTCCAAAGAAAATCTCCGCTTTCCAGAAATTTCTCAGCAATTTTAAGTTCAGGCTTTTCAGTAAAAGTCTTTACTTTTTTAATCCGAGTATCTCGCTCGTCACCAATTTGACCATTGTATTGAATATAACCATAACCCGTATCAGGGCGACTTGGTTCTATACCCAAAGTAATTAACCAATCATTTTCCTCTGCTGCTTGCAGAGCCGATGTAATTACCTCAGTAAAAACATCTTCCTTTAGAATAATATGATCAGAAGGAGCCACAACAATTATTGCATTTGGATTTTTCTCCCTAATTTTATAATTTGCATAAGCTATGCAAGGTGCAGTATTTCTACGAGCTGGTTCACACAATATTTGTTCGTAACTCAAAGCAGGTACTTGCTCTTTAACAAGCTCCTTATATATTTCGTTGGTCACTACGTATATATTTTCAACCGGACAAATCTTCAAAAACCGATTTACGGTTTGTTGAATAAGCGTTTCTCCTGTTCCTAAAATATCAATAAATTGCTTGGGTTGAGATGTGCGGCTCATTGGCCAAAAACGCGCGCCAATGCCACCGGCCATAATTACGCAATAATTGTTTATATTCATCGGGTTTTGTTTTGATTCAAAAATAAAGCTTTTAAATAAGAAAACCACATCGAAAAAGGTCAATAATTTAAACCAGTTAGATGTTTAACCCAAACATATGATAAACTTAAATACCTAAGCAATTAAAGAACAGTCCTGTTAAGGAACAGTTATTAGTCAGAAATTGATTACGCCCAAGCTTAAAATGACGTATTTATTTATAGATTTCTGCCCTTTTGTCATATCTCCAAACATTTTTTGCAATGGCACAAATATTGAACTGTGCCATCCATCGACGAAAAATAATTGATTAAAAATATAAAATTTAAAAAAATGGGAAAAATAATTGGTATAGATTTAGGTACTACCAACTCTTGTGTTGCCGTAATGGAAGGTAACGAGCCTGTTGTTATTCAAAATAGCGAAGGACGCAGAACAACGCCTTCAATTGTTGCTTTTACTGATAATAACGAACGTAAGGTTGGTGATGCCGCAAAGCGTCAGGCTATTACAAATCCAACGCAAACCATCAACTCGGTGAAGCGTTTTATGGGTGAAACTTTCGACAAAACACAAAAGGAAATTAATCGCGTTCCTTATAAAGTAATTAAAGGCGATAATAATACACCACGTATTGTCATTGGTGATCGTAATTATACTCCTCAGGAAATTTCAGCAATGGTTTTGCAGAAAATGAAAAAAACCGCTGAGGATTTCTTAGGACAAACAGTAACTGATGCAGTTATAACTGTTCCTGCTTATTTCAGTGATTCTCAACGCCAGGCTACGAAAGAAGCCGGTGAAATTGCTGGTTTAAATGTTAGACGAATCATTAACGAACCTACTGCTGCCGCTTTAGCTTATGGTTTGGATAAAAAACTGGATGATCAAAAAATTGCTGTTTACGATTTAGGTGGAGGTACATTTGATATTTCTATCCTTGAATTAGGCGATGGTGTTTTTGAAGTAAAATCAACCAATGGTGATACTCACTTAGGTGGTGA
>CAYPOW010000282.1:0-4275 GCA_964412145.1 uncultured Draconibacterium sp.
GATGGTACTGCCTTTAGGTGGGAGAGTAAGTCGTCGCCTTCCTTTTTTAAAAACCTCACTATTTACTTAGTGGGGTTTTTTTATGCCCTGTTTTGAAAGGGCTGATAGTCATCCTACGGTAAATAATAACTATTATCTTTGCAACTTCTTTATTGAGATTCTGGAATTGCTAGAATGGATCAGTGATACAAAAATAGTTTAAGAGAAAATTTAATGTAAGCTTTAAAAATATATGTCAACCAGAGGGTTTAAAAATATCAATATTTATTGTGAAAATACAAAAACGAATAAAATTTATCCGTTTGGAACCACTTTATTGGAAATTATCAACGACCAATCTTTAAATATTGGTTATCCAATTTTGGGAGCAATGGTTAATAATTCCCTGAAGGAACTGGATTATCTTATTTACAAACCAAAAACTGTGCGTTTTATTGATTACAGACATCCAGATGGCAATAGGATGTACCTGAGGTCTTTGTCTCTTGTATTGTTTAAGGCCGCAATAGATTTATTTCCTAAGGAAAAATTGAAAATTAAACATACGGTATCAAAAGGTTTGTATTGTGAATTGGGTACTATTACCAGTGAGGCCGATCATATGCAAATGGTAAAAAAGTTGCATAAGAGAATGCAGGAAATAATTGATCAGGATATTCCATTTGAAAGGGAAGAACTACCAACCGATCTTGCATTGAGCGTATTTGAAGAATTTGGCCTAGATGACAAATGTACTTTGATGCGCACGCGTAAGCAGTTTTATAGCTCCGTGTATAAGCTAGATAATGTGGTTAACTATTTTTATGGGTATCTTGTACCATCTACTGGGTACTTGAAAAAATATGATCTGGTAAAATATTATGAGGGTATGTTGTTAGTGACTCCGAAAAAGGATGACCCTGACAAACTGGAAGAGATAATAATTCAAAATAAGCTATTTGAAATATTTCGAGAATTTAACGAATGGGTTGATATTATTGGGGTTCCTTATGTTGGGCAATTGAATTTAGCGACTCAGAATGGAAAAATAAGCGAAATTATTAAAATTTCAGAGGCCTTACAGGAGAAAAAACTTGCGTGTATTGCCGATATGATTCACGCACGAAAGGATGAACTTAAAGTAATTTTCATTGCTGGCCCCTCATCATCTGGAAAAACAACTTTTGCAAAACGCTTGTCAATTCAATTGAGTGTTATTGGTTTTAAACCCATTGTTCTTTCTATGGATAATTATTTTGTCGATAGAGAGCATACGCCAAAAGACGAAAATGGAAATCTTGATTTCGAGAGCCCTCAGGCATTAGACATTAAACTTTTTAATGAAAATATGCTTGATTTATTTGACGGAAAAGAAATCAGCCTACCAAAGTTTTCATTTGCAAATGGGCAGAGATCCTATAATGGTTCGAAATTAAAATTGAAAGAAAATAGCCTTATTTTGGTAGAAGGAATTCATGGCTTAAATCCTATTATTTCAGAGATGATTCCTGAAAATAAAAAATTCAAAGTGTATGTTTCTGCTCTTACATCGTTAAGTATCGATTCCAGTAATCGTATCCCAACAACTGATAATAGGTTGATTAGAAGGATGGTGCGTGATAGTTCGTACCGTGGTTATTCCGCTTTGGAAACATTACAACGCTGGCCAAGTGTTCGGAAAGGAGAGGAGTTGCATATTTTTCCTTTTCAGGAAGAGGCTAATGTGATGTTTAACACAGCTTTGTTATTTGAACTGGGCGTTTTGAAACGATGGGTTGAACCTATATTAAAAGAAGTGCCTCCTATTGTTCCAGAATATTCTGAGGCAAGGAGATTACTAAAATTTCTATCCTATATTTTACCAATACCGGAAAATGAAATTCCACCAACATCTATTTTACGCGAGTTCTTGGATGGAAGTAGCTTTAATTATTCTATGTAAAATTATCTGATTAATACAATTCAAAATCAAGAGTTTTTTAAAAATCAAATACGCTTTACCAAAAGAATGTGTATTTTTATTCTTTATAATCCGAAGCTATGAATGAATTTTCAGTGACAATTTTAGGGAGCAGTTCAGCTATACCCACTTCAATGCGATATCCTAGTGCTCAATTAGTTTCGCATAACTACAAATCGTTTCTCGTTGATTGTGGTGAAGGCACCCAAATTCAACTTCGAAATAATCAGATTCGATTTTCAAAGATCAATCACATTTTTATTAGTCATATGCATGGCGATCATTTTTTTGGACTGGTAGGTCTTATCTCTAGTTTAAATTTGTTTGGGCGGAAAACAGACTTGTATCTTTTTGCACCAAAAGAAATTAAAGAAGTGCTTGAAATGCAGTTAGCGGTATCTGGAACTCAATTGAATTATAAAATTCATTATCATTCTTTAAAATTCGATGATAAATACCTTCTCTTTGAGGATAAAGTACTTGAAATTTATTCATTCCCATTAAATCATAGTATTCCTACTTGTGGTTTTTTGTTTATTGAAAAGCCTCATCCACGTAAGATTATTAAAAAAGAATTAGCTCTATATAATATTCCAAACGAGGCTTTTGAAGGAATAAAAAAGGGAGGTGATTTTGTTAGTGTAACAGGCGAAATTGTTAAAAATGAAGTGTTAACAGTCCCCGGTTTTCCACAAAAATCGTATGCTTATTGTTCAGATACTTCTTTCTCCGAAAAAATATCGGATTATATTTCCAGTGTTGATTTGTTATATCACGAATGCAGTTTTATGGAAGATATGCGTCAAATTGCTGAAGAAAAGAAGCATTCAACTACTTTAGATGCTGCTCGAATGGCAAATCTTATTGGAGCAAAGCAATTGGTCATTGGCCATTTCTCTGCTCGCTATAAAGAGCTTGAGCCGGTTCTTGCTGAAACAAAGAGTGAATTTACCAATACAATTCTTGCTATTGAAGATCTCAAAATAAATATCTAAAAAAAGAGGCTTTTGTTTGGAAAGCCTCTGAAATTTCAAGATTGAATTTTTTTGTCGAATATTTTAAGAAAATATCGGACGAGCAAATAGGTAATATACATGGCAACAGGCCAGGTAAAAAGCAAAATTATTTCTTTTATATACATTTTTTCTCCTTTCTTTAATAAGCGTGTGTATCCTCATTCATTTCTTTGGCATCGATTTTACTTTTATTCATTGCTCTCCACGCGTAAATAATATACGCCAGTACAAATGGAACCATTAGAGATACATAGCTCATAGCGATTAATGTATAATGGCTTGATGAACTATTGAAAATTGTTAGGGATGATTGCAAATCGGTGGATGAAGGATAATAGGCTGTATTGTTAAAGCCCGCAATTAATAATAAACTAAAAACAGTTAAAACTGTTCCAGTTCCTGACAACCAAATTCCTTTAGTTCCGCATTTTTTTGTGAAAAAATAGGCTCGAATTATTCCTGTAAGCACAAGTATAACACCAAGTAAGAACATAACAAAAACCACAGGCATTTGTAAAAGATTATGCAGATATTTAAATGGCTCCATCGAAACTTCCATTGTGTCAGGATTAATGGCAAAACCATTCATTAATAAGATATTTATAATGAAGAATAGAAAGAAAACCAAAAAAGGAACAGCGTTGTATATCAGCGATTTTCTGGCTTTAATATTAAGCGTCTCATTATCAATCGAATTCATAAAATAAAGATTAGCTAATACTCTTGATAAGAAAAATACAGCCAGGCCCAATGATAAGTTCACAAAAGTAGCATATCTAGTAAAGTCTAAAGCCAATTCCAATCCACGAAAAGGTGAATCCCAGAAAGAGCGATTCATATCATCAATATGAAAAGGAGAGCCGGTAAAGAATGTGGCGACAGCGATACCTAAAAATACAGTGGCAATAACGCCATTGATAATCAAAAATATTTCAAATGTTTTCTGACCCAGAAAATTATTTGGTTTTGTGCGGTATTCGTAAGATACAGCCTGAATGATAAAAGCAAATAATATAATCATCCAAACCCAATAGGCTCCTCCAAAACTGGTTGAATAGAAGAGCGGGAATGATGCGAAGAAAGCTCCACCAAAGGTTACGAGTGTAGTGAATGTAAATTCCCATTTACGACCCAATGCATTCACGAGCATTTTCTTTTCCAGCTCGTTTTTGGCAACAGTGTATATCAACGTTTGCCCACCTTGTACGAAGAGCAAAAATACAAGCAGAGCGCCTAATAATGCATTAATAGCATACCAATAATGCTGTAAAATACTATAATCTAATGTTTCAAACATATTAATGTCCTCCTTCGTTTGGT
>CAYPOW010000283.1:0-1379 GCA_964412145.1 uncultured Draconibacterium sp.
ACTAATAGGATTTTAAAGTCCAAAGATACGAATCTATTGATTTAAAACAAAGTAATTTGAAATAAATACTTGCAAGTGAATTATTTGTAAATTAATAGCAGGGAAATAATTAGAAAAGTGAGTAATACTAAGCTAAACAAGAAAATATTAAAATTCAGGCAGAATACTCACATAAACATTATTTGGGAGAAATCAGTTACATCATTTTCTTTTTGCATTTACACCTCTATGTCTCTTTATATGAAATAAATAAGACCCCAAAAAATTAGTGTAATCAAATTGATAGTTCGACATTACTTTTTCGATATAAAATAATGCAAAAGATTTATGCTTAGTAATATAATTCAAAAAGATATTTAACACTTTTGGATTGTACAAAATCTTTTGATAAAAAAGGGCATAACGTATATTTCTGAGAATGGGTTTTATTTTTTTTAAATAGGAATTTTTGACATTATCAGGATTTACATCAATATTTTCAAGGATAGCCTCGGCCGCATATATTCCCGAAAGCATTGCGTAAAACAAACCTTCACCTGTTATTGGATCAGTAAATCCAGCAGCGTCGCCAATAAGTAATGTATTGTTACTTAAGTTTTTAAGTTTAATCAAATGACCTGAAGGGATTTTGGCTCCTTTGATATTGTTTAATTTAGTATCACTTATTTTTGAAAAGAAAGGTTTGGCATTTTTATTTATAGATTTAGTGGCATTATCATCTATAATTCCAACAGAAGCATAGTCTTTCTTTGGGAAATACCAACCATATCCATATCTTGCTATTCCAAAATAGATGCGAATATCCTTATCTTCCAAATGCTCATGTTTTTGTTTGCCCTGAATGCAGAACGCATCATAACGTTTAAGTTGATTCAATCGCGCTAAAACACTATTGCATCCATCCGCACCAATCAAAACCTTATACTTAAGTTCCTCAAAATCAAGTTGTATACTATTATCGATTAAATGAATATCCTCCTTGTTTATTTTCCTATTTTCAAAGAGTATTCCACCTAATTCTTTGTATTTTTTAATCAGGATATGGTCAAAAGCCTTTCTTTCGGTATAGTAAAAAGTCTGATTCGTATGAAAAGAGGTAATTTTTTGATTTTCGTAAAAAAAGTTGATAACCTTAGTCTTGTCAATAATATATTCTGATGGATTAAGGTCAGCCAAATATTTTTCTATTAAATCAACGGATTTTTGTGTTAGAAGACCTCCACATACTTTATCTCTTGGAAATGAGGATTGATCGATGATACAGGTTTTTATTCCTTTTTTTTGAAGTTCGATACCGCACAGAGCACCTGATGGTCCACCTCCAATAATAATCACATCAAATTTTTTCATTGCATAATTTATAAGCAAATATAAAAAAA
>CAYPOW010000283.1:1479-4272 GCA_964412145.1 uncultured Draconibacterium sp.
ATTTGAGAGCCAATATTTCTAAAAATAATACTGGCACTCATTTTTCTTTCGGATTTAAAATATGTGGCTGCCACATCCACAGCCAATCCGAATGAATTATAGGATTCATAAGCAGAATAGAGTCCTTTTAAATTGGCGCCAATAAAAAAATTAGCATTCAAGGCACGTCCCCAGCCAATATTTAGAGCATAATCGCCAGCCGTAAAGTTACCGTAGCGAACTCCCGTTTCGCTGGCATAATCAAATGTTCCGTAATCCATAAATTGCATGCTGGCTACAAATGTGCCCAGCTTTTCAAATTTACGTCCATAACTTACAGAACCATAATTAATATCAGCAAAGTAATCGACAAAATTAAACTGGATTTGATTGTGCATATCATCTGATATGAGCGAAGGATTATCCAAAGCAAGGCCAATATCATGATCGTAAATACTTGAAAAATTTCCACCCATGGCGATATTTCGGGCAGAAAAAGGCAGGTTCAGAAAAGCATAGCTTGTGCCTGATTCGCTTTGCGAAAATGCGAAAAGGGGAATAAAAAATAGAATAAAGAAGTATGGATTAAAGCGATTTTGCACAATTATCTGTGTTTTGTTAGTAAACGAATGCCAGGCACCTAAATTGCCTGAATCGATTTTTTATGCAGCAAAGATATAAATCCAAACAGATTCGCAGCGCAAATTAGAATAAAATTGAATGAGGCATTTGTGCTTGCATCGAATTAATTACTTTTGTAGAAAGATAATTTTATGGCCAAGATATTAGTAATTGATGATGATAGAAGCATACGGAATGCAATAAAAGAGATTCTGGAATTTGAAAAATATGAAGTTTCTCTGGCTGCTGATGGATTTGAAGGCATTGCCATGATTGAGCAATCTGTATTTGATGTGATTCTTTGTGATGTAAAAATGCCGGGAAAAGACGGAATGGAAGTTTTGCAGGAAGCCATGAAATTGACAGATACTCCATTTATTGTGATTTCTGGTCACGGAACGATAGAGTTGGCCGTGGAAGCTATCAAAAAGGGTGCTTATGATTATATAGCTAAACCACTGGATTTAAATAGATTATTGATAGCGCTTCGGAATGCGATGGAGCGGAATCAATTGGAAGTGGAGACTAAAAAGTTGCGCAAAAAGATAAGTGCCAAATACAGTATGATTGGAGAATCAGAACCACTAAAAAACTTACGTGCATTGATTCAAAAAGTGGCGCCAACTCAGGCTCGTATTTTTATTACAGGCGAAAACGGCACGGGTAAAGAATTGGTAGCCAGGGCTATACATGAGGGAAGCGATCGGGCCAAGGCTCCGTTTATTGAAGTGAATTGTGCTGCCATTCCTTCTGAATTAATTGAAAGTCAATTGTTTGGTCATGAGAAAGGCTCGTTTACATCAGCTATAAAACAAAGAAAAGGCGATTTTGAACTGGCAAATGGGGGCACTTTATTTTTGGACGAGATTGGTGATATGAGCCTATCGGCGCAAGCCAAAGTATTACGCGCATTGCAGGAAAATAAAATTGTGCGCGTAGGTGGAGAAAAAGATATTCTTGTCGATGTTCGCATTATTGCAGCAACCAATAAAAATATAAAAGAGCAAATTAAGAATAATAATTTTAGAGAGGATTTATATCATCGATTGAGTGTTATCTTAGTTGAAGTAGCACCTTTGCGCGAAAGAAAAGATGACATTCCATTGCTGGTCGATCATTTTCTTTCAGACATTGCTGAATCTCAGGGGAAAAAGAAAACAGAAATAGATAAGAAAGCATTGGCAGCTTTAGAAGAAAAGCCCTGGACCGGAAATATTCGCGAATTGCGCAATGTTGTTGAGCGTTTGGTCATTCTTGCCGGCACTAAAATTGAAGTAAAAGATATAGAGGCTTACGTTTAAGCTGGATTAAAAATGCCTTGAAGAATGGGGCCAAGACCTGCAAAAAAGAATTCTACGGCGATTACCATCACTATTAGTCCCATGAGCTTGAGCATTATTTTATTTCCGGTGTCACCTAAAAAGCGTGTAATTTTTGCGCCACCTAAATAGATTATCAGCGTAAGGAGCATTGTAAAGACAATGGTTCCAATCAGAATTGATTTTAAAAGAAAACTCGAGGAATCTTCCATTAGTACAATGGAGTTTGTTATTGCTCCGGGACCTGCTATCATTGGAATGCCGAGTGGAGTAACAGAAATGTCATCTACATATTCTTTTACGCTTTCATGAGGAATACTTTTAAAAGAGCTGAATCGGGCGTTAAGCATATCATAACCCATAACAAAAAAGATTATTCCACCCACAATACGGAAACTATTTACGGAAATTCCAAAAAAATCGAAAAGCATTTGACCGCTAAAAGCAAAAATCAATAAAGTGATAAATGCAGTGGATACAGCTTTGAAGGCCGTTTTTCTTTTTTCAGCCTTGCTTAATTTAGAAGTCATAGTTAAAAAAACAGGCATAGATCCCAAAGGATTTATCAGCGTAAAAAAGGAAGTAAAATAGAGCAGGGTAGTCGTTAATAATTCGTGATTGTTCATTGTTACTTTTTTGCAAAAATAATAAATATAAATTCGATTTAGTCAATTGTTTCTATAGCTAATTTTTACTATTTTTATCGATGAAGAAAAAAAGCAGGATATTATTTTTTTTCATTTGACAATTTAAAGATTTTTATATCTTTGCACCGCTAAAAACAACGGTTACTTTATCTGCAACGATAAATGATCATTGAAATTGGTCCGTTCGTCTAGGGGTTAGGACGCCAGGTTTTCATCCTGGTAACAGG
>CAYPOW010000284.1:0-4270 GCA_964412145.1 uncultured Draconibacterium sp.
ACATGTATCAGGACAAATATAATCAGTTTTATTAAGAAAATAACGCGGAGGAGAAACGTAGCTATCCATATCAAAATCGTCATCCGACATACTCTCGTTTGGTTTGCTTATTATGTTATCTGATAAGATATAAGCATGATTAACCTTTTGCACGTTGCCGAAAAGTATGCTGATAATACTGTTCTCGAAATTTCTTGTCAGAAAATAGATTTTTTTATGAGAACTAAAATTAGTATGCTCAATTCGCTTCTTAAGATAATCGTAATCCAGGAATGGCGCTTTTACGATAAATTCCAAGTTCTTATTGTTTTCATCTATTTTTTTGATAAAACTTAAATCGTTGCTAAAAGTACCTTGCGTAGTTTCCAGATAAAATAAATCAGGCATAAAAGAATTGACGTCTAGTAATGCGTCCTTAATGCTTAAATGAGAAGCACTGTAATCACGAAAAAAAACATCATGTCCTTGTTTCTGTAATAATCCCGCAAGATATAAAATCTGGACAGGCTCTCTTATATTCTCTGCAAGCCTTGATTTTACGTCTATCTGGCACCTTTCGTCACGTATAAAAAACCCTGTGGGCGGATTACATAAAAATATCTTCATAGTTTAGCGTCTTATTTTTTGAAACAATGCAATTTTATTATCAAATTCATCTTGGAAAACAGCGATTTTGCGGTAAGCGCCTCTTTTTATATTAAATGCTAGAACGGTTTCCGAGACATACTTTGTGTGATATATAGCATTAGCTTCTTCATTATTAAGGCAACTTTCATCTAGAGCTATTACAAATTCAACGGAATCTAACAAGCGCGCTTTATCAAGCATGCCTTGAGACACTCCTCCCATAATAGGTCCTACCGAAGCAATTATCTTTATATGCTTAGCGCTTCTAGTTCGTTCAATGCGCAAGCAAGATTCTATATATGCAAAGTTCCCTAGAAACAATATGCTTGTTTCTTTATGAGCTTTTTCCCTATCCACTAGATTTGAAACTTCATTTGGGTCAATCGCTGATACGTAGGGCACAATCTTGCCTTGCGCTACTATGGTCTGGGAAATGTCTTTAAATACATTTCCTGAAAGCCTTAACGCATCCCCAAAACCAAAATTAACAAGTAAAAATTGTGCGCAGGATAATACAATTAAAGTAAAAAATGTAAGATATTGTAAAATTTTACTTGGCGATAAAGCAGTTAAATTAGCAATACTTAATGCTATAAGAGGTAGTATTGGTATAAAATATCGGCTTGAATCAAAGCCGCTTGCATGAGGCGCTATAAGAAATATCGCTATAGGAACAAATATTCCTAGCATTATGATGGATTTTTCAAACGTTGGTTTTCGTAACAGTAAAGGAAAAGATACTATAAACAAGAGAAAGAATGGTACATATATACTCGAGTTACATAAAAAGTTATACAAATAACTTGCGTTACAGAACAATTGCGAGGATCCAGTTGCAACCTCTGTCATCCGCAAATTAATCACTTGACCTAACCATTTTGCATACCACCATCCAGTTATAGATAGCACAATTAAGAAACACGATAATAACCTGCTTACTAGCTGCTTTCGATTATCCCTTTCCAAAAATGATTTAATAACATAAATTAAGACAGGAACGAATATATATATAGGAAACGTAAATTTTATAAGAAACCCACAAGAAATAGTAAGTGCCCATAGAAAACTATACTTTGTATTTTTAAAATAGTCTGTTTTGAATAGCAAATAATATGAAAGGGTCATAATGCACATTAAAGGAAACTCATGCCACATAATACGTGACATTCCAAATACAGCTGGAAAACTAAGACAAACAACTACTGCCACAAAGCCTAAGGATTTGTCGCCGATTCTTTTGCCGAGATTATATAGAGAATACATAAGAATAACTAAAAAGAGCAGGTTAGTATGCATAAGAATATCAATATTACCCCCAAAAACCAGTATGTTAAGCATTAATAAAAGGCTTAAGTACGGTGGGTTGGTATAATTATAGGCTTCGCAAAAATGTGGAAAATGCCCCGCAACAACAGTATGCGCGAATCTATATCCTTCTTCTACTGTCATTGCACTGTCATAAAGTGGGTAAAAATTGTCCTTACTCAAAACTAATATATTGGAGATGAGATAAACAAGCAATAAGAAAGCTAGCCCTATTGTCCATCTGTTTATTATTTTCTTAATAGTTTTCATAATAATATTTTATTCGCAATTTTTAGTAACAACATTATAATTGCATACTCTACAATAAGTTTTGTAGGCCCTAATCAACCGGATTCTTTTGAAACAGCGCAATCTTTGCGCCTGCTTTACCTGTAAAATTAGCTACCTTAGTATAATTATCTCTTTTTTGGTTAAACGATGAAATAATATATGGTATACAATACTCGCCGTGTATATCATGTAAGTATTTTGCAGAAGGCTTGTCGTTTTCGACGACAAATATAAATTCAGCATTATCTAAAAATTTGGGGTTATCAAATACCAATTGTTGTGCTCCACTCTTAATATGTTGGACTGGCGTAAAAAGCGATAACTGATATCCTTTTTTAAGTGCTTGCATTTGAATACCGGTATCAACATACGTAAAGTCCCCTAGAAACAATATGCTTATTTCTTTTTTAATTTTTCTCGTATTCAATATATCCAAAATTTCATTTGGGTCAACCTTTGATACATACGGCCTAATCTTTCCTTGCCCTATAATAGCTTCGACTGTATCATTAGGGGCATCTCCAGGAAGCATTATAGGCTTGACAATACCTATATTCAAAAACAAAAATTGCACAGCACACAATATAATCAAAACAAGTAACGTAAAATATCTTAAAAACTTACTAGTAAATAGAAAAACCAAATTAGCAATACTTAATGCTATAAGAGGTAGTATTGGTATAAAATATCGGCTTGAATCAAAGCCGCTTGCATGAGGCGCTATAAGAAATATCGCTATAGGAACAAATATTCCTAGCATTATGATGGATTTTTCAAACGTTGGTTTTCGTAACAGTAAAGGAAAAGATACTATAAACAAGAGAAAGAATGGTACATATATACTCGAGTTACATAAAAAGTTATACAAATAACTTGCGTTACAGAACAATTGCGAGGATCCAGTTGCAACCTCTGTCATCCGCAAATTAATCACTTGACCTAACCATTTTGCATACCACCATCCAGTTATAGATAGCACAATTAAGAAACACGATAATAACCTGCTTACTAGCTGCTTTCGATTATCCCTTTCCAAAAATGATTTAATAACATAAATTAAGACAGGAACGAATATATATATAGGAAACGTAAATTTTATAAGAAACCCACAAGAAATAGTAAGTGCCCATAGAAAACTATACTTTGTATTTTTAAAATAGTCTGTTTTGAATAGCAAATAATATGAAAGGGTCATAATGCACATTAAAGGAAACTCATGCCACATAATACGTGACATTCCAAATACAGCTGGAAAACTAAGACAAACAACTACTGCCACAAAGCCTAAGGATTTGTCGCCGATTCTTTTGCCGAGATTATATAGAGAATACATAAGAATAACTAAAAAGAGCAGGTTAGTATGCATAAGAATATCAATATTACCCCCAAAAACCAGTATGTTAAGCATCAGTAAAAAGCTTAATAGGGGTGACATATCATGAGCTATGCTACGCAAATCCACTATATGAGACGACGTAACACTACTTGCTGCACGAAATGCCGATAATATAGTATTTGCACTATCGCAAAGAGGGCTAAAATTATCCTTGTACAAAACATAGCTATTGGCAAAGAAATAGAGGATAAATAATAAAATAAACCCAATTACCCATTTTTTTTCTTTTATCTTAATAAGCCCCATAGCATTTTACCTGTAATTTTATTTCCATGATAATATCTTTGTGAATCATATATACATTAAACTGATTAAAGGCAATGCCAAAAACAGTTTTATTGGTTGAAAGATTACTTACTACATATTTGTCTTCCGTCTCATTGTGCAAACTGGATTCGAAAATAGTTGTAAAAGAGCCATCATGAATATATGAATCCCCGATAAACAAAATTCTTTAATATACGGCCGCGGCAATATTTTGCGCATAATAATTTCACTCGCGGCTAAGTTGAGTAAAATACATATAATAAGTAAAAATACGCTATTTCGCAGATATTTTGTTCTCATGATTTATATCTCAAAGATACATATCGCAGCTTAATTAAGGACCATGTCAACAAGCGCCCTGATATACTTTTTGAATATTTGCAT
>CAYPOW010000285.1:0-4248 GCA_964412145.1 uncultured Draconibacterium sp.
CCTTTAGTTGCATTGATGCTACTATAAATAATAAAAGCTCCAGGATCAATTTTATCAATTTCTCTATCCATTTCGGCAATTTCCAGGCGCGTAATTACGGTATAAATAATATCTGTTTGTTCCAGAGTACAACCTTTTTTACCATAACCTCTTTTTCCGGTATAGATTGTTACCCCTTTATTCATTTTTTCAGTAATCATAATTCGAATATCTTCACTTTTGGGTGAAATGATGGTTAATCCTGTATATTCATCCACCCCTTCAACAACAAAATCAACTGTTTTTGATGCAACAATATAGGTTAGAATTGCATACAATGCGATTTCGACAGATAGAATATAGGCGCCGAAAAGAAAAATTATTATATTGAAAATGAGGATGATATCGCCCATACTTAGGCCCGTTTTCTTATTTAGATAGATGGCCAGGACTTCAGTGCCATCAATTACAGCGCCTCCTCTTACAGAAAAGCCTATGCCGGCTCCAAGAAAAAATCCTCCAAAAACTGCGATAAGCAATTTGTCGCTTGTAACGATTGGATATGGAATGAACTGCAAAGCGAGTGCTAAAAGAATAATTGCGACTATACTTTTAAAAGCGAATTGTTTGCCCATTTGAGAGAAGCCCAAATACAAAAAAGGAAGATTTATCAGGACGATTAAAATGGGTAGAGAGAATCCTGTTACTTCTCTGGTAAGCAAGGAAATTCCCATTACTCCACCATCTATAAAGCCATTGGGTAATAGAAAACCCTTTAATCCAAAACCTGCTGAAGCAATTCCAATCAAAATCCAAAAACTATCTTTTAGAAAATGATTAAAGTCGATCTCAACAACTTTTAATTCAGCTAAAAGTAAGTTCTGCGATATTCTTTCCTGCCTTTTTTCATGACGTGATTTTAGGTGCTTTAAAATAACTTTCTTAAAAACGTTAAGCATAGGATGTGAATTTCTGTAAAGTTAAGAAGAAATTGGCAGAGATTGAACTGATTAGCTTTTCAGTTTAATTTACAAATCAAATAAAATACTATTTTGTTTATAGGTTATCAATTTTGCCAAAATTTTTGACTTGGATTTTGTAGTGGCAAATGAAACATCAAGTGCGGATAAGTTCAACGTATACAACTCCTTAAAGTCAAAACCTTGTTTGATCAACAATAAATACTCCTGCAATAAGCTTGTAGAAAACATGGCTGGATCATCAGAATTAATCGTACAAATAATGCCTTTATCCAATAATTCACGAATAGGATGCTTATTCCCAAGCTTAACAATTCCAAGAGCATAATTACTACTCGGCGAAACTTCTAACGGGATTTTATTTTCAACAAGATATTGAATCAATTCTGGATCTTCAAGACTTCGCACACCATGCCCTATTCTTTCTGCATGCAAAGATTTTATGGCACCCCAGATACTTGCTGCACCTGCTGTTTCTCCTGCATGAGCTACCAATCGTAAGCCTGCTGATTTTGCTTTTTTGAATGCTTTGGTAAATAATTCAGGTGGAAATCCTCTTTCCGGGCCGCCAATTCCCAGGCCAATAAACAAACCTCTTTTATATCCTTCAATTACAAAATCGACCACCGCCATTTGTGTATCGACTAATTCGCGAGAAATATCAGGAATAAAATTTATTCCCACATCGTATTTATCTGATCCCAAAAGGATTCCCTTTTCTATGGCATCTAAAATTGCTGTGGTCTCAAATTTTTGAACAATAAACGAAGAGCTGATATAGGCTTCAGAATAAACAATATTCTGCTCTGCCTGCTGCCGATAAAATTCTGTGATGATAAACGTATAATCTTCTGGCTTTTTAAGCGCAGTTATAGCTAATGTATATACTTTCAGAAAATGACTGAAGTCATGGAAGCTAAAAAAGCTTTTCCATTCTTCAAGAGATTTCACTTTAAAATCGACTTGATTATTTTCAGCAAGTTTGTAGAATGTTTCGGCCAAAGTTGCGCCTTCCAAATGAATATGAAGTTCGATTTTAGGCATAATATTTACCTGTTCCACCAATTCAGGGTGTATATGATTTCTATCAAAAAGCATATGCAAAATGTGTAAATTAGATTAAATTTTAGATGAAAGTGTTTGCTTAGATTCCTGTTTTTATAGATTTGTTTGTGGTAAAACTACGAATTATTATGAGATTAGTAATTTGTTCTCCAATTTTGGGCAGATAAATAAATCGGAAAGTAGTCCCATATTTTTCATTTTTAGTTTAGAGTTATTTGAAATATAAAACTAATTTATCTGGATGTTTAAAAAGCATAGCTAGAAATCATCAAAACTACTTTCATCGGCAATATCATCCACATCGTTAATATCGGTGTGTTTGTCTTCGTATTCTTCCCTTGATTCGTCTCGAAGCATTCCATCATCATCATAATCATCATCATCCTCAATAATTGCAATAGCCTCATGCACAGTCATTCTAACTAAGTAATAGGTATCTTCAGTTTCAAAAGGCAAGGCGCTTACCCTTTTACCTTCCTTATTTGTAAAGGAGATTAGGTTTTGGCTAAAACCACTTGAATAAGTAAGTTTAATTTGCTCCTGAATTTCTAAAGAAAGTTTTTCATAATCCTTTAGAACCCTTTTCTTTTCCATTTTTTAATTTATTTTGCTTGATAAAGATACATTTTTTTCAATACAACAATGTAGTAAAACACATTAAATGAAAACAATATGAATTGTGGAGCTTATGTTTAATGCGTATGTAAATAAAAGAAATAAATTTATTTCGAAACTTTATTTGAAAGAACAAGTAAACCTATTTTATCAAGTTTAGATAACAGATTAATCAAATTTTCTTTGTAAAGATAATAAAAAGAGAGACGGCTTATTTTACCGTCTCTCTTTTTTTGGCGGGAGCCATTTCAGCAATATACATTGGAGCACTCATCAATGCGACTCCAATTCTAATAACAAGCTAAAAGCGTGTTTAATTTGAAAATGAATTATAATAAACGGCCTAATGCTAGGTTTTAATCAAGAAAAAATAAATAAGAATCAAATTAATTAAGATTATCTTTCTTGTTATTTCCACAATAAGGGACTAAATTTGAGCTGCAATATTTTTTAAGAAGTTTTACAATTAAACCGTAATAATTATCGATGCATAAGCTATTTATTAAACTTACAATTTCATTTTTTGCAATTTTTTTACTTTCGCTTAGTTCAGCTTTTTCTCAGAATATTAAGCATTGGGAAATGGTGGTTGCGGCAGATGATACTTGGAATTATTTTCCGGGAAAATCAGAACCCCCTTCAGATTGGATGAATATTAATTTTGATCCAAGTTCTTGGCATTCAGGTAGAGGTGGATTCGGTTATGGTGATTCTGACGATGAAACTACTATAGAAACCGTACCATCAGTCTATATTCGAATAAGTTTTAATATTGTGGATAAATCAAGTATATCTAAAGCATTGTTGCATATCGATTATGATGATGCCTTTGTTGCCTACTTGAATGGCCACGAAATTGCCAGAGCAAATATTGGGACTGTTGGAGTACTGCCTAGTTTCTCTACACTTGCCACCTCAAATCACGAAGCCCAGATATATTCAGGTGGGGCGGCTGAATTTTTTTTTATAGCAGATGAGGTCTTATTAAACTTCTTAAACCAAGGCGAAAATGTGTTAGCGATTCAGGCTCATAATGTTAGCAATTCTTCTTCCGATTTATCCCTGATCCCTTTTCTAACTTTAGGAATAAGTGATGATACCTATTATTATAGATCAATTCCTGATTGGTTGCATTTTGTGCCTTTTATTGATTCAAAGTTACCCATTTTCGTCATAGAAACAAGCGGGGAATCCATTGGAAATCAGGATAAAATAACCGCTCACTTAAATGTAGTTAATAATGGTGAGGGAAAATTCAATAGCTTTTTTGATACAGGTACAGATTACGCAGGCAATATAGGAATTGAAATTCGGGGGCGTTCTTCTCAATTGTTTCCAAAAAAAAGCTATTCATTCGAAACCAGAGACGATTTGGGTGAGGGAATAGATGTGAGCCTATTAGGAATGCCTTTAGAAGAAGACTGGATATTATATGCTCCTTATTCCGATAAAACAATGCTTCGAAATGCAATCACATTTCATTTGGGTGGCAAATTGGGAAACTGGCAACCTGAGTTTGCCTTTTGCGAGCTTTATTTAAATAGAGAATATAAAGGAGTGTATTTGCTTATGGAAAAAATCAAACGCGATAAAAATCGTCTTGATCTTA
>CAYPOW010000286.1:0-2406 GCA_964412145.1 uncultured Draconibacterium sp.
TAATTGAGCCCGTTTACAAATCCAAAATAATTAATACTCAAGCCTAAAGCTGCAATAACTGCTAATATTGGAGGTTTTGTTAAAATGGATAATTTTTTTGGATGAAAAAATAAGTAATACAGAAACAGTCCTAAAAAGGCAAATAAAAATCGAAACCAAACTATATTTACAGGAGGCATAAATTGCAAGGCTACTTTTAAGGCAATTGAAAGAAAACCCCATAATAAGGCCGTTATGCTGGCATAAATAACGCCTCTGTATTGATTAAAAAAATTGTTCATCCTGTATATCAGATAATTACATATATATTATTATAAATTTTTAGGGAGCGAAATTAAACAAAATTTAATACCTTCGTTGATATGGCAATAGAATACATTTATACTTGCGTGAATTGTGGCGCAAGATACTCCAAAGGAAAGATCATTTATTTGTGCCCAAAATGTGCAACCGAGAATAAAGCCGGGCTGCCATTAAAAGGTGTTTTAAAAGTGGAATACAATTATGAATCCATAAAAAAGAAGATAAAAAAGCATTCCAATTTTCTGATAGATACGCAATATATTGATTTGCTTCCTATTGAAAATATTAAATCTTTACCGCCACTTTTAGTAGGAAAAACTCCGCATTATAAATTTGAGCAAATCGACGATAAAAAAGTGCCATTTACATTGCATTTAAAAGTGGAATCATCAAATCCTACTTTTTCCTTTAAAGACAGAGCCTCGGCATTGGTTTCGGCGTTTGCAAAAGAGAATGGAATTCAATCAATTATAGCAGCATCCACTGGAAATGCAGGCTCTTCTTTGGCTGGAATTTGTGCTTCACAAAATCAAAACGCAATAATTTTAGTGCCTGAAAATGCACCAAAAGCTAAACTCACTCAAGTGTTGATGTACGGTGCAAAACTTATAACTGTTAAAGGTAATTACGACGATGCCTATGATTTAAGTTTAAAAATAACCGAAAAATATGGTGTTTATAATCGCAATACAGCATACAATCCATTGACAATTGAAGGAAAGAAAACCGTGGCTTTTGAATTGTTCGAAACAATGAAGGCTATTCCTGACAAGATTTTTGTGCCTGTAGGTGATGGCGTAATACTGGCTGGAGTTTATAAAGGTTTTGAAGACTTGCTAAGGCTTGAACTTATTACTAAAATGCCAAAAATAATGTGTATTCAGGCTGAAGGGAGCTCAAATTTAATTGATAATTTGTTAGCTACCGAACCTGATTTTAAAGATTCTAGTACAATAGCTGATTCAATTTCTGTTGATATTCCTAGAAACTATTTTATGGCAAGAGATTTTATCAACAAATACAATGGCTTGGGAATTAAAGTATCCGACATAGAAATTATAAAGGCCTCCAAACTATTGGCTTCCCAATTTGGGCTGTTTGTAGAGCCCGCAGCAGCTGCTGCTTATGCTGGGTTCTTAAAACATAAATTGGATGGGCAGGTATTGGAAAATGAGCAAATCGTTATCCTGCTTACAGGAAATGGCTTAAAAGATATTGAAACAGTTTCAAAAGATTTGAGATTTCCTGATCCCATTGATCCTAAATTCTTTGATTACACACTTTTCAGATAGTTTTGAGAGACTAATTTAAGTATCGAAAAATCCTTTTTTTAGTCTTTTAACCAATAAGATTTTTATACATTTGTCCACTGTAGAAACACATACATATTTTTAATGGAAAATAAAGAACAACTCAATCAGAATCCTGAAGAAGTAAATTTACCTATTCAGGAGGAGAATGCTGAAACTGTTCCGGAAACAGTTGAAAACAATGCGAAAACAGAATCTCCCAACGCTAATCTGTCAGAACCAAGTTCTGAAGTACAAGGCGAAATAAAAAAAGAAGAATTACAAACAGCAGCAGCCGATGATGAATCATACGACTTTGGAACTGACGAGCACCCTGAAGAAGAGTGTGAGGATTGCGAAGAAGAAGAAGATGATGATGATGACGATGATGATGTTGAAGAAGACGAGCAAGAAAGCGAAAAAGAGGAAGTAGAATTAAGTGATGATGCTTATAGAGCACAATACGAAAATTTTAAGCTGACTGATATCATAACAGCCCTTGAAGTTTTAGTAGAGGAAGTGAATCTAAAAGATAGCCGCTCTAAAGTTTTGGTTTTACGTCAGTTAATAGATCATAAGTTTACTGAACTGGATAAGCTGTCATTTGATAAGTTTATTGCAGATGGAGGTCTTGAAGCTGAATATGTGACCGATGAAACAGATGCTCATTTGCAGTTTAAGAAAGTGCTCGGAATATTACGAGCTAAACGTGGCAAACTTCGTGCACAGCAGGAACAGCAGCAAACTGAGAATCTGGCAAAGAAAAAGGAATTATTGGAAGAACTTCGTACTTTAGTCAATTCAGACGAAACCT
>CAYPOW010000286.1:2506-4230 GCA_964412145.1 uncultured Draconibacterium sp.
AAGAAAAAGGAATTATTGGAAGAACTTCGTACTTTAGTCAATTCAGACGAAACCTTAAAATCGACTTACGACCAGTTTAAAGAGATTCAGGAACGTTGGAAAGAAATTGGTATGATACCCAAAAATGAAATGGGTGAGCTGTGGCGTAATTACCATTTTCTTGTTGAAAAATTCTTTGATAAAGTAAAGATTAGTAATGAATTACGTGATTTAGATTTAAAAAAGAATTTTGAATTAAAGGTGGAACTTTGCGAAAAAGCAGAAGCACTTTTATTAGAGAAATCCGTAACTAAATCGTTTAAATTGCTTCAAAAATACCACGAAAAGTGGAAAATTATTGGTCCTGCTCCTTCCAATGTGAAAGAAGAAATATGGGAGCGTTTTAAAGCCATTACGGATAAAATAAACCTGCGAAGAAGAGATTATTATAAGCAACTGCAAGACAAGCTAGAGGAAAACTACGAATTGAAACTGGCCTTGTGCGAAAAAGCAAAATCCTTTAATTTTCAGGATAATACATCTATCAAAGATTGGAATAAATCAACTGATACATTTAATGAATTGTTTAATGTTTGGAAAACAGTTGGCCCTACACCAAGAAAAGTAAATGAAGAGGTTTGGGAAACATTTAAAACTTATTTGAATGCTTTTTTTGGCGCAAAGAAAAAGTTCTTTGGAGAAATAAAAGAAGAACAAACCGATAATTATCAGAAAAAATTAGCCATCTGTGTAGAAGCAGAAGGATTACAGGATGATACGAATTGGAAAAGAACCACCGAAAAGCTAATTAATTTGCAAAAAGAATGGAAAAATATTGGAACCGTTCCACGCAAATATTCGGATGCAGTCTGGAAGCGATTTAGAAAAGCTTGTGATAAATTCTTTGAAGCAAAATCACTACATTTTAAAGGTCTTGTGAAGTCTGAAGGAGAGAATGGCAAGCTTAAAACTGATTTGATTGAAGAAATTAAAACAGCCGATTTTGGTGATAATAAATCAGAAAATTTGGAGTTGATAAAGTCATTTCAGCGTAAGTGGCACGAAATAGGCAACGTTCCCAGAAAAGACATGGATAAACTCAACAAAGCTTATCGCGAAGCAATTGATATTCAATTAGATAAGTTTGATATATCGAGAATTGATTTTAAAAATTCCGGTTTCAAAGAGAAAATCCACAGCATGAAAGAAAATGTGGATAATTATCAATTAAATAGAGAACGCTATAGTGTTCAAAAGTCTTTGGAAAAGCTCAAGGAGGATGTTTTACTTTGGGAGAACAATATTGGATTTTTCTCCAACTCTAAAAATGCCAATGTATTGAAATTGGAATTTGAAAATAAAATTAAACGGGCTAAAGCTGATATATTAAGCTTAAAAGAAAAGCTAAAAATAATTGACAGGCCTTAAGCTCTATTAAAATAAAAAAAAATCGCATTGAAATTTCATTGCGGTTTTTTTTTATGCCATAAACGGCTAAAACAGTCCTTTAAGTTTTGCTTTAACATCCGCCGGATCTGGATTAATTCCAAATGTAAGCAAGGGTTTTAAATAATATAGTTGTTTTGTTTCAGAAGCAAATCGCGTTTCACCTCCGCCAGTGATATTTAACATGATCAGGGCGTCTTTTTTAACTTTACCTAATTCAACAACTGCTTTAAGACTAGCCACGGCAACCGATGCAGCAATATGAATATCAATACCTTCGGTATCTTCAAACAGTTTGG
>CAYPOW010000287.1:0-4203 GCA_964412145.1 uncultured Draconibacterium sp.
AGAGCTATTAAGTCAAAGAAATGGGAAATTAAACATAAATAAATCAAGAAATATCTAGCAAGAAAAACGCCAACTTACCATATTGCAAAAACGTTATAGCCAAGCTTAAAAAAAAATAGACGATCAATAAATGAGAGCAAGATTAACAGATAAAGACATAAAAGATTTAAAATATCAATGTCGAATGGGATATGTTATTCCAATATTGATTTTTATACTCGGATCAGTATTTTCGAGTTCAATTTATGAACTAAACTTCAATCCAAACTCAAATGAAATAAATACAGAAATAATATTGCTTATTACTTTTGGGATTTTCCTATTATCATTTTTCATCAGTTATAAAATGAACTGGAAATATCTTTCAGACATAAGAAACAGTGAAAAGGAAATTGAAATAAAAATAATTCAAAAAAAAGAATTTAAACGGGATTATGAAGCAGGTAGTGGAACTTTATATATCGGCCAAGAGATGAAAGGGTATGACAAATTTAATATTGTCGTAGAAAATTATCGATATAGAGTTGACGAAAACGTATTTTTGAATTGCAATGAAGGAGGTGAAATTATTTTTAATTATGCTCCCATTAGCAGATATTTAATAAACATTGAACAAAAAAAAGCCAGGCTATAATAAGTAGGCTCATATGCAATAGCGGCGGAAGTCGGGAACTTGGTTTCTCGACGATTCTTTATCGGTCTTGCCGACCGAAAAACAATCATCCCGATAGCTATCGGGATCGATGCCCGCTACTGCACATAGTCAGACTGTCCGAAAAACCCCCTAAAGATTCTTTAAAAATGCAACAAAATATCTTCTAAATAAGAACTGAGGCTGATGTTGGTTTTATATTTATTGCTTATAATCTTCGCGAAATCCTAAATATCTTTGGAATAGAGGTGTTTATAAGCCATCTCCTTGCTTTTTTTATTCAAATCAGGTCTGTTTTGGCTATATTTAATGAGTTATTTTGCCCAACTTTGAAATTGAAAGGAAGTTAATAGACAGACTGACGTTAACATTCATTGCCAGAACACAATGGAAATTAATAGCTATTTGATGTTTTGCTTATCTTTGGATTCTAAACATTTGTAATCTATGTCAGAGAAAAACTCGATTAAACTATTTGATTCGAAGAAAATTAGAGTTCATTGGAATGATCAAAACGAAAAATGGTATTTTTCAATAATTGACATAATTCAAACACTTACTGACAGTAACAACCCACGGAGATATTGGAGTGATTTAAAGAGAAAGTTGACAAAAGAGGGCTTTTCTCAGTTGTACGAAATTATCGTACAACTTAAACTTGAATCATCAGATGGAAAAAAATACACTACAGATTGTGCAAATACAGAAGGACTATTGAGAATAATACAATCAATTCCTTCTCCAAAAGCTGAACCTTTTAAAAGTTGGCTGGCAAAAGTTGGCTATGAAAGAATTGAAGAAACTGAAGACCCAGAGAAAGCTTTTCCCATGGTGGATAAAGACGCGCTCAGAAAACCCAACCTTTTCATATTGTTAAACTTTATGTGGCATTAAAACAAACAAAATTATAATGACAGAATCACAAATTGAAATTATTAAAAAACTTAATGATTTAAAAAAAGAAATTCAAAAGAAATCAGATTTAGAATCAATATCTTATCTTATAAGAGCTGTAATTCATTACGTTGAACAAAATGCAAAATTAGACGATCAAATTCAAATTACTTTGATTGATCAATTGAATATTGAAGAACAACAAGTCATAAAAAATATATATTCTTCTATTAAGGATCTTCGTTTTCAAATTTCTGCATCGATTGCTCAATTGATGATATCAATATCTGGAGAGGGAATTGATGAGATTAATAAAGTTTTAGAGAAAAAATAAACGGCACCCAATACGCTGTCATAAAACATATGGGCTTTAGTAGTAAATCAGGTGTTTCGTTCCCGCATCAGCTTTTATCACGGTAGATAAAAACGCACTACGCAAACCCATACGTTTCATATCGCCAAACATTACCTGCAAGCTTGAGCCATCCCGCTACCGCGCGAACAATGTCATTAAGTTAGTGGCTTAAATACTATCGGAATAGAAGCGTTTAGAAGCTATCTCCTTGCTTGTTTTATTCAAATCAGGTCTGTTTTGGCTCCATTATAGCCTTTTTATCATACACAAAATATTAAACTTAAAATTTTAACTCGAAGTTTTAATCCTCTTATATCGAATGTTTTTGCTATATTTAATGAGTTATTTTGCCCAACTTTAAAATTGAAAGGAAGTTAATAGGACTGCCCTTAGCTGCAATTAGATTACAATAATATGATTAAACCATCAATACCTAGGAAAGAAAAAGAAAGGTTAGCATCACTAGAATCTTATAAGATACTTGATACCCTACCTGAAGAAGAATATGACCAGATTACAGGAATTGCTTCACAAATTTGTGATACCCCAGTTTCTCTTATTTCACTCATCGATACAAATCGACAATGGTTCAAATCTCATCATGGTCTGGATATGGCCGAAACTCCACGAGAATTGGCCTTTTGTGCGCATGCAATTAATAAACCACAAGAATTGCTGATTGTACCTGATGCCAGAGAAGATATCAGATTTGAGGATAATCCTTTAGTTACTAATGATCCGAATATGGTTTTTTATGCGGGTGTTCCTCTTACAAATAGTGAAGGTCACTCACTAGGAACTCTTTGCGTAATAGATCACAAACCAAAAAAACTAAGAACTGATCAGGAAGATGCGCTTAAGGCTTTAGGTTTGCAGGTAGTTAAACTCATGGAACTGCGTCAGAAAAATTATCAAATCAATAAACTTCTTCACGATTTATACCCACACTCGATCGTAGAAGAACTTGAAAAAACTGGCTCTATCGAAGCAAAGCAACATGAACAAGTCTCTGTTTTATTTACAGATTTCAAAGGATTTACAAAAACAGCGGAAATACTAACTCCTGACGAACTTGTTGGTGAA
The DNA here is from genome assembly GCA_964412145.1 of uncultured Draconibacterium sp. Lineage (GTDB taxonomy): Bacteria > Bacteroidota > Bacteroidia > Bacteroidales > UBA12170 > UBA12170. The sequence continues at coordinate 2,985 of CAYPOW010000287.1, forward strand.
TTACATTATTGCTTCAGTTCATTTGACAACATTATTACTGAGTATGGATTAGAAAAAGTCAAAACGATTGGCGATGCCTATATGGCTGTTAGCAGTTTTGGTGCCACTAAACCTAATATGCACGTAAATATGGTGTATGCAGCGTTAAAGATTATTGATTTCATAGCTAGTTATAAAATGAAGAGAATTGAGAAAGGCAAACCCTATTTTGAGATTAGATTAGGAATAAATACTGGTCCTTTGGTAGCTGGAGCTGTTGGAATAAGCAAAATTACTTATGATGTTTGGGGTGATACCGTTAATACTGCATCACATATTGAACAATCAAGTGAAATTGGAAAACTGAATATATCGCAGAGTACCTATGAATTAATCAAAGAAGAGTTCGATTGTGAAGATAGAGGTTTAATATACGCCAAGAATAAAGGGGAAATAAAGATGTACTTTGTTAAAAAACCAAAGCAGTTAACAAAACCTAAAACCAATTAAAACTGGCTTTTGCCACACCGTATAAAAACCATCTTCAAATTCTTTATGAAACAAAACATTAAACTTTAAAGTCTAAATCTTAGTTCTAATTCTATTATATCGGATGTATTTGCTGCTTTTAATGAGCTATTTTGCCCATCTTTGAAATTGAAAGGAAGTTAATAGACGGACTGAGGTTAGCACCAAGCCAACAAAATGAATACTACAGAATTATATTTGATCTTTAAAAAATAAATATTAACGGTTTTTTTACCGATAAAATACAATTATCTGTATATTTACCGATAAACAATTTTTAGAATGGATTTCGCAACAATATCTGCTGATGTAATTTCGTACACATCTCTGACAGAGATAGAGAAAAGAAAACTTGAATCTGGCATAAAACAACTTTTAAGTGATTTAACAGAAAAGTATAAAAACCAGCGTTTTTACGGGAGATTAGTCCAAGGTGATTATATGGAATGTGCTATTGATACTCCACAATATGCACTTCGTATCGCTCTTTTATTAAAAACATATATTAAATCCATTGATTTTGAAGTATTAAAAAAAAATAAATCAAGACTTAAATATTTTTCAGAACATGGTATCAGATTGGCAGTTGCTGTAGCACCATTGGATAAGTTAGACTCGAAAAATGGAATTATTGATGGTGAAGCTATTTATCTATCTGGAAGAGCTATAAAAAATTACTAAACTTCTGACAAACAAAAAATTGTAATTAAAA
>CAYPOW010000288.1:0-4184 GCA_964412145.1 uncultured Draconibacterium sp.
CATCTGTTATGCTTGTTTCAGGTGGATATCCAGAGGCTTACGAAAAAAACAAAGTAATTAGTGGTCTAGATTTAGTGGAGGATAGTTTGGTATTTCATGCCGGCACCAAGCAAAATGAACAAGGCGACATTCTTACAAATGGCGGTAGAGTTTTAGCAATAACATCATTTGGAAACACAAAAGAAGAAGCCTTATCCAAAGCCTATAAAGAAGCAAATAAAATACATTTTGAAGGAAAATATTTTCGTGCCGATATTGGGTTTGATTTGTAAATCAATGAATTTATGATACTTACACTTTTTAAGAAATCATATTTGATCCAAATAGCATTTTTGATAGGTTTCACTCTTATCATTTGGTTACCTGGTTTTATTCAACCTAATGCTTTAACAGATACTGAATTAAATATTTACTCCTACCCTTTCTTTTCAAATCCACTGATAAACAATCACTTTATAAGTAAGGCTTTGGGATTTCTTTTGCTTCTTACAGAAGCTTTTATGTTGTCATTTTTATTTTCTCGCCACAAACTTACGCATAGCAATAACTTCTTAACTGGTTTTTTATTTGTGCTTTTTCAAAGTCGAACGCCAGAACACTTATATTTTCATTCTGCATTCCTAGCCATCCTGTTTTTATTACTTGGACTCAAAATGCTACTTGAAAATTTTAAATCTTATCGCAGTTATAACCTTATTCTCACCGCTTCTGTTTGGTTTTCTCTGGCAAGTTTATTCATTCCTTCTATGGTGTTTCTTTTTCCGGTTATTTGGATTAGTCTCATCCTATTCCAATCATTTAATTGGCGAAGCATCCCCATTAGCCTTATCGGTTTCTTTATTCCGTATGTTTTAATTGCCTTCATTTATTTTTGGTTCGATAAAAACCTCCTTTTTATCGAACATACCAAAGGGATAATTTATTCATTACTTAGCCCTTTGTCATTACCAAAAACGCAGGAATTAATTGAATTCATTGTTTCTGCCATTTTAATACTAATGGCAAGCAGTTTTATTTTACCCAGAATAGGAAATCAAGTAATTAGCATTCGGAAAAAAACTACATTTATGTATTGGCTTTTAGGCCTTAGCATTCTTATTTCTTTCTATAACACCAATAGTTTTACACGCGAAATTGCCTATATCCCTTTTGCTGGCATCCTTGGTTTTTATTTTAGTTCTGTAAAACGTCCATTTTGGGCCGATCTGTTTATCACTTTGATTTTTGTCTCCATCCTAATTCAAAATTATCAAATACTTTTTCATGCTTAAGCTGAGGTTTATTGATGATAAAAAAATGGAAGCCGGCTGCGATGAGGCTGGTCGTGGATGCCTTGCCGGACCCGTTTTTGCATCAGCTGTAATATTGCCTTTAAATTTTAAAAACGAACTCTTAAACGATTCTAAAAAACTAAGCGAAAAGAATAGAAAAACCCTACGAATTCTAATCGAAAAAGAAGCTCTGGCCTGGGCTGTAGAAAGCATGACACCTCAAGAAATTGATGAAGTTAATATATTGAATGCCAGCATTTCTAGTATGCACAAAGCCATTCAAAAACTCCACATTCAACCTCATAGATTGCTAATCGACGGAAATCGTTTTAAGCCATACAATGCAATTGAACACCATACGATTGTAAAAGGCGACGAAAAATATATGGCCATAGCTGCCGCTTCCATTTTAGCAAAAACTCATCGAGATGAGTATATGAAAAAAGCTCATCTGGAATTCCCAAACTACGATTGGCAAAACAACAAAGGATACCCTACTCTCAAACATAGAGAAGCGCTTCATTTGTATGGAATTACACCCTTCCATCGAAAATCTTTTCGTTTATTCGGGCAATTAAAGCTGGATTTGTGATAACTATTGCCTATAAATGTTAACAATTTGGCAACTTTTTAAATTGTATCTAATCAGTATCAAATATAGTGGTTTTATTTCATGTCAAAAAGGCGTAAAAATTATTTTTGTATTCATGCCACATAGTCATTGGTTTTATTAGGCAGATACTTTTTTCTTTTGTAATTTCATGGCTTGAAAATTGAAGCCATCATACAGCGTCTTTATGCTTTGGAAAAAAAAGTAGTGTCCTTGGAAAAGGAGAATGCTTTTTTAAGAGCGCGTTTAGCTAAATATGAGAATCCCAAGAATAGCCGAAATAGCTCAACACCTCCTTCCAAGGATGAAAACCGACCTAAACGCAATCAAAGTTTACGAGAGAAGACAGGTCGCAAGCCAGGAGGTCAATTAGGACACAAGGGCAATACGCTCAAAATGGTTGAAACACCTGATGTTATTGAGAAACACGTTCCCGATTATTGTAACTGTTGTGGAAAAGATATGAGTAGCATTCCTTTTGCATTAACAGGTAAACGACAAGTCATAGATATACCCAAGATTGAACTTAAAGTAACCGAACATCAAATATTCAGTAGAATTTGTACTTGTGGATGTGAAACAACAAGTGCGTTTCCTTTGGAAGCAAATGCTCCAGTTAGCTATGGCAATAATATAGAAAGCTTGATAGGATATTTTCACACAAGACAATATATCCCTTTTCGTCGGATGAAGGAATTTTTCAATGATGTATTCCATTTACCAATCAGCGAAGGAGGCATCCATTATTTGTTGAATAAATTAACAAAAAAAGCTGAGCCAGCTTACGAGATGATCAAACAGAAACTACTCTCGTCAAGTTTTGGTGCTATTGGAGCAGACGAAACAGGAGTAAAAGTTGCAGGAGACAAACATTGGGCTTGGGTATGGCAAAACGAAGATGCCACATTCATTTCAATAACAGACAACAGAGCACAAAGAAGTATCACCCAAAACTTTGAGAATGGATTTAAAAATTCCACCTTGGTTCACGATTGCTGGAAAAGTCATTTTAATACTGCTGCCGCATCCCATCAGATATGCCTAGCTCATTTGTTAAGAGATTTGAATTATCTATCGGAAAGATACAATCACAAATGGAGCAAAGTTTGCAAGGCACTTTTTAAGTCTGCTTTAGACTTGAAAACTAATATGAGTCAGGTTGATTATTATATCGCTAACCCTAAAAGAAAATCTATAGAAAGAAGGCTGGATCGACTTCTGGATTACAATCTGCCCGCCGAACATAAAGAACTAATTACTTTTCAAAACAGACTGATAAAATATCGTGATTATATTTTCCCCTTTCTGCACAACCCCAAAGTACCGCCAGACAACAACTCTTCTGAAAGAGCTATACGGAATATTAAAGTAAAACAAAAGGTCTCGGGCCAATTTAAATCACCAAACGGAGCGTTTATATTTGCTGTACTCAGATCAATTACTGATACAATAATAAAAAATGATCAGAATGTGCTCAGCTCTCTAAATGTTATTGCTAACTTGCACACTGATTAGTTACTTTAAATTTATGTGTTTGGTAAATTATTTTGGATATTTTTACCATTTATAGTTAAATAGTTTGAATAATAATTCGGTTATATGTTATTCATATCCACCTTATTACAAAAATAATTTAAAATGAAATCACTATTTATTATTATTGCCCTTTTCATTACAGCTACTGCGTTTTCTCAGGAAAAATTCTTAAGCTTTACTAAAACAAAAACAGGTAAAGAAATTTTAATCAAAGAAAATGCTAGAATCAGACTAAAAACCATTGACGGAAAAAAACTAAGAGGAAGAGTTCGATTTACGGAGGATAATATGCTTGAAATTCGGGGAGAAAAAATATCCCTTGAAAATATCGAAAAAATTAAACGAAATCCTCTATTACTAACTATTGTGGTTGATGGAGCATTGATATATTTTGCGGGGGCAGCAGCAGTTATAGGATTATATATTTATGCATTTACTGGAGAAGCAGCTTCCCTAATTGCCGCTATTCCAGTAACCAGCGGGCTCATATACACAAGTGCTAAGTCTCCCAATATTATCCCTGCTTACCAATTGCAGAACTACACCGATATAAAAATTGTTCAGGTTTCTAAATAGTCTTCCCCATTCAAATAAAGAGCCTAAATATTTTTTTTAAACGTCTTACAATTTTTTTATTGCATCAAATTATGTTCCATTGAATGGCTATAAAAAAATGATTTACTAACTTAGCATTATCAAATTATAAAACTTGGTTTATGCTGGAAACAGAAAAAAAAGCGATTCAATCTTTTAATTCAGGATTTAAT
>CAYPOW010000289.1:0-4160 GCA_964412145.1 uncultured Draconibacterium sp.
GGTAAGCTTATAATAAAAACACTTCCTTTATCAACTTCACTTTCTACTTTTATCATACCACCATTTTGCTCAACAAACTCTTTGCTTATTATCAAACCTAAGCCTGTTCCTTTCTCATTTTTCGTGCCCAAAGTAGAATGACTTTCTTCTATTTTAAAAAGATTGTCAACTGTATTTGCACCCATTCCAACTCCAACATCTTTAATCCGTAATTCTGTTGTTTGTTCAAATTGCTTAGTAATCAGCTCTATTTTACCTCCTGAATACGAGAACTTAATTGCATTATTTACAATGTTACCAATTACAATTTTTATTGTTGGCTCATCAACATAAACACGATAATCCCCATTTACTTTGTTTTTTATTATAATACCTTTTATAGTTGCTGTGCCATAATAGGATGATATTGCTTGCTCAACCAACGTATTCAAAATGTGAAAATCAGGCTGCATTTGTATTTGACCTTTTTGAGATTTTGCCCAAGTAAGTAAGTTTTCAAGCAATCCTAAAGTATTCTTTGAGCTTTTAACCAACTGGTGGATAATTTTTTTTCTGTCCTCTTCAGACAATTCATTATACTCATTTTGCAATATATCACCAAAACCAAGAATGGCATTAAAGGGGCTTTTTAAATCGTGTGCAATAATGGAGAAAAATTTATCTTTTGTGACATTTATCTCTTTAAGTTTCTCTCTTTGGAATGTTATTAGTGCATTACTCTTTGAAAGTGAATCGTTCATTTTACTCTTTAAGTAATAGCGATAGATTACAATAATGATAAGCAAAACTACCAAAATAGATATGGCGATAAATAAATTACGCAAATCTGTTTGCTTTTCAATTTCAAACTTCTTTATCTGATTGTCTTTTACTAAAACTAAATTCTCATTTTCCTTTTTTTCAAGCTCAAAGAGCGCACTTAACTCCGAAATTTTCCGTTGCTCCTCTGATGAATAAATAGTATCCTTCATTTGAGCATACAAAATATAATAATCCAATGCTTTTTTATAATCTCCAAGTGTATTATACAGTTGATAATATCCATCATAATTAGACATTATTCTATCCTTCAAATGAAATCTATGGTTGTAACTAAACGCAGAATCTAAATATTTTTTCGCCTTGCTATATTGTCCCAATTCCAGATATACCTCACTGATATTGCTATATGTAGATCCAATATATAGAATGTCATTTGTTTCTTTTTTTAATGCTAAGGCTTCAAATTGATAATTGAGGGCATCCTCTTTCCTGCCTAATCTTCTTAAAGTAATACCTATGTTATTTAATCCTCGACCCATCCCTACTTTATCATCATCTTCTAAATCTTGTTTGAAAGCGAGGCGGAAATACTCCAAAGCTTTTTCGTTTTCGTTTAAGTTCAGATATATTAATCCGTATTGATTGTGCACTCTAGTTAACTTACATCCACTTTTAACACATAAATCATGAGCTTTCCGGGCATAGGAAAAGGCATTATCATAATCGTCTATATGCCTATAAATATTCCCTATACTAATTAATGCTGATGCTATTCTTACATCACTACTTACTTCCTCTCTATATTTAAGGCACGCCATAAAATACTTTAGGGCATCATTATAATTACCTAAATTCTTATTTCTATTCCCAAGAGCATACATTGTTAAACCTAGGAATTCTTTATCCTGAATGCCATCTCTTAATTCATAAATTTTCTTTAGATATTCATTTGCAATTAACAACCTATTGGATTGAACATAAAACTCCGAAATACCCCTAAAAGCTTTAGCAATTGATAGCGTATCTTTTAAATACTCGCTTAATTCAAGTGCTTTTTCAAAATAGATTTGAGAGGAGTCTAAACAATCTTTCTTTATATAATTCCAACCCATTACATTTAAAGCCTCCAATTTTATAGGATCAAAACCATACTTTTCAGAGGTCTGAATTATACTATTTGCAAAGGCATTACTTTTGCTTGGATTAGACGTATTATAGAATTTTACTGAATCCAGTAAGGAAAGCATTTGCTTTTTTATTGGCTGTTTTTCTTGATCTGAGATATTTATTTGCGAATAAGTGGATTCTATCAACGTTTTTTGTTGATAGAAATCTGTTTGAAAGACTTTAGTATTTCCACTCGCTATACTATTCAGTATGCTGATTATACTAATAAAAAGTAATAATATTCCTCGAAGTGAGACCTTTATTTTTGTGTTCATAAATAGAGAAATCTGCTCCTGCAAAATACAATATTTTACTCAAGCTAACAAATTTATGTGCTCATATCGAAAATATTATGATCCAATTAAAACAATTGAGTAAATAAACAGTTGGATATTTTAGGTTTGGCAAAAGTCACTAACTACATATAAAAGAGAATAGCTTTATAAGCTCTTAGTTTTGCTTAATAATCGGTATTATATCCGAGGGGAATACTTCTTAATCTCCTTAACGCCTTTATTTATCGATCCAAAAATTAAGCCTCGTGCTGATTTTGTTAAATGTAAACCTTCATCTGCAGGGTTTCTAACTGAAGCAATTATCCTTTGAGAATAGATTCTTTGGCCGCTAGCAATATCATAAACATCTATATAGACTTCCGATTGATTTTCATAAGAATTAGAATTAGGCAGCGCAATAGACCAGCTCATTTCATCCTGTAAGCGACTTGCTTTTACATTAATAATAAAATCAAAATCTGTTGTCTGTTTAAGGGTAGCCATTGCCTCTGGGGCTAACTCAAATTGCATTTGGCTAGGCAACAGATAGCTAATATTAACACTATCGATATAGATAAATGTTGCATCTCCTACTTTCTGTAATTTCTTGATCAAACGCTCAGCTACGGCCTCTCTTGAGCCTAAATACAAATCAGACTCAATATGATTAACGAGGTACTTACCACTTCTCAAATCCAAACCCTTTGTTGATTCGTAGGTGTGTTTATATTGAGGCATGGCACAGGAAGACATTATAAATGTGATTAAAATACTAATGATCAAATAATTACTAGTCTTTCTTTTCATGTGGTTTGATTTAGTGCGGGATTCATTTTTACAGTTATAATAACCTGCTTAATACAAATATAATGCCCAAAACTATTTTTCTGGCTTGTATAAATTAGGATTAAAATTTCAATAAATCTAGGTTGTATTTTTATCTGAAATTAATTTGTCATTAAACATTTCCATTGCTAATATGCAAAGAAAATAAAACGACTTTTATCTCTATCTTTGCCAACTCAATTTCAAAAAAATCTATGTTTTCAGTTCAGAATATAAGTATGCTTTTTTCCGGTCACCTACTTTTTGATCAGGTGTCTTTTTTAATTAATTCGAACGACAAGATAGGTCTGGTTGGAGCCAACGGAACAGGGAAATCAACTTTATTAAAATTACTTGCAAAAGAACTTGATTTTGATGGTGGCGAGATTGTTATTCCCGATGGGAAAACAGTTGGTTATTTGCCTCAGGAATTGAAAAACGAAAGTAAATTAAGCATTTATAAAGAGACGCAAAAGGCTTTCAGTCAGATTAACGCGCTCGAAAATAGGTTAGAGCATCTTAATCTGGAATTGAATACCAGAACAGATTATGAGAGTGATGCTTATATGGATTTGGCACATGAACTTAGTATTTCTACCGAGCGTTATCAGCTTTTAGGAGGGCAAAATCGCGATGCTGATTTGGAAAAAGTTTTAATAGGCCTTGGCTTTACAGCCGATGATTTTTCACGATCACTTTCCGAATTTAGCGGTGGCTGGCGTATGCGGGTGGAAATTGCAAAAATATTATTGCAGCAACCCGATCTGCTTCTATTGGATGAGCCTGTAAATCATCTCGATATAGAGTCGATAGAATGGTTGGAGAATTTTCTTAAAAATTATAGCGGTGCCGTAATTTTGGTGGCTCACGATCGTGTTTTTCTCGATTCCGTTACCAAGCGTACGATCGAGATAAGCAAAAGACGTATTTATGACTATAAAATGCCCTATAGCAAATATGTTCAGGAACGAGAAGAACGTTTGCAATTAGAGCAGTCGGCTTATACGAATCAACAAAAGCAAATACAAGAAATTGAGCAATTTGTCGAACGCTTTCGATATCAGGCTACTAAAGCTAAGCAGGTACAATCAAGAGTAAAAATGCTGGATAAAATTGATCGGATAGAAGTGG
>CAYPOW010000290.1:0-2146 GCA_964412145.1 uncultured Draconibacterium sp.
CTACATCCACAATTTCGTTGGGTAAACGAAACTCGGGAATACCATATTTTAGTACACCACCAGGCTCATGAAGTGCTTCGAAAACGCTTACAGCATATCCAAGTTTTATCAAATCGCCAGCCACGGCTAAACCGGAAGGACCGGAACCAATTATTGCTACTTTAATTCCGTTAGAAGGCTCAACATCAGGAATATACATTTTTCCTGAATTCCTTTCCCAGTCGGCTACAAATCGTTCCAAATGACCAATTGCCACCGGAATTTTCTTTAATTTTAAGGTATAGAAACAGCTTGCTTCGCATTGAACTTCCTGTGGACAAACACGACCACAGACCGCTGGCAATGCATTCGTTTCTTTCAGCGTACGAGCTGCCATAGCAAAATCCTGTTTTTCAACATATTTGATGAATTTCGGAATGTTGATGCTCACAGGGCAACCAGTAATACAGGTTGGATCGGGGCAGTCTAAACAACGTTTAGCTTCTTCCACAGCCATTTGAACAGTGAGTCCTCTATTGACTTCGATATGACTTTTAGCTCTCTCAATCGGATTTTCTTCAGGCATTTGTACCCGAATCAAACTTGTACGATCTTTCGATTTTAAAGATTTACGAAGCTCTTCACGCCATTCCTGACTTCTTTCTAATTTTAGATAATCCCTTGTATTTTCCATTAGGCCGTCACTTTTTTTAATCCGTCTAGATAGCTTTGATATGCTTTGTATTCTTCTTCTTTAAATCCGCCGAGGCGCTGAAGCAGCTCGTCGAAATTTACTTCATGGGCATCAAATTCAGGTCCATCGACACAAACAAATTTTGTTGAGCCACCAACAGATACGCGACAAGCTCCACACATTCCGGTGCCATCAACCATAATGGCATTCAGGCTGGCTTCTGTTGGAATATTGTATTTTTTTGTCAGCATACTGCTGAATTTCATCATAATAGCGGGCCCAATTGTTATGGCTTTGTCCACTTTTTCGCGCTTGATTATTTCTTCCATTCCGTGAGTTACCAATCCTTGTCGACCATAAGAGCCGTCATCAGTCATCACAATCACCTCATCCGAATGCAGGCGCATTTCCTTTTCTAGGATTATCAAATCTTTATTTCTTGCGGCCAAAACAGTAATAACGCGGTTACCTGCTTTGTGCATAGCTTCAACAATTGGCAGAAGAGGCGCTGTTCCAACGCCACCTCCGGCACATAAAACAGTACCAACTTTTTCGATATGAGTAGCTTGACCAAGCGGGCCAACGACATCAGTTACTTCATCGCCTGCTTTTAGGAGAGCAATTTTGTGACTGGTAACGCCTACTTTTTGAATGATCAGGGTAATCGTTCCTTTTTCTGTGTCGGCCGAGGAAATAGTGAGCGGAATTCGCTCTCCTTTTAATCCCAATTTAACGATAACAAAATGTCCTGCTTTTCGTTTTTGAGCTATCCTAGGTGCCTCTATTTCAAGCTTTACGACATCTTCAGATAGATTTTCAACGGATATTATTTTATTCATAGGTTTTTGGTTTATTGCAATTTTTCAAAATTAGACAATAATATTTTATGTCAAATGCCTGATGCTTATTTAGAGTCATTTTAAGTGAAACACTGGATCATCCAATAAAATAAAAAAATGTACTCTCTACGCAATAAATTATAGATGAAGTGGAAAATGAAAAAGCAAGCGCCTGAATCTCAAGCACTTGCCTCAACTTAAGTGGGCCCACCTGGGCTCGAACCAGGGACCAATTGATTATGAGTCAACTACTCTAACCGACTGAGCTATAGGCCCTCTGCTTTTAAATTATTGCTAGGCAATTATTAAAAAGCGGATGCAAAAATACACATTCATCGCTAAGAAACAAAATATTATTTTTAGAATTTTTAATTTGTGTATTTGGCAATTATCTTTTTACTAATATCAGGATATTTCTTCAGATTTTCTAGAAAGATGCGACTGTGCATTTTCTTAATATGATACTCTATCTTAATTGCTTCTGTTCGGTTTTGGCAAGGAATTGAAAAAAATAATCGCCAATCACAGGCTCTTTTCGTATAACTATTATCATATTTTTCTGAATTATGTTCTTCGATACGATTATTGATATCCATCGTTTGCCCAATATAATATCGATCAAGTGCTTTACTAT
>CAYPOW010000290.1:2246-4145 GCA_964412145.1 uncultured Draconibacterium sp.
TTCTTCGATACGATTATTGATATCCATCGTTTGCCCAATATAATATCGATCAAGTACTTTACTATAGAGGATATAAACCGAATACATTAAAAAACATGACTTATTATCAAAACTAAAGTTGATATTTTATACTAGCCCGTAGGGCTTCAATATCAATAGAATATATAATAGCAATTAGATTTATTGTCCAGAGGACATAAACCTTTGACTTTGAAAAAAATGCGTTCTTGTATTTGTAAATTAAATGTTAATCCCCATACGGGAAATAGCATATCCTAAATTTATAAATTTTCTATTGATATTAATGCCCTACGGGTAATTTGTATTTTTATCAGATAAAGCATGAAGCTATTTGCTGCTGGGAAACCCGTTGCTAAAACAAATAAAGCGCCCTTCTGAAAGTATCTCGGTATCAATTATAACCAATGGGTTAACCCATTGGTTCAGAGCAAATGATACATCAAAAGTTTGGTAATTATTAAATAGAGGGATGAATCACAAAAAGAAATTATTTCAGGCAATTGATTAATTAGTATTTTTACGCATCAAGACTTTGATTTATTTGCAATGCGTAAACTACATTTAATTGTTTCTTTTTATTTCTTATTTGTTCTCTCCTCTTTTGCGCAAACATTTAGCAACAAAACATTTTTGTGCGACACTTGTGACAGAGAAATCTCTTTACAAATAGAAAGCACATCGTTTATTAAAAACAATGAATATTTTAATGCTTTTACAAAAGGATTCACAGGGCTGGGCTTTTTTTTAAAACCCACACTTCAATATTATTTTACAAAAAACACGCAAGTAAGTGCTGGCGTTTTTCTACTTAAATACGATGGAATTGATCTTTTTACACAAGCGATACCTGTTTTTACTATTCGGCAAAAAATAATGCCCAATTTAGAATTGGTAATCGGAAGTATCTACGGCACACTGAATCATCAGCTTGAGGAACCACTTTTTCGTTTCGATCGCTACTACCAAAACAATGTGGAAAACGGATTCCAACTCTTGTATCATTCAGCTAAAATAAAGTCAGATTTGTGGTTGAATTGGGAAAAATTTATCTACGTAAACAGTCCCTATCAGGAAGAATTTGTTTTAGGAAATACGAGTCAGTTTTTATTGCTTCAAACAAAAAGGCTTTCTATAGAACTACCCTTTCATTTAATGGGAGTACATCGTGGTGGTCAAATAGATTCATCACCAAATCCAGCTATTTCTATCATAAATGCGATGACTGGTCTCGATATCAAATACAATATCGGAACAAAACAAAGTTTAAGTTTCAAGCCTTTGTTCTTTTTGTATAGAGGCCTGGGTCTGCCAGAATCGGGGGTAAACTCGCTTCCTTTTAAAAAGGGAAACGGAATGTATTTAAAAGTTCATTATCAGAATAAAAACATGCTCTCGGTATTTGGGTATTGGTCGTCCAATAAGTTTATTTCCTCCAGAGGAGAATACTTATTTCTATCAATTTCTGATTTTGATGCGGATTTTTTTCAAGAAAAAAGACAATTGCTTACTTCAAAAACAGAAATGGAATTTCCAATCTCAGAATCTATTAAACTGGTTATTAGAGCAGAAGCTTATTTTGATTTGATGAGTCTAAATTTTGCACATTCTTTTGGCACCTATTTTATCATTAATGAATCTTTCTTTTTGAAAAAAATAAAGGCAAACAGAAATTAATTGTCGCCACTTGCAAATAGACTCTGCGTATCTCTTTTTGTCTCCGCGAAACTCTGTGTAATAATTTGCCACTTCCATTGGAATGCCTTCGGCAAAAATCTCCAAAACACTAAAATACACAAAAAGTTTATTGAAAAAAATTGATGGTTTTGTAAGCTTCCCTTTTTTTCGGGCCAATCAAAAATAGAGTTTTTTATTATTTAT